>CALHXW010000291.1 GCA_938040325.1 uncultured bacterium | reverse complement strand
CACCAACGAGTGCTACACGACCGCATGGGGCGCGTGTCCGGCTTCTGCCACGGCTCCCAACGCGATCACGAAGGTCCGAATGAGCTGCAGCTCGCTCGAGCCCTACGAAGAGCAAACGCTCGACGTCTTCCTTGGCTTTGACCCCGCCGACGGAAGCGCCCTCGGTAAGGACGTCATTGGCGTGGCGGTGCTCTCCGACGACGAGCTCCTGCCCTCGACCGTTCAGGCCACGTCGCCGACGATCGTCGGTCGCTGCCCCGGTCGACTCGAGGTCTGCGTGTTCTTCGATGAGGACGGCGACGGCGTCAAAGACGCCAACGAGACCTTCTTGGCTGACTGGCCCTTCGAGGTGACCGACCAAGCCGCTGCAAGCAACTCGTTCGAGGAGATGGTCCCAGCGAGCGGCACCTACTCGACGCAGCTGGCCAGCGGCGACTACGACTTCGACTACACCAATCCTCTCGACGAAAACGCCTACACCGCCGACGAGTGGGAGATCACGGCCACCGTCCCGACGGAGTTCACCATCACGGCCGGCATGACGACCAAGATCACCATCCCCGCCAACTGCGCATGCGACGACGAAAACCCGTGCACGGCCGACAACTGCAGCTTCCAAGGTACCTGCAGCCACCCGCCCGAGGTGCCAGACGACCCGCAGCCCGATATCTGCGACGGCATCGACCAGGACTGCGACGGCGAGACCGACGAGGACTTCGTCGACCAGAACACCACCTGCGGAACGGACTCGCCGGGCTGCCAAGGCATGGGCACGCTGACCTGCGTCGACGGTGAAGAAGTCGACTCCTGCGTGACGCCCGAAGGCGAGGACGAGGTCTGTGATGGTGAAGACAATGACTGCGACGGACTCGTCGACACGCTCGACCCCGATCTGATCATCCCGGCGTGCGAGAAGCAGGCAGGTGTCTGCGAGGACTGCGACAAGACACGGGACCTCTGCGTTGCCGGCGAGTGGCTGCCCTGCACGGGCCCGATCTACGCCGCGTGCGCGTTCCCGGCTCAGTACGCCACCACCGACACCACCTGCAACAACCAGGACAATGACTGCGACGGTTCCCAGGACGAGGACTACGAGGACCAGAACACGACCTGCGGCGTCGGTGCGTGCGCCGACACAGGGACGCTCAGCTGCATCAACGGCAACGAGGTCGACTCGTGCGACCCCGGCGGACCGGGAATCGAGACCTGCGACGGTCAGGACAATGACTGCGACGGACTCGTCGACAGCGCCGACCCCGACCTCCTCATCCCCAACTGCGAGGACCAAGACGGCGTCTGCCAGGGCTCGCAGAAAGACCCAGCACTTTGCGTGGATGGCGCCTGGCGCGCGTGCGGCCCCGACGAGTACGCCGACCACAGCGCTGACTACGACGACGACAACGGCACCGACACCTGTGACGGACTCGACAACGACTGCGACGGGAGTCTCGACGAGGACTTCGAGCCTGAGGAGACGACCTGCGGCGTGGGCGTGTGTGCCGCGACCGGCATGACCATCTGCGTCCAGGACAGCCCCTGCGCCGGCGTCAACTGCCAGGAGTGCTTCTTCGACATCCCCAACGGCGCGATCTTCAATCCGCAGTGCGAGCTGTGCTGTGGCTTTGGCGATGGTCCGTTCGCTCGCTCCGCCACCATTGGCGACACGTGCGAGGCCGGCGAGCCCGACGGCAACGAGACCTGCGACGGCGAGGACAACGACTGCGACGGGCTCACCGACGCGGAAGACCCCGACCTGATCGTGACCGAGTGCGAAGACCAAGACGGCGTGTGCGAAGACGCGGTGCACACGACCAACCAGTGCGTGGATGGCGAGTGGACGGCTTGTGGCTTCGCCAACTACATCGTCAACGACACCGACTACACCGGCAACCACCCTGCTGCCGGAGGAACGGACGTCTGTGACGGCGTCGACAATGACTGCGACGGCGAGACCGACGAGGACTACATGGCCGAGACGGTCACTTGTGGTGTCGGCGCCTGCGCATCGACCGGAACGACGTCGTGCACCAACGGCGTTGTGGTCAACACGTGCGAGCCGGGCGACCCGAGCGCTACCGAGACCTGCGACGGTGCCGACAACGACTGCGACGGCTTGATCGACGGCGAGGACCCGGACCTGGTGCTCGCGCCATGCGAAGAACAGGCAGGCGTCTGCAACGGCTCGATCCACACCCGCGAGCAGTGCGTCGACGGCGAGTGGACCGAGTGCGAGTTCAGCAACTACATCGTCAACAGCCAAGACTACGACCCAGACACGGACAGCTGTGACGCCCTCGACAACGACTGCGACGGGACCAACGACGAAGATCACCAGCAGACCCAGACGATGTGCGGTGTGGGCGCATGCGCAGCGACGGGGCTGGTCACCTGCACCGCCGGTGTCGTTGAGGACACCTGTCAGCCCTCGAACCCGACCGCGGTGGAGACCTGCGACGGCATCGACAACGACTGCGACGGTCTGATCGATGCCGCCGACCCCGACATGGTGCTCACCGAGTGCGAGAACCAAGACGGTGTCTGCGACGGCGCCGAGCACGTCGCCTCCCAGTGCGTCAACGGCGAGTGGACCGAGTGCACGACCGTCAACTACTTCACCAACAACAACAACTACACGCCCAACGCCGATGCTTGCGACGCGCTCGACAACGACTGCGACGAGGAGACCGACGAGGACTTCGTGGGCACGCCCACGAGCTGCGGCACCGGTGCGTGCTCGGCTAACGGCACGACCGCGTGCGTTGCTGGCGTTGTCACCGATACCTGCGAGCCGGGTGACCCGCAGGCCGAAGAGACCTGCGACGGCAACGACAACGACTGCGACGGCCTGCTCGACGCTGCGGACCCCGACCTCGTGCTGCCGCTCTGCGACCAGCAGGAAGGTGTCTGCGAGGGCTCGACCACGGTCGCTTCGCTCTGCATCGCTGGCGAGTGGCAGGAGTGCACGAGCGTGCACTACCTGACCAACGATCCGAGCTACACCGCGGGCGTGGACGCCTGTGACGGCAGCGACAACGACTGCGACGGCGACATCGACGAGAGCTTCGTCAGCGAGCCTACCGCCTGCGGTGTGGGCGCCTGCGCGGCCACCGGCGCGACCCAGTGCAGCGAGGGTGTCGAGAGCGACACCTGCGTGGCCGGCGAGGCGAGCCAGGAGATCTGCGACGGCATCGACAACGACTGCGACGGCCTCATCGATGGCGATGACCCGAGCTTGTTGCTGGTCGAGTGCGACAACCAAGACGGCGTCTGCGACGGCTCGATGACGTCACCGGCACTCTGCGTTGGCGGCGAGTGGGAGGCCTGCACGGCCGACGACTACAGCGCCCACAGCGGCGACTACGACGCGACCACCGACCTGTGCGACGCGCTCGACAACGACTGCGACGGCGCGGCCGATGAGAACTTCGAGTCCGAGGCCACCGAGTGCGGCGTTGGCGGATGCGCCGCCGATGGCGTCACGAGCTGCGTCAACGGCGAGATCCTCGACAGCTGCACGCCCGGCGACCCAAGCACGACCGAGGTGTGCGACGGTACCGACAACGACTGCGACGGCCTGCTCGACGCTCAAGACCCCGACCTGGCGCCCATCATGTGCGACAACCAGGACGGGGTGTGCGCGGGCTCGATGCGTCCGCCTAGCCTCTGCGTCAACGGCGACTGGCAGGACTGTGGCGACGCCCAGTACGGCGGCCACTCCTTCGACTACGATCCAGAGACCGACCTCTGCGACGGCCTCGACAACGACTGCGACGGTGGTGAGGACGAGGACTTTGAGCCCGGCCCGACGACCTGTGGCGTCGGTGGCTGTGCCGCGGTGGGCACCAACACGTGTGTTGACGGCGAGCTGGTTGACACCTGCACGCCGGGCGAGCCCCAAGAGACCGAGACCTGCGATGCAGTGGACAACGACTGCGACGGGCTGACCGACGCGGAGGACCCGGACCTCTTGATCCGCGAGTGCGAGAACCAAAACGGTGTCTGCAACGGCGCCCTGAAGACCCCGGCGCTCTGCGTCGACGGCGAGTGGGGCGAGTGTGGCGTGACCCACTACGCGGCCAACTCCACCGACTACGACCCGTCCGGTGACACCACCTGTGACGCGATCGACAACGACTGCAGCGGCGAAAACGACGAAGACTACGTCGAGACGGCGACCGAGTGCGGCGTCGGCGCCTGCACGGGGACCTCGGGTGCGCTGACGTGCGTCGCGGGCGAGGAGGTCGACACGTGCGACCCAGTCGCGGCCTCGATGGAGGAGACCTGCGATGCGATCGACAACGACTGTGACGGCGAGGTCGACGAAGACTTCCCGACCGTGGGCCAGGGCTGCGACCCCAACCCTGACGATGACAACGTCTGCGAGTCGGGCGTGTTCGTCTGTACCGGTGACGGGAGCGGCGTGACGTGCGAGCAGACCGAAGACATCGGCATCGAGCGCTGCGACAACATCGACAACGACTGCGACGGCGAGATCGACGAGGGCTGCGACGACGACAACGACGGCTGGTGCGACGCTGAGATGGTCTGCGTCACCGGTGTGGTCGTGACCGTGTGCGAGAACGGCTGCGGTGACTGCAATGACACGCCGTCGGACTTCTACGAAGAGGATGGCGCCAACGCCAACCCCGGCACGACCGAGATCTGCGACAACATCGACAACGACTGCGACGGCGAGGTCGACGAAGGCTGCGACGACGACGGCGACGGCTTCTGTGACGCAGAGATGGAGTGCTCTGACTTCGTCGACAGCGTGGCGCTCTGCCCTGCTGGCTGCGTGGACTGCCAAGACGAGGACCCAGCGATCAACCCCGATGCGGCGGAGGTCTGCAACGAGATCGACGACAACTGCATCGACGGGATCGACGAAGGCTTCGGTGTTGGCGAGTCGTGTGTGGCCGGCGAAGGCGAGTGCCAGTCGATCGGCGTCAACGTGTGCACGGCCGACGGTACCGGCGTGGTCTGCGATGCGGACCTCGACGACGAGCAACCCGAGGTCTGTGACGGACGCGACAACGACTGCGACGGCGAGATCGACGAGGGCTTCAACCTCGGCGAGGCGTGCACCAACGGCATCGGCGCCTGCGAGAGCGCGCTGGGACAGATCGTGTGCCAGCCGGACCTGACGGCCGCGTGCGACGCGATTGCTGGTCAACCCGTGCCCGAGACCTGCGACGCCATCGACAACGACTGCGACGGCGTGGTCGACGAAGACCAGGCCGGCGACGGCACGGTCTGCTTGGAGATCGACACCACCGTCGAGTGTCCGCAGCCGACGATCAGCGCCCACGAGGTGACCTTCACCTTCGCGGACGCCGTGACGGCGACGACAACGGCCTTCGAGTGCCAGCTCGACGGCGGCGACTGGATGCCTTGCTACGGTGGCTCGGTGACCTACAGCCAGCTGCCCAACGGCCAGCACACGTTCTTGGTGCGCGCGATTGGACCGAACGGCGTGGCGGACCCGTCGCCTGCCCTGTGCATCTGGGAGATCGATGACTCGGTCCCGGACACGCTCATCGACTTCTGCGCCGACAACCCCTCGCAGAGCAACGACGCCACGTGCGGCTTCAGCACCCCCAGTGACGACGCGGACCAGTACTACTGCGTGCTCGACCCATCGACGGTCCCGCCGCTCGACACCGAGTACGTCGAGTGCGACGAGGTCGAGATGTGGGACGACCTGCCTGACGGCGAGCACACCCTGTGCGTCTTCGTGGTCAACGAGGCTGGCGTCGCTGACCCGACCCCTGCTTGCTACGACTGGGTCATCGACACCACGCTGCCGGAGTCGGCCATCGTGGAGTGCCCGGCTGCTGCGGTGAACGTCGACGACGTGACGTTCGAGTTTAGCGATCCCGGAGACGGCAGCGTCACCAACTGGGAGTGCCGCCTCGACGACAGCGAGTGGGAGCCCTGCCCGAGCGGCTCGATCACGTACTCGGACCTTGGCGAAGGCGACCATCGCTTCGAGGTGCGCAGCATCGATGCCACAAACAACGCCGATCCCACCCCCGCGTACTGCGAGTGGACCATCGACGATAGCCCGCCGGACACGTTCATTCCGTTCCACCCGGAAGATCCGTCGCAGGTGGACGACGCCGACTTCGGCTTCGCCTCTGACGAGGACGACGTGACCTACTTCTGCGTGCTCGACCCCGGGGTCACGCCGCCGGTCGCGCCTGATGACTTCGTGGCGTGCGACCCGACCGAGTACTACGACGGGCTCGACGACGGTCTGCACACGATCCACGTCTACGCGGTCGACGAGGCGGGCAACGCCGACCCGACGCCAGCGGTCTTCACGTGGCTCATCGACACGACGGTCCCAGCGACCGAGATCACCGACGGCCCGCCGACCCAGCAAGGTCCGAACGCGCCCAACACCTTCGAGTTCCACGACCCGACCAACCCTGACGCTGACTACTTCGAGTGCATGCTCGACGGTGGCGAGTGGGTGCCGTGCCCCAACGGCGTCTTCGACGGTGGTGAGCTCCCGCTTGGACCGCACGAGCTCTTGGTGCGCACCTGCGACCTCGACCCTGAGCGGCAGTGCGACCCAACGCCCGACATCCACGCGTGGGAGATCGTGCCGAGCCCCTGCCCGCTCGACGCTATCGCACCGTCGCTGGACTGTGCTGACGACACGACCCTTGAGTGTGTTGACGGCGGCGCGACGCTCGAGATCGAGACCATCACGGCCACGGCGACCGACGAGTGTGCGCCGGTGAACGTGACGTACGCTGAGACGAGCAGCACGTTCCCGCTCGGTACCACGCCGGTCATCTTCCAGGCGACGGACGGCAACAGCAACGTGTCGACCTGCGTGACGCGTGTGAGCGTCGTCGACACCCAGGCGCCGACCATCGCTTGCCCCGACAACATCGAGGTGACGAGCCCCGGTGATGCGTGCGGCATGGCGGTGGAGCTCCCGAACGCGCTGGCGTCTGACGTCTGCGACGGCAGCAACCTCATCGTCTACAACGACGCTCCGCCGGTCTTTGGTATCGGCGAGACGACGGTGACCTACACGGCCATCGACAACACCGGCAACGCCACGAGCTGCCAGTTCATGGTCACTGTGAACGATGACACGCCGCTGGTGCTTGAGTGCACGCCCGAGATCATCGTCGAGGCTGCGCCTGATAGCTGCGAGTGGGAGGGTGTCGTTCAGGCGCTCGCCACCGACAACTGTGCGGTCGACACGACGGTCATCGACGAGCAGGCGGAGTACCCGGTCGGCAACCACTCGGTGGACTTCACCGCCGAGGACGACGCCGGCAACAGCGACGAGTGCACGACCCTGCTGACGGTGCTCGACGTGACGCCGCCCGAGGTGAGCTGCGGTGAGCTCAGCAGCAACGCGATTCCGCAGATCATCGAGGTGGGCTCGACAGACGCGTGCGGCTCGGACGTGCAGATCGCCGAGGTGACCTGTGTCATCGTCGCCGCTGACGGCAGCGAGACGGCGTTAGCCGCGGAAGAGTGCCCGCTCTCCGTGGACGGTGACGCGCTGACCATCACCGGCCGCGTGGAAGGCGCCCTGCAGGTCTACTACACGGTCACGGCCGTGGACCCATCGGGCAACGAGTCGTCAGTGGACTGCACGATCGAGTTCAACCCGGACACGGACGACGACGGCATCATCGACTCGCTCGACAACTGCCCGTTCACCCCCAACGGCGACCAGGCCGATGGTGACGGTGACGGCGTCGGTGACGCATGCGACAACTGCAGCGGCAGCGCCAACGCTGACCAGGCAGACAGCGACGAGGACGGCGTCGGCGACGTCTGCGACAACTGCGCAAGCGATGGCAACGCCGAGCAGCGCGACGAAGACGGCGACGGCGTCGGTGACGTCTGCGACATCTGCCCGGCTGACGCGGATGCTGACCAGCTCGACACGGACGGCGACGGCATCGGCGACGTCTGCCAGGACGCTGACAACGACAGCATGCCTGACGCGACCGACAACTGCCCGCTGGTGGGCAACCCCGACCAGGGCGACTTCGACGGCGACGGCGTGGGCAACGCCTGCGACCCAGTCGACGACGGTATCGTGGCGTTCGGTAGCGGAGGCTTCTGCGGTGCGGGCGGCACACCTGACCCGTCGGCGCTGATGCTCTTGCTGATGGCGATCGGTGGCGTGCTCATGTGGCGCCGTCGCCGCCTGAGCTAGTCCCAAATCAAGCGCCATTTTCGAGCGAGGCGAAGGCGATGTGCTTGCCAGTGGGGTCCGCTGGACGAAGGCGATGCGTGCATCGTCGAGTTCAGGTGAGCGAAGCGAACGCACGGACGTCGCTGGTGACGGCATCGCCAAAGCCGCAGCCGGAAAGAGCGCTTGTTTTGGGGCTAGTTGTAGATGCTGGAAGTTCGTTCGTAGGTCCCGACAGGCCGTCGTCGAGGTCGAGATCCGACGACGCCGACGTGTCGGGACCCTTCAAGAAGTCGGACCGAAGAGATCGGCGATGGACCGTCGAGGAGATAGGAACGAACTTCCGATCTCTACAACGAGTTACCCGATCCCACGAAGCGCCAGCGCGCGGTCTTGTTCACTCGGATGCGCATCCAGCCACGTCTCAAAACTCTCGTCGGTGATCTCAACCAGCACCCGGCCGGGCCGCAGAAGCACTGCTTGGCAGCCGAGTCTACTCTCGTCGTTCCGATCGAGAGCGCCCCCTAGGAGACGCTCTTCATCGGCTTCGATGGCGGAGAGCAGCTCGCCTCCTGACCGCACGTACACATGACAGGTCGAGCAACCGCAAACGCCGCCGCAGTGAGATCCATGCGGCGCTCCGCACGCCTCGCTGGCCTCGAGCAGTGTTGCGCCGACTTTGACCGCAACCACGAGGCCCTCGCGGGTGTAGCTCACGAGCGCTTCGCCTGCGGTCTCGGACTCCTCATCGGTCGGCACTGACGTCACCCCGGCCACATCACCCCTTCCGCGCTCGCTGTTGCGGCGGGCGCGTGCTGGCTGACTGCCATATGCAGACTGTTGAGGTCTGCCAGAACTCGGCTGCCCAGCTTGGTCGGTTGAGCCTTCTCGGCAAGCGTTTGCAACCCGTGGGCATTGCCGGCAAGCACATCCGCGAGTCGCTTCGTGAACCGAGGCGGGCGGGTCAACGGGTCGTTGGCCCGCAGCATTCGCACCAACAACGCCGAGACCGGCGCAAACGCATGGACAGCCAGCAAGACGCCCATGAGCGGGCGCAGGTCTGGGCGTACCGGTGACGTCGCCCACTCGGTGTGTCCGTTGTCGAGCACAGGGTCAAGCCAAGTCAGAGCGTTGAGTTTCCCATGCTGCGTCTCGTGCACGAGCGCTTCGGCAAGGGTGACTGGGTCTGGATGCAGCGTCGCGTACACTACGCCGGGGCCCTGCCGATACGACGCAGACATGTGCATCTCGGCACCGTAACCGACGGGGACAAGGCGCCGGAAGGTCTGGCGGAACTCGCCGAAGATCTCTGGCAGGTAGCGCTCAACAAGGTCGAGTGCGGTCCGGTAGCCGGCCTGCCAGTCGGGCACCGAGTGGTCGCTAAGGTCGAGTGCGTTTCCGCTCTTGTCGGGGTGAGCTTCCTCGTCGGCCAGGGGGTTGTCGTCAAAGAGCGCTAGTCGTAGTCGCGGCAGCTCCGGGTGCAACGCGACGAGCAGGTCAGATCTCAGCGCATCAGCGTCCAGTGTCTTACCGCTGCGGCCTCGGAGCTCGGCGCCCTGGGGACCCACAATCATCCCCTGCAACCCTGTATCGCAAACGATGCCGTCGCGCTCATCGACCAGTCGCTCGACCGGCCAGTCCCACAGCACGTTGTGCGTGAAGTGAGCGCGCGGGGCCTGGCGGGCAAGCTGAAAGAGCAGGTTCGGTACGGCGCGGGCAAGCAGGCCCTCTGCTGGTCGCGCGCCTGAGGCAAGACAGAGCAAGTCGATCAAGACGTCCGGCGCTCCGACCGCCTCGACCACGGTCTCTGGAGACCGACGCAGCGCCCCATCGAGCATGCCGCGCGCCCCTCCGACTGCGCGAGCGAGCCGTGGCGGTAGGTCGTCGAGCGGACGACGAATCAGCTCCTTGAGCGCCAGCAGCTTCACACGGCGAAGCACCTTCACCGACTCAAGACTCTGGGGTCTCGGGATGCAGAGGAACCCAGTCGGCATCGAGATGTTCGTGGCGGTCGCTTGCGTCATTGGACGACCTCTTGCTGCTGAGTCGGCGCTGTTGCCAAGGACGTGGCGATGGAGCGCGAGTGCCGGTGGCCGGCGGCGGCAATCCGACGGCGGGACAGCACAATCCAAAGGGCAAGGAGCGGGAGTCGTTGCGCAAGCATCATCACATTTCTATAGTCGCGCCAGCGGCTGAGCGCCAGCCCAGCGCGCGTGGCCGCTGGACCACTCAAGACCGACAACAAACGCGCGCAGACACGTGCAGAGGGTGCCGTTGACCAACCCATCCTACCGAGCGCTCTTCGCTCCCCGTTGCTGGCGTCTCCCGTCCGTAAAGGCCAGACCGCACGACGCGGCGATGGCGGCTTGCGAGGTATCCAGCCCTGTCGCAAGAGCCGCCCTCGCCTCCGGACGGCAACGTCACGACCGCCCGACGGACGTGCATTGACGGGCGCATCTCCGAACGTCGTGGACCTCGGTGGGGCGCCGCGCCCAGGCGCGCGCGTCAAGTGGTCGCGTGTTCCTGAGCGGCCCTTCGAAGACGTAGCAGCGCTGATCGAGCGTGGTGCCAACACGGACGCAACGCTGTGGCTGATCGGAGGCGAGCCGACGCTCCGTCCGGATCTGCTTCGCATCGTGCGGCACAGCCGCGCGGCTGGGGCAGAGACGATCGGCGTCGAGACAGACGGCCTTGCCCTCGCGCAGCCTGGCGCCCTTGCGGCGCTCGCCGCCGCCGGTCTCACGCACGTCCGCCTGCGACTCTTCAGCTCGCGTCCTGACGCTCATGACTGGATCGTCGGCAGGGCTGGCGCGTGGCGAACCACCTGTCGGGCCGCTCGACTAGCAGCGGACGCCGGCGTGACCGTCTCGATCGCCACCCTCCTCACACGCCCGACCACCCCGCACCTGGCGGAGCTGACGGCGCTTGCGCAGCGACTCGGCGCCGAGTCGCTGCTCGCAGGGCTCACGCCTCACGACGCGCTGCACGCCAACGAGGTCATCGCACTTGCACCGCGCCTCAGTCTCGTTGCCGATCCGGCCGCTGACGCCCGTGCTGCCGCGCTCAAGGTCGGCATCGAGCTGTCGTTTCGCGGCCTGCCTCACTGCGTGGTTGGCGCAACGCTTGAGACGGCGGATCGACACAACACCGCGCCACGCGCAGCGCGCTGCGCGGACTGCCGCGATGGCTGTCCTGGCGTTGCAAGAGCTTACGTCGAGCGCTTCGGTGACGCGGAGCTGCTTGGACTGGGTCCTGCCCACGGACTCACTGACCCCGCCGCGCGCGACGCCGATGACCCGCTCGCCCCGCCCCCCAGAGCGCTTCGCGTGCCAACGGCTCGGCTCGCAGACGCACGCCACTCGGCCCGGTTGACAACCCACCCACCCCGCCTTCAGGTCAACTCAGCGCCGCCCTCGACGACGGGCTACCTTGTGATCGATGCGACAACCTCTTCTCGAGAGATTCGCAGCGACCTCATCGTCGCCGCTCAACAGGGGCTCACTGAGCTTCGGCTGGTGGGCAGCGGCGTGTGGCACCGTCCGGAGCTCGTCCGAGAGGCCCTCAAGCTTTCGCTTACTCGAGTCTCGGCCGTCGGCGACGGGGCACCACTCGCTGGCCATAGTGCTGGCGCGCTCTATCCCCTCAAGCGGCTCGACCATGCGAGTGTCGTGCTTCATGGCCCGGACGCGGGCCGCCATGATGCGCGCGTAGGCGCCTCCGGAAGCTTCGACGCCGCTATCGCAGGGGCCGCAAAGCTCGCACGGGTCGCGAAGCTTCCCGTCGAGCTCTGCTGTGTCATCTATGAGCCCGAAGACGTTGCCGCCTACGCAGAACGCGTCACGGATGCTGTGCATCCACGACGCTTTCGACTCTCGCTGGCTGGCGGCGCCCTCGCCCCGGTCCAAGCGGCAATCGCCGATCTTGATGACGCACCGCGACGGATGCTCGCAGCAGCGCTGCCCGACTGCCGCGCGCGAGATGTCGGGGCAAGCGCGAACCCATCAACGTCGGCGCAAGACGCTCCCGGCACCCTGCTCGCACGTTCTGCACTGACAGGCAGCGACGCACTCCGTTGGGACCGATTTGCACCAACACGTTTGTGTGGACGCCGTCCAGACGGGTATGGTCAATGCTGCGGGATGCCCGAGCGCTGGAGAGACGAATGACCGCACCGATGGAGGACCCCTCTCTCGACGCGATGCTGGTGCGCGAGTCGATTGCAAACAAGCCCAAATACTGGGTTCGCGCAGTCACCGCCTGCAACAGCAAGTGTTTGTTCTGCCTAGACTCCGACACGCCCCGGAACCTCTACCTGCCTGAGGACGAGGTGAAGCGTGAGATCGTCCGCGGGCGTGAGGAGCTTGGCGCAGAGAAGATCATCATCTCCGGGGGGGAGGCGAGCCTTCACCCGAAGTTCCCAGAGTTCATTCGGTTCGCGCTCGACGAAGGCTACGACCGAGTCCAGACCGTGACCAACGGCTGGCGTTTCGCCGACAAAGACTTCTTCGACACCGTCATGGACGCCGGTCTAGGCGAGATCACGTTTAGCCTGCACGGCCACACCCCAGAGCTGCACGACCACCTCACGCAACACCCAGGCTCGTTCAAGCGCCTCATCAAGGGGCTTGTCCGTGCGCTGCGCGACGGGCGCCCGATCGTCAACGTCGATGTCGTCATCAACAAACAGAACGTCGGCGTGCTCGATAAGATCATCGAGCTCTGCTTCTCGCTGGGCGTCACCGAGTACGACTTGCTGCACGTCATCCCACAGGCCGCCGCCTACGACCACCGAGACGACCTCTTCTACGACCCAACCGAGCATCTCGAGACGCTCCACAAGGTCTTCCGGCTCAACCGGCACCCACGCTTTGTGATCTGGACGAACCGCTTCCCAGTGTCGTTTCTTGAGGGGCTCGAGGACCTCATCCAAGACCCTCACAAGATGCTCGATGAGATCAACGGGCGGCGCCACATGGTTCGGCGCTATCTTGACCACGGAAAGCCCCTCGACTGCCGTGAGCCCGAGCGCTGTAAGCACTGCTTCATCCAGCCGCTCTGCAACACAATGGATGGCTTCATCGCCGACCAGCACAGCGACCGTTGGGATGTGTGGTGGCTCGGGACAGCGTCGGCGGATGGCCCCGGAGCGATGCCCTTCGGCAGCCGCTTCGTTGGGCTCGATGTGGAGACGCTTGCCAGCACGGCAGCGCTCGACGCGTACCCGGGCCTGTATTTGAAGACCGACGCACATGACGACCTTGCAGGGCTACCACCGGTCCCGACGGTGCTGGTCGCTCAAACCGCTGAGCAATGCGACGCGTGGCTGCTGTCGACCGTCCGACCCGATGTGGAAGTTGACGTCCACCTGACACGCTCGACAGCCACTTGGCTCCGTAGCCACGCGGACGCGCTAGCAACGGTTCAGAGGCCGTGGAGAATCCACCAGCCCGCGTACGAGACGCTACGGGAGGCGAAGTCCAACGACGTCGCGGACCCCTACGAGCTCGTTGGTGCGCTCGGAGGTCGGCCGCGTGTGTCCGGGCTTGCTCCTTGCCTCGCGCCAGGTGCCGAGCTGATCGATGAGCGGCGTGTGGTGAGCCACCGTCTCTTTGATGGTGACACGGGACGACCGGTCATCCGGGAGCTGGCCAAGCATCACGTCGCCGAGCACTACCGGGCCAAATCGCTGCGATGCCGTGACTGCATGGTGAATGACCGCTGCGCGGGCATCCATATCAATCGAATCCGTGCCAACGGACTGGCTTTGGCGCGACCGCTTGTTGCAGGCGAACACGCTGAGGATGCGAAGCGACAGCTCGTCGCACGCTGGCCGTTAGCGCCGCTCACACTCGCAGCGGGACGCCAGCCGGAGCCTGCAGCACCGAGCCTCCCAGGCTTTCCCGAGCCGAGTGCTGCGCCGGCAGATCCACTCTCGGTACTTGCACGGCAGCGGACTCTTGACCGCGAGGCAAGGCGAAAACGGCGGCAACAGCCGGAGGGCTCATGACGCTGTCCATCGCATACGGACGTCCCGGTCACAGTCTGCAGGCGTGGCGAGCCGCTCACGTCGGTGGTCCTGGCGACCGTCGCTCCACGTGCGAGACCTGGCAGCGTTGGCATCGGT
This sequence comes from uncultured bacterium, assembly GCA_938040325.1. Classification (GTDB taxonomy): domain Bacteria; phylum Myxococcota_A; class UBA9042; order PHBI01; family PHBI01; genus CALHXW01. The sequence goes on along the minus strand of CALHXW010000291.1, from coordinate 6,503 downwards.
CCGAACGTCAGCAGCCAGTTAGGCAGAGGGTCGCATCGTGGCGAACTTAGCGTACCTTCAGCTGACGCGAGGCTGTCTCCAGAACTGTCGATTCTGCTCGAACCCTCCGACCGGTCTAGAGCTGACAACTTCCGAGATGCAGCGTCACATCGATCACTTCGTCGACATGGGCTACGACGGCGTGATTTTGACCGGTGGAGAGCCGTCGGCCTCTCCCCTGCTCTTTCCCGCGCTGGAGTATGCAGCCAAGCGTGGGCTCTTCAGCCGGATGATTACGAACGGCCAGCACCTGGCAGACGCATCCTTCTTTCGTCAGGCCGTTGACGCTGGGCTGTCTCACATCCACGTGAGCCTGCACAGCTACCGCCCCGAGGTCCACGACTTCATCACGCAGTACGCCGGCGCTTGGAAAGCCCTCGTGACCTGCCTCGAGCACGTGCCAAAGATGGGCGTTGCGTGCGACATCAACACCGTCATCAACACCTACAACAGTGACCACCTCCATGAGAATGTGATCTGGATCACCGATCGCTTCCCGTTCATTCGGCACTTCGTGTGGAACAACATGGACCCCGACGGCAACCGGGCCGAGATCAACCCAGACTGCATCCCGCGACACTACGAGTTCCAAGTGTCGCTCGAGCTCGCCATGGAGTACCTGGACGCCACGGGCAGGACATTCCGTGCAGAGCGCGTGCCGCTCTGCTCCATGCCGCGCTTCGCGTGGGCGTCAACGGAGACACGCAAGATCATCAAAGAGGAAGAGCGGTGCATTCGGTTCCTCGACACGAAGGGGTTTGTGCGTCAGCTCGAGTTTCTTCACGGCAAAGGCGACGCGTGTAGCGTTTGCCGCTGGGACGCGATCTGCGCGGGCATGTTTTCCATGGCGCGGACGTACGATGAGCGGGAGCTCTCGCCGATTTTCGAAGCGCCCGATGGTGTGATCGAGCGCGTCCTTGGCCGTGCACCGGCACCGGAGCTCGTTGAACGCTTGAAAGCGCGGGCTGGCCGACGCTCACAGACAGAGCAGCCATCCGAGGAAGCCAGAAGCCTCGCTTTGTCGCAGCCGTTCTGACCGTGATGTGATTCCCTGTGGCGTCCGTCGCCATGCCCATCGCGTCGCGCTTCACTTGGCGCCGAGATTTCGTTACTGTGAGCGGAGTCGTGGTCAGGAGAGAGAGATGAGACGAAGAGACTTCATCGGAGGAGCGGTCGGCGTAGCCACCGCGGTGACCGTTGCGCCGGGCGTCTTAGCCGGGAGCAAGGAACCCAAGACGGACCCGACCGCTGGAACCGACGAGGCGATCACCGTGGGCGCAAAGCTGCCCGACGCGCCGCCACCGTGGCATCTGTTCGCCCCGCTCACGGCAGGCAGCGTGGTCTCTCAGTCCCTGACCTTGCTGAGCGTCTCGCCTGTGACCCAAGGCGGGTTCACGGTCGAGCTCGGCACCAGCGAAGGCGTCGCCGCTAGGATCGCCGTCTGCCGGGCAAGTAGAAGCGTGGATGCTGTCGCAACGACCGACCAGCTCGGGCTGCTGGTCGTCAATGGCGGACATGGGCGTGCCCGAACCGATGAGAGTGTCGCAAAGGCCGTCGTCGCGTTGGCATCCGTGATCCGTAGCAACGAGGCCAAGGCTGACGCAGATCGCGTGCCGGTCGACACTTATGAGGCGCGTGTGAAGCACTTCGGCGCGGATGTGATTGGATGAGCGATACGGTTGACTTCGACTACCAGCTGGCCGCCAACGAGGTCTCGTTTTCTCTCGACGAGACACTCTACCCGGTCGACGCTGTGTACGGCGCCGCTTACCTCTTTGTAGACCGTTGCTACGTGTTCCTGACACGAGACGCGGAGTCGAAGGTCGGCGTTCGCTTGCGCTCGAAACACGACTCAGACGACTCGAAGATGGAAGGTCTGGCGGGCGAGTTCGCCAACGAGCTGCTCAACCAGGTCCTGCGTCAGCGCATCGGTGAGTCCACCGCGAAGATTCGCGAGTTCTACATGCAGCGCGCTTTCTTTTCTGGAACCCCGGCAACAAGCACCATCGACGCCCTCCTGGCGGAGCTAGACGAAGAAGAGCTCGCGGACGACCCGCTCGAGATCTCGGTGCCATGGGAAGAGGACGGCTCCAGTGCCTGACACTGTCGACTTCTCACTCGACTTCTACTCGGCAGTGGCCGTTCAGCAAGTCGCAGCTGCGTTCGCAGGTCTCGCAACCTTCGATGTGCAAATCGGCGGCGGCAAAGCGACCGTTACCATCTCAGACCCAGATCCTGAGGTGGCTGCTCAGCTCGAAAACGAGTTCTGCAACCACGTCCTCAACGAGAGCATCCGGCTCTCGCGGGAGCCGACCCAAGAGTCATGACCGCCTCACGTACCATTTCTCTGCGCCAGCTCTCCATCTCTCCAGAGAAGCTCGGCTTCTTTCGCTACGGCGAGGTCGGCGGCCGCATGCTGCTGACCAACGACGCTGGCGAGTGGCACTTCCTGTCCAAAGAAGACTTCGCCACGTTCCTCGCCGGCGACCTGAGCGCCGACCACGCCGAGTACGGCGCGCTCCAGGCGAAGAGCTTCCTGCGCGACGGACTCGACATCGACGACCTCGCTTCGCGCATTGCCCGCAAGAAACACTTCGTCGGCGTGGGTCCGCACCTTCACATCGTGGTCACGACGCTCCGATGCAACCAGAGCTGTCGCTACTGCCACGCCTCGCGCACGAGCATGGATCGCGTCGACACGGACATGTCGATCGAGACGGCCACCCAGGTGGTCGAGCAGGCGATGGAGAGCACCTCTCCGTACATCAACTTCGAGTTCCAAGGTGGCGAGCCGACCATCAACATGCCGGTGCTCAAGCACATCGTTGAGTACAGCCGTGAGCTCAACAAAGAGCTTGGAAAGCAGCTGGACCACTCGCTCGTCACCAACATGACGTGGATGACGAAAGAGAACGCCGACTGGCTGATGGACAACGGCATTCTCATCTGCACGAGCCTCGACGGGCCCGAGGACGTCCACAACTTCAACCGTCTGTGGAAAAAAGAGCACAACGCGTTCGAAAACGTCATGAAGTGGATGCGCTACTTCAACGAAGGCTACATCGAGCGCGGCCGCGACCCGCAGCTGTGGCATGTCGACGCGCTGATGACGACCACGCGCAAGACCATCGAGCGCTACAAAGAGGTCATCGACCTCTACGTGTCGCTCGGCATCCACTCCGTCCACATCCGCCCTCTCAACCCGTATGGGTTCGCGATGGGGACGTGGAAGGCGATTGGCTACACCACCGAGGAGTACCTCGACTACTACGCCAACTGCCTCGACTACATCATGGAGCTCAACAAGAAGGGCGTGGAGATCGTCGAAGGAACCTCGACGAGCTTTCTCGCGAAGATGTTGACGCCAACCGACCCGAACTTTGTCGACATCCGCTCCCCCTGCGGCGCCGGCACCGGCCAGGTGGCTTACAACTACGACGGCAAGATCTTCACGTGCGACGAAGGGCGCATGGTCTCGGCCGTCGGAAACGACCTCTTTCAGATCGGCTCCATTGGCGAGACGACCCACGAAGAGGTCATCCAGCACCCGACGGTGCGCGCTATGGCGGTCGCGTCTCTCAACGACAGCTTGCCGAGCTGCAACACGTGCTGGAACAAGCCGTACTGCGGTGTGTGCCCGCTTCACACCTATCAGTCGACCGGCGAGATTTTTGGGCAGCGCCCAAACTCGTTTAAGTGCAAAGAGCACTATACAATTGCGTCGTTGCTCTTTGAGCGGCTAGCAAACGATCCTGACGGGACCCACGAGAAGATCTTTCGGAAGTGGACGCTAACGCGTCCGCGCGAGACGAGTACTAGTTGCAAGGTGTAGAGCCGTGTCCAAGCCCAAAGACAAAAAGGGAGCTAGCAAGTTCCCCACGATGAATCGCGCTCCGGTCAGCTATTTGCAGGCTGGTGAGGCAAAGAACGCCTTTGAGCCCGAGCCGACGGACCTCGTCGCCAGCGAGTTGCTCGCAGACGCCGACAACCAGGGGATCGTCGTCGCGCAGCACTGCTCGCACGGGTCTCATGGCTCTCACGGCTCGCACGGCTCGCACGGCTCCCATGGTTCTCACGGATCCCACGGGTCTCACGGCTCCCATGGCTCTCACGGGTCCCATGGCTCTCACGGGTCTCATGGCTCGCATGGCTCGCATGGGCAATGGTAGCGCACGACAGGCTGAACAACGTTGTTCGCGTCCTGAGCTCATTCGTTTCCGCGGCTGGACGACCGCTCTGCACGGCTGTCGTCGCCGATGACGACGTCATCACCAAGACCTGGCATGGACACGCCACGCCAAGGCTCCCTCATCCTCACGGTCACGCGGGCCTGCAACCTACGCTGTAGCTACTGCCCGACAGCGAAAGACGGGTGGCCGTCACTGACCGAAGGCGATGCGCGTCGCGCTGTCGCCCTGTTCGCTGAGCGCTACGGCGGCGGCGAGATGAAGCTCTTCGGGGGCGAACCTCTGCTCGTCCCTGAGGTTGTCAAAGCAGCGATGGAAGCCGCGCGCGACGAGCCACGCATCCGGCGCGTCTATGTATCGACGAACGGGCTTGGCCTGGACGACCACTGGCTGGCCTATTTCGCGAGCTACCCCAAGGCCGTGCTCACGATCTCGATGGACGGGCTGCCCGACGACCACCGCGCGATGCGACGCGCCCTACCCGGCGTCGCCGATGCCTACGACCACGTCGTGGCGCTGATGCCGAAGCTCGTCAAGACGCCGCGGGTTGTTGTGACACAGACGATCGCCCCAAAGACGGCAGCACGGGCGCACCAGAACTTTCTTCACCTGCGCGAGCTGGGCTTTTGGCGTTTCAACTTCCTGCCGGGCTACTACATCCCGTGGCGTGACGAGCAGCTGCAGGCACTGGCGAAGGGCTTCGATGCGATCGGCAGTTCGGTACGTGAGACCTGGGCTCAAGACGGACGCCTCTACGTCCGAAACCTCTTTACCCGCGCCCCTACCCCCTTCTTCAACTCCGGCCTGGTCGTCGACAGCGACCGCACGATTCATCCGTCCAACGTGGGGCTGTCGGGAAGCCTCAACAGTCTCCTTGGCAAGACCCGGGTAGGAAGCCTCGACGACCCGCCCAGTGCCGAGGCGCTGCACGCGCGAGGGCGCGAGGTCTGGGACTTGATTCGCACCACCGTGCCCGAGCGGGTCTGGACGTCAACACTCGAGGTAGACGCCCAGCTGACCCGGCTGTGTCGCTCGCTCTACCCAGCCTACTTCGCCCAGCGGCAGCGCAGGAGCGTCGCATGAGCCGGGCCGCCGAGTTTGCGCTCAAGGAGCCCACGGGAGACTCGCCGTGGATCGGTCCACATGGCCGTCCGGTCGAGTGGCTTGAGCTTCACTTGACCTACACCTGCCCGGAGCGCTGTCAGTTCTGCTCGGAAGACCACCGGATGCAGGCGTTCAATGCATTCCCCGTCACGTTTGGCCGAGTTGCCAGCGTGCTGAGGACCCATGCCAGTCGTGGCGTCAAGCGCCTCCACCTCACGGGCGGCGAGCCTACGATCCACAAGCGCTTTATCGATGTGCTCCGGCTGGCCAAGAAGCTCGGAATGCGGACCTCGGTCGGAACCATCGGCACCATGCTCGCTCGCCCCGACTTTGCCGCTGCAGCTGTGCCTCTGCTCGACGAAGCGCTCTTTTCGATTCATGGCCCAACGGCCGCCCTTCACGACACGATGGCCGGCCGGCAGGGAAGCTTTGACCGCGTCACAAGCGCACTCAAGACGTGTCTCGATGTCGACCCTAACTTCAACGCATTCGTGAACACGGTCGTGACGACGACCAACGTCGAGGCACTGCCGGACACCATTGAGATGGCCGACAAGCTCGGCGCAAAGCTTATCGTCGTGTCCAACCTGACCCCTGAGGGACTTGGGTTTGACCAGTACGAGCGACTCGCGGTCGACCTCGCGACGCTCAAGCGGGTGCTGCCTCAGCTGCCTGCGCGCGCAGAAAACGCCATGGTCCGGTTCTTCGGTGTGCCGATGTGCGTCTTGGGTGAGCACCGAATGCTCTCCAATGACCTCCACTGGGATCCGCGCGTCACGGTGGAGTGGGCGAGCGCACCAGGCAAGGTCGTGTTCACCGATATCTACACCTGGGACCCAGGTCGGAAGCGTGTTCACACCGGGCCCTGCACTGACTGCAGCCTCACCTCCATGTGCATGGGCGTCTTCGACCGTTACACCGAGCTGTGGCCACTCGATGCGCTCACCCCCATGCGAGCGCCCGAGTCCGCCGGCGGCCAACAAGCACGCTCGGAGCCGTAGCCTTGCTTTCGCGCCAAGAACCCAGCTGCGGTGGGCGGGCCTGCAGGGTGCTAGTCCCAAAATAAGCGCTAGTTTCGAGCGAGGCGAACGAGGTGCGCATCACAGCGCCGTCGGGCGGACGACGGCGATGCGTGCATCGTCGAGTCCGAGTGAGCGCAGCGAGCGCCCCGAC
>CALHXW010000290.1 GCA_938040325.1 uncultured bacterium | reverse complement strand
AGTCCCTTGGAAGTCGCTACGGACTGCGTCCTTCGCGGCTTCCACATCCCCACAGCCCCCGCGGCGGCGGTGGTCACGATCCCCGGGGAGCGTGGTTTATTGGAGCAGCCGCCGGTGTTTGCGGTGTGGGGAACGCGAGCTCTGCTGGTTGTCGGTGCCGAAGCGCTGTACCGTCATCGGCAGTGAGGCCACCCTTCCCGACCGGCGTCTGGGGCCATGTCGACCAGCCGCCAGCAGATGCAGCGCTTGAGGCCGTCAAGATCGAGCCGGCAGGCAGTGCGTTTCTGGTCATCACGCGTGAAGGCGGCCAGGAGTTCGACGTCTGGCTTGAGACAGAGGGAGAGGTTGTCGAGTTGCTTGAGCGCCTCACGGTGCGCTGGCCGGCACGGCACGACGCGCGAGGAGCACAGATGATGCAGTTAACGCCGAAGCTCGAAGAAGAGGTGCTCAAGATCGCGAGCGGGCTGGCGAACGAGCTGCCTGAGTTCGACGGTCCCCTCGGCCTGCTCTTCGCGCTCGCTGATCGCATCAGAGAGGACGGCGCGGTCTTGATTGTGAAGCTCGACGGCGAACGAAACGCGCCTGGCGACGCGCCGCCCTATACGGTCTTCATCTCATCGGGCCCGATCGCCGAGGGCATCATCCGTGACGACTCGCCGCGGCTTGCCGACTCGTTGGCTCGTGTGATCATCGCCTACGCGGCGCGCTACTGGCAGCCTTCGGGCGCCTGACGCGGGCTCATGGAAGGTCGCAGACACCCAATCCAAGACACCCACCTAGACACCCAATCCAACACCCAATCCAAGACACCCACCTAATTTCCGAGCATTCACCAACGCTTAGCAACTCCGCGCGACCGCCCACTGGACATCCGTTCACTCCGCACCCATTTTAGGGCGGCTTTCAGCTCACAGCCCCCGGAGCCGCCATGCCAGCCACCGCTCGACAGGAACAAGTCGACCTGGACGTCACGCCCTACTACCACTGCACGTCGCAGTGTGTTCGCCAGGCGTATCTCGCCGGCATCGACAAGCGCACAGGCAAGGACTACTCGCACCGCAAGGAGTGGTTTGCCGAACGGCTGGCGTTCCTCGTCGAGATCTTTGCGATCGACGTTTGCTCCTACGCGATGATGTCGACGCACTTCCACGTGGCGGTGCGGGTTGCGCTTTCGCGTGTGCGGGCTTGGTCTGACGCCGAGGTCGTCGAGCGGCACCGTCGTCTTTACCCGCACGCCACAGCTCGGGGCCTCAAGCTTCCGCCGACCGCAGCGGCGGCAAAAGTGAAGGTATGGCGTGAGCGCCTGTCGAACATCTCCGAGTTCATGCAAGCACTCAAGAAGTGGTTCAGCGACCGAGCGAACGCCGAGGACGAATGCAACGGTAGATTCTGGGCCGGTCGGTTCGGTTGCCAACCGTTGCTCGACCACAGCGCGGTCCTTGGGGTGATGGTGTACGTCGACCTCAACCCCGTCCGAGCAGGTATCACCGACAGGCTCGAAGAGAGTGACCACACCGCAATCCAACAGCGACTCATCGAGATGGCGCGCGCAGCGGTGCCGCCCTCGGATGGCGCCGACGCCGAGCTCGCCGAGGTCGTCCAGAGCGACAACGATGATGACGAAAGCCCCGCCAAGCGTCCCCGTCTCATGCGTTTCGCTCCGCCCGGGTACCTCGCTCACCCAGCCAACGACTTCGAGGCCGACGCCGTCCTTCCCATCACGTTCGCCGACTACATCAACCTCGTGCGCTGGACAGGCCAAGCCGTTCGCCCTGGCTGTGGCACACTCGGCCCCGTACCCAACTCGTTGGCCGAGCTAGCGAGCAACGCGGCTGCCTGGGTTGATGCCCACCGAGAAGGCACGCTCGGCAAACCCGCGGCACTCGGCAGCACCACAAGCCTGCAAGCCTATGCAGCCAGCCGGGGCCGGCGATGGGTGAGAGGCCAGCGCGACCTCGCACAGGTGTTCGCCAGCTAACGAGCGCGCCGCGCGCAAGTTCACACCGGCGCAGCAGCCAGGCGTCGTCGCATCCGCTATGACTTCACTCGTCGTGGTCACGCAGACGTGCGTCTGCCACGCGGCTTAGCGCAAGTCACTTTACCTTCACGCGCTGAAGTTCACTAAAGCCAGCCCAGAAACGGTCTCGCAAAAGCGTCGGGGCGGCGGCGGCACAACACGCCGCAGCTAACACTCTGAAGTCGCGGGGAAATTAGGTGGGTGTCTTGGACTTGCGTCCATTAAGATGAACGAACCTTCAACTTGAGCGTGTCGAAGCATCAAACCTATTTCGTCGTCTCGGGCTCGACAGCAGTGCTCGTTCACAATGTCGATCCCTACGACATTTCGTTCACGCAAGATTCTGTCGGCGAAAAGTTCAGTGATGGGCCGTGGAAAGGACGAACACTGGATGAAGCGGTGGAAGAGGCGCGCCGTTTGGGTAAACTGCCTCCAGGATTGCAGATAAACGCGGTCCGTTATGCTGACGGCACTTGGGTAACAACCAATAACCGGACCCTATTAGTTGCCCAGCGTGCGAACCTGCGACAAGTAGCGCCGGTGGAGATGGGCAAACGTGGTCCAGCAAAAGTTCAACAACTCCTGCGGGACGCCGACCTGCCTGGTCCAGTTGCCCGACAACCAAGGGTTAGATGCCCATGATAGAAAAGATATCGCCGGCTTTCATGTTTCAACAGACGCAGGCCGTCGCATACCTCGGATCGGCGGCTCGAGTCGAAACCGGGCCAAATTCGGATTGGGTGTTGCTGGTGTTGTCGACTGAGGCTGAGGCTGTCCTGGTTCAGACAACTGTCGACGAAGTTGTACTCGAGCTGTCGTTAGACATCGGACTTCGGATAGCTGCTGTGCTCAAGGCTCTCACTCTCAATGGCATCTACAAATCGATAAAGCCGGTAGCGAACACCTCGACCGTGCTGCGCGTGAGCCCCCCTACCGTGGCCTGGCGCATAACACGCAATTGCGACTCAGTAGAGGTCACCGAGAGGCAAAAGGAATCAGTTGAACTTCTGCTCCATCCCACTCTGGCCGACGCTGCCGCGACAGAACTTCTCCGTGCGATTGGATTACACCCAGATCAGATAGAAAGAACACCCGACCAGGGGTCGTCTTGATTCGAGCGTAAATCGGTTTGCGCGACAGAACACCCGACCAGGGGTCCTCTTGATTCGAGCGTGCAACAATAACCGACACTCACTTTACAACCCAACCGGGTCCTTCAATAGAAGACATGCACCTAAGACCCCAGTGACGAAAGTCAGTTTGCCATCTGTGACTCGCAAACACCTGGCTCGATGGCCACCGTCGGCTGCTGAGAG
>CALHXW010000289.1 GCA_938040325.1 uncultured bacterium | reverse complement strand
CTTCAGCGACGACTACGGTCTCACGATGACCGGCGGACCGCTTCAGGGCCTGACCGCGCGCGCTGTGGTCGTGCTCGACGAAGACGACAAGGTGATCCACTCGCAGCTCGTCCCGGAGATCGTGGAAGAGCCGGACTACGAGGCCGCGCTCGCCAGCCTCGGCTGAACGTCAAAACCTGAGCGCAGGAGCCGAGAGCAACGTCGCGGAATGCAGCGTTGCCTCGGCCGAAGCTTCTGCACCGAGTCGACGTCTCCGCGCGATCCCAATCGCTAAAACGCGACGAGCGGCATCGCCATCTCGAGCCTCATTTCGCTGGGCGCGTCTCCGAGCCGAGCGCGCGCGATTACGCCCGCGACCAAGACGACCAACCCGGCCGCCCCCACGAGCGCGCTCTTGATCATGCGATCTTCATTCGGGCGGCGACGCAGCAGCTCGATGGTGATCGCGGTCAAGGCCGAGAGCACCGAAGCGGACCCTGTTCCGAGCGCCCAGCGAGCACGGCAACGCCGCCTCAGCCAACGCTCTTCCGGGTCATCAACGGTCGTGTCCACGCGAAGAAGCACTCCTCCCGTGAGCAGCGCGAGGGCGGGCGCAGCCGCGATAACCGTCATCGCGGACGCGACGAACTTTCCGGCCGCGCCGCGGTACCCACCGTCCGACGGCCACAGCGCGAACAGCGTTCCGATTGGCAGCATCGGTGCGATCGCGATCATCGCGTTTCCGTTGCAACGGTCGCGTCCTTGCGCGTCTGCGTGGTTCGTCGTCAACACCACGAGCGAAGAGAGAACCACGGCGAACGAGATCACACGCATACGCTACAGCGTAGCGAATCCTCGCGAAGACATCCCGATTCCTGACGGTCTGGACGGTCTGGTAGCATCACGCGCATGTCCTCCCTGCTGATCAAAAACGGCCGCGTCATCACGGCCACCGACGACTACTTCGCCGACGTCTACGTCGAGGGCGAGACCATCCACACCATCGGTCAGAACCTGACCGTGCAGGCCGACGAAGTGATCGACGCCGCCGGCAAGCTGGTGATCCCGGGCGGCATCGATTCGCACACGCACATGGACATGCCCTTTGGCGGCACCACCAGCGCGGACGACTTCGAGAGCGGCACCATCGCGGCGGCCTTCGGCGGCACCACGACCATCATCGACTTCGCGATCCAGACCAAGGGCGAGTCGACCATCAAGGGTCTCGACACCTGGCATGAGAAGGCGAACGGCAAAGCGTCCATCGACTACGCCTTCCACATGATCGTCACCGACATGCCGGACGAGCGCTTGCCCGAGATGCAGAAGCTCGCCGACGAAGGCGTCACCTCCTACAAGCTCTTCATGGCGTACCCCGGCGTGCTCTACGTCGACGACGGCACGCTCTACCGCACCTTCCGCCAAGCCGGACAAAACGGCACGCGCATCTGCATGCACGCCGAGAACGGCATCGTGATCGACGAGATCATCAAGGAAGCGAAGGCCGACGGAAAGCTCGACCCGATCTATCACGCGCTCACCCGGCCCACGCGCATGGAAGCCGAAGGCGTGCACCGCGCGATCGCGATCGCGGAGGTCGCCGACGTCCCGCTCTACATCGTGCACCTCTCCTCCTCGGACGCGCTCGACGAGGTCAAGCGTGGCCGCGCGCGCGGCGTCGACGTCATGGCCGAGACCTGCCCGCAGTACCTCTTCATGGACCAGAGCTACTACCAGCGCCCCAACTTCGAAGGCGCCAAGTACGTCATGACCCCGGCGCTTCGCGAAAAGTGGAACCAAGACGTGCTCTGGAAGGGCCTCGAGTTCGACCACCTCGCGAACGTCGCGACCGACCACTGCCCCTTCTGCTTCAAAGACCAAAAAGAGCTCGGCATCGGCGACTTCACCAAGATCCCGAACGGCGCGCCCGGCGTCGAGAACCGCGTCAGTGTCATGTACCAAGGCGCGGTCGTCGAAGGCCGCTTGTCGCTCAACCGCTGGGTCGAGCTCATGAGCACCGCGGCCGCCAAGACGTTTGGCATGTTCCCGAAGAAGGGAACCATCGCGGTCGGCAGCGACGCCGACATCGTGATCTTCGACCCGAACCGCAAAGAGACCATCAGCGTCGACAACCCGTTCACGCACCACATGCGCGTCGACTACAGCGCGTACGAAGGCGTCGAGATTCAAGGCTGGAGCGAGATCACGATTTCGCGCGGTAAGGTCATCTGCCGGAACGGGAAGCTCGAGACGTCGCACAAGGGCGAGTTTGTGAAGCGAGCGCGGCAGGGCGAGCTGTTGCGCAGCTGAGAACATGAGCTACGGGTTCGCCAGCGCCACGCCGCTCGAGGTGCTCCAGATTGGAGACCCACGTCTGAGGCAAAAATCGAAGCCTCTGCAAACCGAGCGGCCTCTCTTGTGGGATCAAGAATTCATTGACGACCTCAACGAAACCCAGTTTGAGTTTGGCGGCAGTGTCATCGCGGCTCCCCAGGTCGGCGACCACCACCGAATCGTCATTATCAGCTACAAACCAGGAGAGCCCGACGCCCGTTCGTGGTCGCATTTCCTCATCAACCCAACGCTCAGTTCACTCAGTGATGAGCGCGCTGATGTTCGCGAGACATGCCTCTGTGTGCCTGGGCGCGCCGGAGTCGTGAGTCGCCACGAGCGCGTGCACCTCGAAGCGCTGACCCGACATGGGGAACCGCTCTCTTTCGATCTCTCTGGTCGCCTGGCCGCGCTCGTTCAACAAGGTTGTGACTACCTCGACGGAATCCTCTTCGTGGATCACGTCAAAGACACAAGCGCCTCCGCCTGCGACTGATCCATCCACGCGAAGGTGAGCGGGTTGCAGGGTACGTAGTACTTGGAGAAGACGTCGTACTTGGAGAAGACGTCGTACTTCGAGGGTCTCCGTGTGCTTGTGCGTCGCTGAGTCAGACGACAGCAACGAGAGCAAGTGTGATCGTGGAGCGCCGCCCGCCGGTCGGGCCCGGGTCTCCGCTCTCTGGGACCCCTTGCAACCTCCGACCCTAACGGCCTCCGGTCTATCCCAAGTTCGCTGAGACCCGGGCCCGACCGGCGAGCTTGTGAAGAGAGTGGGAGCACCGTCTGGATCCCGTCTCCATCGAATGCGGAGGTCCCTGCATACCGAGGAAGTGCCGCTCAAGCCCGGATCCGATGTTGAGGTGTCCCCGATCGTTCCGAAGGAAGGGTCGCTCCTTCTTGGACATCGGCTTCCGCGTGCGACCGTGCTTTGCCCTGGCGCTTCGCGTGGACGAGTCGCCCTTCGAGCGATTGCACGAGATGTGAGCGGGCAAGAGGTTGCTTGTTGCTTGTTCGATCGCTGCCGCCTCGAGCTCGTGGGTTAGAGTGATCCACTTCCCACGCCATCCGGGCGCCGACGATTCCGTAGTTCTTCCAGGCCACCTTCTTCCAGCAGATGTGGCAGCGGCTGCTCGTCTTGTCGCAGATGTGTCGCAGAGTGTCTTTTGAGTAGGCCATTTGTCTTGCTCCCTTCCGTGGGTTGCCCCACCGCCGCCCCTCGCGAACGAGGAACGGCGGTCGCCCCCCTACTTCCGACAGAAGTGGTGGTTGTTCTGGGACGGGGGGAAGCGGCTCCCCTTCTCTACTTTGCGATCGTGTTGGGTGCCGGCGTAAGCACCGTTCGTGTCACGGTATTGTCCGTAGATCCCCTTGGTGGGGCAGATCTCGCCGGACCAGAACTTCTTGGCCATGATGAGCCTCCTATTTGGTGACCGATGCCCGAAATTGAGCAAACGGTATGTGCCTAACCTAGGAGCCGAGTCGACACGCGTCCTTCACCTGGCTGCGACGGAAACTCTCAAGAGTTTCCGTCGCAGGGCAGATGCCCTTGAAGTTCGTTGGCGAGCGCTGTGATCGAGTGGTTCTCGAGCGCGCGGAGCTCCTCGTAGGCGATGGAGCCAATCGTGATGTCGTCGATTAGCCAGTAGTTCCCGTGGTGGTCATTCTTTATGATCTGTTTCACGCCGCTGGGGAACGCATCAGCCATTTCCTTGTTGATTTCGGACGGACGACGGTTGGGCCCTGAAGCTCCCATATCGAGGTTGCTGACACGGGAGCCGAGCACTTTTCCTCTAACGAGGAACAGGAGTGTGCAGAGGTGACGATCCGCTAGGTACGCAGTACGCGCCCCGAGCATGACCGCGGTCCTCTTGGCCTTTCGCTTCCCTGGGATGGACAACTCCAAAGGTGTCGGCGAGCAGTCTGCGTGATCCTCCTTGCCTGCCAACAGAAGTCGCTCTTTGATGACCTTGGACAAATGGGTGGCGAGGGCCACGTCTCCGTCCTTCCAAACGATGTAGCTCGCTCCTTCATCCATGACGTCTCTCGCCGCGGGGCCCTCGCGGGCGTACCCGCTGACAACAACGATGGGAAACCGATGGTGCAGGTGGTGCCGGGTTGGATATGTCATGCGAATCTCCCGCACCAGAGAAATGCCATGTGTGTAGTTGGGGGTGATCGAGTTTGGTTTTGGGGTTCTGAGGATCTGAAGGTCCACCAAAGCCATGCAGAAGTGCCGCTCGTTCAGCAGCTCGAGGGCGGTCTGCTTGTCGGCGCAGCTCTCCACCTCAAAGCCGAGGTCCCGAACGATCGCCTCGAGGTCCTGTCTCATGAAGTCTTCGTCTTCGACCACGAGTAGCCGGTGTCTTGATGTCATCAATCCCCCTGTTCACGGAGCAACCACACCTCGATGCAGGTGCCCTTCCCTTCTGCGCTGGTGATCTTCAGCTGGCCCAAGTGCTCCGACTCGACGATTTTGATGGCAAGCGGCAGCCCAAAACCTGTGCCGTGCCGCTTGCTAGTCGAAAAGAGAAGTGGCGCGTCGTTGAGCTTCTCTGCTGACATCCCACAACCGGCGTCGGTAACGGTGAGGCTCAGTCTTCCGCCTTCTTGAACTCCATCGACAACGACAGGAGCGCGGTCAGAGAGACCCTCATAGGCTTCTGTCGCGTTGCAGATGAGGTTGGTGAACGCTTGCACGAGGCGCCCCCGGTCAACCTCAGCGGTCAACTCTTCAGATACCCGCACTTCGATTCCGACGGCCACGCCACGCTGCAGGTTTGCATCTCGAACGAGCGATGCCGCTTCGTCGGTGACTTCTCTGAGGGACACCTGCGCGAACTGGAGCTTGGGCATGTCCGTGAACGCCCGCATGTCCGACAGCAGGTTTCGAAGACGATCGATTCGTTCCCGGAGCGTTGCGGTCTCTTGTTGAAGCTTGGCTCGCGGGGTCACGTCGTTGGCGACGCCTTCGCTGAGTCGCCCCACAGACAACGCGAGCGGCGCGAGCAGCTTGATGACCTCGTGGTACAGCTCGCGAACGTATGTGTTGGCGAGCTCTTCGGCCGCACGTCGAACCGCGGCTCGTCCTCGTCGACCGAACCGAGCCTCGATGTCGTCGAGTGTAGAGTTGATGTGGTCTTCGTGCTGCTTGCCGAGCGAGCTCGTTATCCGCCAGTCTCGTCGTCGCCCAATAGCTCGCTCGGCCGCCTGTCTCACCCGGCTGTTGTCATCGCGAGGTCCGAACGAGTACTAGGTACTCTTCGAAGAAGAGATCGTGGGTGGCGGCCGCCGGCGGACCGTCACCGAATCCGCCGTTCGCCGCTGCCCCAAGAAACGTTTCTTGAGGGACCCACTTTAGAGGCAACTGGTACTCACGGCGTTGGGCATGTCTGACCCACTGGGCGTCGGCGAGGCCAGCCAACCTGCAGGAGGCAACGCGAGCTCGTGCGTCTGGCGAGCGCACGGCGAAGCGAACGAGGCGCGGACCGCGGTGATGGCTTCAGAGGCAGGTGCCGGTGGCGTAATCAAACTGTCCGGCGAAACGGATCAAGGCCACTCGTACCGACCCTACCCCGATGCTAAGCATGTCGAATGGCCGCTTCTATTCCGCTCCTTTACGAAATGCCGTGGTCGCATCTCCTGATCGATGGTCCGTTGCTCCGGCGCTTTGTCGAGCGTTACAACTGGGACGATGGCGTCCCACTACTCCGTCGCGCAGTGCGACACGAAGAGTGCACGCTCGCCACGGCGCGCACTGGATGGGCGCGCCGCACTACTACCGGCAGTTTACAAAATCGTCGGAAGCATTGGACTTTGAGAGGCCTGGCTTTGCTCTGTCGCGGCTGATTGAAAAGAAAGTGAAGCAGGGCAGCTACGCGGCGAACGGCAAGTCGTTTGATCCCCGCCGCTTTCGCAAGCACGACTGGACGCAGGATGAATACCAGGACCTTCCAAGAAAGCGCCGGATCCCGTCCCATATGCTAATCGCGGTTCGAAAGAGAGGCGTTGTGCGCTTTGAGCTCTGACGTCCATCGGGCGTTCCGTTGGAGAGTTCCGATCGAGTACTAGGTACTCTGCGTAGAGACGTGGGCCGGCGGACCGTCATCGAACCCGCCGTTCGCCACCACGCTCGCGTCACTCATCGATGGCGTGACTGAACGGTGCTCGGACACTCGACCATCGAACGCCCGCTGAGGCGGAGTTCTAGTACCGGCAAGAACTGGTGGCGCAATCAAACTGTCCGGGGAAACGGATCAAGGACATCGGTACGACGTCGTCGACTGAGCACCACGCCGACGGCGAGCGCGAGGATCACGATCGGCAACGCGTTCTTCATCGCGAGTATCTAGGCGAGGACCGCGCGCGTGAAAAGGTGAATCCGACCGCGGGCACGCTGATCAACCGGTCAGAAGCCGCAGAACACTCCGTCGTCGACGCAGACCCCTGACTCCGGACAGCAGGATCCGTTAGGGCAATAGGACTCGCATTCGCCGTCGCACTCACCGCAGAACGTGGTCGCACCACATCCGACGCTGACGTGTCCGCAGTCGCCAGGCTGGCACGTCCTGCGCTGGCAGAGCGAGACCGTCACGCCGAGCGCACTGCCGACGTGGATCAACTGACTAAAGAGCTCGCGTTTCTTGAACCAGATGCGCCTGCTGCCTTTTTCGATGCCGTAGACGCTGTTGCCCAAGTACCAGGGACCACCGCTATCGCCACCCATGCCGTTGTCGTTTCGCATCGCGACGAGGCGAGCATCCGCCCCCGATGAGACGTTGGTCCTAAAGACCTCGTCGCAGTGCTTTCCGGTCACCTGTCCGAAGCGGCAGAGCGTGGCGTTGCGGAACGCCGTACGGACTGACCACGCTTCTCGCCTCACCCCAAAGTTCTGAAAGAAAGACGTGGACGGCACGTCCGTCGTGAACGAGTGCCACTGAAAGTCACCAAAGTCTCCGGTGGGCGAGTTCCCACTAGGATCGAACGGGAAGCCTCCGTGCTGGGCGATGAACGTCGCGGTATGCTCTGTCGCTCCTCTCGTGTTCTCAAGGGTGAGCGCGTCGGCGCAATGACCCGCGGTGAGCATCCCGTCGGTCACTCCATCAGACACCATGACACCCGCGGTGCACACGTTGTCGCTGCCGCCGGCCATCTCGAAGGAGCCGCCGCCGAAGAGCTCATAGAGTTCGCCGTCGTTGGGTTCGACGATCGAGATGTTCACGTTCGGTGCTCTTGCCGCCTCTGGTAAGAAGTCCTCCAGCTCTCGGGGACTGAACACAAGGTGGTTGGCGCCGAGCTCGACGTCGACCTCTCCGTTGTCGATGTCATACGACGACACGACGTGGACGAACCCTGCGTCCAGCAACCCCTGATGAACCTCAAGCTGCTGACCGTGAAGCTCTGCCTCCGAGTACCCAAGTCCGCTTCGGTACTGCACGTCGATTCCGCGCAGTCGTGGGTCCCGGGCGATCTCTGCCGGAACATCGCCCTTGAATTGCAGACGCGCCTGGCCCGGACCTTCCGGTGTCGCGGCCGCGCCCGCGAACTCGTCGGGATAGGTGGCCCGCGCCCATCCAACCAGCTCTGCGAACCGCGGCTGCCAACCCACTCGCTCCATCGCCTCATCAAGCGTCCAGTCGTTCGACGCCGCGATGAACTGAACGTCTTCGAGCTCCGCCGCGCTCAGCGCATAGCGGAGCGACGGCTCGTCATCAGACTCGGCAACGAGCACTTCTGTGGGCTGACAGCCCGCCATGCCCACTCCGACGAGACAGATCACTGCGCGTGTCAAGTTTCGGTGTATGCGCGTTCGCGCGCTCGTACGATTCGTCATAGTTCCTCCGAAAGACCGAGACACGCTCGTCATCTGCGACGGCTTCCAACTCGGTAACCAATCAGTGTCGACGGGAGGAGGGATGATTCACGTTCTTCGGCGCTCGAGAACGACTATCCGTATCCGATCCGGATACACCTGCGGACGACGTCGTTGGACGGTCCGAACGAGTACGAGCGTCCGAACGAGTACTAGGTACTCTTCGGAAGAGAGACGCGTGGGTGGCGGCCGCCAGCGGTCCGTCACCGAATCCGCAATTCGCCGCTGCCAACTCGTTGAAATCACGCTCGCGTCACTCATCGATGGCTTGCCTGAGCGGTGCTCCCGTTCGCGTCACGAGCCCGCCGGCCTCACGCGGGTCTCAGCGAACTTGGGATAGACCGGAGGCCGGGAAGATCGGGGTTGCAAGGGGTCCCAGAGCGGAGACCTGCGCCCGGCTGGCGCGAGGCATCACGTGATCACCGTCTGCGAGACCATCGCGACTTCCACTCGCGTCCCGAGCCCGCGGCCTCACGCGGGTCTCAGCAGGACAGAAGTGTCCCTTCGCAGTCTTTCCTGAGCGCCACTCGCACACGAGTCCGCAACCCACATCGAGTCGCGCCGACAAGCCCCCATGACTCCTCATTTCCCCACGCCTTTCACCTCGTCTCTTTTCACCTCGTCTCTTTTCAACTCTGCCTTGACCCTCGCGCTGGCTCTGCTCTGCTTCCCCTCACTGTCGAGTGCACAATCGGTCATCGCAGACGCCAACGCGCAACCCTCCGAGGTTGTTTTGGAGTCAACTCGCGATGAGGCGGGAGCGCATCTCGACGTTAAGCATCTGCTCCTTGAATCGCGAAGCACGGTGTCCGTCGCGGGTGGCTTTGCTAGTGCCTACGGCAGCACGAGGCGTTACTTGTGCTCAACTCCATGTCGCCTCCGGGTCGACCAACCGATCCGCGTCTCCGTTGCCGGTCTTGGCATCAACCTAGAGCCGACCGGTCGCCGCGAGCGCATTCTCGTCCGGCCCGCGCGCGTGGGGCTCAAGTGGTTCGGCGGCATTTTCACCTTTCTGGGAATCAACGCCCTCCTCGGCGGCGTCTCAGCTGGCGTTCTGGCTCCGCGGAAATTTGAGATCTTCGACAATGAGGCGGACAGATTGCTCGTCCGAAACTGGTCCTACGCCGGCTTGATCACCGGAGCCGTTTTGCTCGTCGTGGGCACGCTTGTCATGCGCCGCGGAATCGCTCGCTACGATCGCGTCGCCTTCTGAAACAGACACCTGACGGTCCGAACGTACTCTTCCTCCAGTCCGACAACGGTCCGATCGAATACTAGGTACTCTTCCTCCGGTCCGAAGCTTCGCCATCGCGTTAGTGGGCTCTCCGCCGTTGGCGGATTCGCGTTGGGTTTGATTTACGCGTTGTGCCTCTGATGGGTCTTTCGAGACCCCTCTCTCCCTTCGGTCGATTCACCCCAAACGGTCGCGTGCGCTCCCCGAGCGTCGAAAACGATAGACGTTCGGCTTCGCCTCTCGTCTCTTTCGTTTCCGACCACAAGCCCGTCCTTTCTTGCTGGAGTCTCCCTTGCGAGCATCCGAGGAGGGGACACACTCACAGCGAGGTCCGATCGAGTACTAGGTACTCTTCGGAACGACCGTCTTGAGTTGCCTATCTCACCGGAGTGATGCGCAAGTGACTGCCCTCCACGATCTCCACCGTTCGGCGAAACGTGTCCGGAAACGGGAGCGGGAGCCGCGGGAGGAGCCGTTGGTAGTGGTTGGCGGCGACGTTCGCGATTCG
>CALHXW010000288.1 GCA_938040325.1 uncultured bacterium | reverse complement strand
TGACCTGGGCACCGTCACCTACGCCGTGCGCTGGTTCCGAGATGGCATCTACGCCAAAGACCTCGGCGGAGCCCCGACAGTGCCGAGCGCCGTCACGTCAGCCAATGAGATCTGGCGCTGCGACGTCGTTGCCACCGATGGTGTCGAGCGCTCGCCGGTCGCGTCGAGCTCGGCGACCATCGGCGAGTAGGCGCTCGCCCTCGCGCAGCGACATGGCGCGACGCGATTGTCCGGTCGCGCTCTTTCCGGCTGCGACTTCCGCCTCGCCAGCGGCGTCGCTCGCTGCGCTCACCCGAACTCGACGATGCTCGGCTAGCAGCGTTGCCGGGAAATGCGGATTCCTCTCGTTCATCACCCCAGCGGCACACCTCGCCGCGTCCCAGAATCCGCATTTCCCCGAACGCTGCTAGCTGATGTAGAAGATCGGATCCCGCTCAGCCAGGAAGTGGGAGATGGCTTCCTCGGCGCCCTCATCGAGGTCATGGAACCCAATCCCGACGCCGTGAGGTTCGTCGCCGACGCCGGACGGCCGGACCCACTTCACAATGCCCTGCCCTTCGATGGAGATGCCTGACGGCAGCCGGAAGTAGAGGTCGACCGTTGTGCCCGGCTCGAGGACTTCGTCTGTCGCGACGAAGACGCCGCCATCGCTGATGTTCGCGGACAGGCCTGTGAAGAAGTTGCTGTCGCTGCTGCAGCTGATCTCAGTCTCCATCCGAACGCGCGGTGAGCTCCGCGGGGCCGCTGGGTTGTCGCTCTCGGGCTCGTCGACCTCGTCAGGCCCCTCGGCCGTCTCAAGGTCCTCAGCTGCCACCACGGCCGGACCCTCGCCTCGACCGAAGCGATCCGCCATGCGGTACTCGCTTGTGTTGCGCCGCCCGTTGGATGCAGGCCTCGCATCGACGCGTCGGTCCCGCGTTGCAACGGTGGGCTCGCCGTCTTCGGCGCCCGCGACGGCCGCGTCATCTGCAGGTTCGGACGCATTAACAGCGCCGCCGTCCGGCTCGAACGGCCCGCCGCCACCCTGTTTCGCGAGCTCGAGATCAGCCCCGCTCTCATCGAGCAACGTCGTCAAGGTGCTGACCTCGCGCGCGACCCGTGCAAGGTCATTTTGCAGCGACTCCATCACCCACCGGCGCGCGCGAAGCGCGTCTGCGCGCACCGTGAGCACGCGCTCAGCGTGACCCTCAAAGTCGATGTGCGGCACGACAACCGCGCGACAACGTGACTGGAGGCCGCTCAGGGCCGGGGTCTCGCCGTGCTCGTCGACACTCGCGTCCACGGCGGCCGCGAACTGTTCGAGGGCGCGCGCGATCGCCTTGATGGAGGCTCCCTTCGCCTTCACTTCGGCAAAGACTTCACGCTCTTCCAGGTCGAGGCGGGCCTCGGCTCGGTCAAGTTCAGCGCTGCGATCCGGGACGGGATCCGCGCCGGATGTCGAGTGCATCGGGTCAACTGACATGCTCACCTCAAAATGTGAACCGGCATTGTTTTAGCTTACTCTTCTCATCGTCTTTCCCCGGGCAAAGTTTAGACGCGTCTGAAAACTCAAACCCGAACGGTAACGCAAGGGCTGCGTGTTGCGACAACCAACCGCCCACGTATCACCCTAATCCGACACGAACTCTTGGGCCTCGGGTTTGCTGCAGTGCAGCGCAGCCGGACCCAACGATCGCGATAGAGACCTCAGCGCTGCGCGCGGTCTCTTCCGCCTGACGTTGGGCAGCGAGCTCCCATGAGTCATCGATCGCCGGGTGACGCTCAACCCACCTGCCGCCCCTGCGCGCCGCTTCTGGCGCGCCGCCGTCCGGCAGGGTTCGGATTGCCAGACGTGACGTGCGACCCCGAACCACGAGCTCGCTCTGACGTCGCGACGAGGATCTCTGCGCATCAGGGCGATCCCCTCGGTCCGCTCATTCGGCTTGCTCGGTGACACGAGCTCAGCAGGTCCGTTCATGCCGTCGAACCGCACGCGCACCGTTCCCAACGGCGTCGACCGTCACCCGTTACGATTCCGGGGGCTCAATGACGAACCAGCTAAAGTCGGGCCACGGAGGACCCGATGCATTAGAGTGACGATGATGCCCCACCTCCTACCCAGCATGCGCCCCTGATGGCGTACGACGACCAAACGCTCGTGGACCAGCACTACCCAAGTGCCTGGCACGAAGGCGGGAATCGGTCTCTGGTGTGGACCATCTTGGTCGACCAGCGCGCCTCGTTCGTGTCGGTTTCGGCCAATGCGCTGCGCTCCCTTGGCTGGAGTGGCCAGGCTGCCGAAGGTCCACTCGGATCGAAGCTCCACCCGAGCGATGTCGCCGCTATTCACGACACCCTCCATCAGTGCACGCTACGCCCTGACGCGATCCGCCGCGTCTCTTTCCGGCTTGCTGGTGCCGGCCACGAAGACCGGTGGCACACCGTCGATGGCATCGCGCAGGCGAGCTTCGATCCGACAGGACACCTCACCGGCGTGCGCCTCGACGTATGGGACATCAGCGACCGGCTCCGTGGCGAAAACGCTGCTGCTCGCGACCGTAGGCTGCTCAACCTCTTGGCGAGCCACACCGAAGAGATGGTGCTCGTCATCGACTCGGACGCCGCGGCCGCCTACGTCAGCAACTCCACGGCCCAGCTGCTCGGGTTCGCGCCGGACGTCTTGACCTGGGACATGTTCAAAAACGTCGTGCACCCCGATGACCGAGCCGAGTTTCGCGAGGCGGTGCGCCGCGCGAGCAACCAGGCGGGGCAGCGGGTTCGCGTCCAGTACCAGATCTCGCGCGCTGACGGTAAGATCATCTACGTCTCATCGGTGATGGAAAACCACTTCCAGACCGAAGGTGTCCGCGGCCTCGTCATCTACACGCGCGACATCACCAACCAGCGTCTTGCGGGGGAGCTGAGCGCTCTCGCCGCACGCCACAACATCATCGAGCCGCTGCGCAGTGCGCTGGCAAACCGCTCGAAGGCCCGCGGCTTTGCACTGTATGTGCTCAAGCTTGACCGCTTCGACTACCTCAGCGGCGCGCTCGGTCGACAGCGAACCGACGAGCTGCTCGTGATGGTCTCACGCCGCATCATCACCAGCGATAGCTCGCTGACGACGATCACGCGCCTCGACAGCGACGGCTTCGCCATCCTCGGCGAGGATGTCCCGTCGTCGGAAGAAGCGTCACGGATCGCCGAGGAGATGCTCAAGCAGCTTGAGCGTCCCTTTATCACCAGCGAGGCACGCGAGATTGCCATCAGCGCAACCGTCGGTTTCGCGGTCGGTCCTGGCCGGTACCGGGACCCGGAGGACGTCCTGCGCGCCGCGGAGGCCGCGCTCCTGACGGCCCGCGAAGACATCAGCCGCAACAGCGCGCAGTACAAGACCGGCATGTACCAGGGGATCGCCTCCCGTCTATGGATGGAGCACGATCTGCGGAACGCTGCCGAGCGCGGCGAGCTTACCCTGCACTACCAGCCGATCCTTCGGATCCACGACCGCCAGCTCACTGGCTTTGAAGCGCTTGTTCGGTGGCAGCATCCGGAGCGAGGCATCGTATCACCAAGCACCTTCATCCCGATCGCCGAGGAGACCGGCCTCATCGCATCGATCGGCGAGTGGGTCCTTCGAGCCGCGTGCCAGCAGCTTGCCCAGTGGCAGTCGCGATACGGCGCGGCTGGCGCTATCGTGATGAACGTCAACTTGAGTGGACGCCAGCTCTCCGACACATCGCTCGCCGACCTCGTCCGATCCGTCCTTGCCAGCGCACGCGTCCGCCCGCGTCAGCTCAAGCTGGAGGTCACGGAGACCGCGATTATCGAAGAACCGGAAGCGGCCAGTGCCACGCTGCATCAGCTCAAAGCGCTCGGTGTTCGGTTGGCCCTCGACGACTTCGGCACTGGCTACTCGTCGCTACGCCACCTCCATCACTACCCATTCGATACGCTCAAAGTCGACAAGCGCTTCATCGACGATCTCGGCTCAGCCGGACACGACAAAGACCTGGCCCTCGTGCGGACAATCCTCAAGCTCGCGGAGAGCCTCAAGATGGATGTCGTCGCTGAAGGCATCGAGACGCCGGAGCAGCTGCGCGTGCTCGAAGCCATGGACTGCGGCTACGGACAGGGATACCTCTACGCGAAGCCGATGCCGGCCCACGAAGCGGCCAAGCTCTTTCCGCCGGACGTCACGCCGCCACCGGGTCTGCCGCCGTCGATGCCGGCCGACATGCGCGTGGTCGCGGTGCCAACGAACACCGAGCCGTTGTAGCAGGCCGCTGACGCGCTCCAGCCGGACGGGACACGTGTCCCAAAACAAGCGCTCTTTCCGGCTGTAGCGTCCGAACTAGGCGACCGACGCGCGTGACGCGGAGCACCGGCTGAAAGCCGCGTGGAGGCAGGTAGGAAGCCAACTGATCGGTGCTCTATCCGTGAGCAGACTGCCGGATCGCCTCCATCAGCTCGCGCCCGCTGGCGCCGACGGCGGTGTAGGCGCTCTCCCACTCCGCCGCATAGCCAAAGAGCTCGCGCGGTGACCGGGATCCGAAGCACTCGTCGACAATCTCGAAGTGGTCGAGGCTCACCTCCGAGGGGTGCTCCAGTCCGAGCGCGTGGACAAGCCAGAGCATCTCCTTTCGGAACGTCGTGAGGTAGTTGGCCATCCGCGACGCCTTGTGGGTCGGGTCGAGTCCGCGCATGAGCCACTTGTTCTGGGTGGCCACTCCCGTGGGGCAGTGGCCGGTGTGGCATTGCTGAGCCTGAATGCAGCCGACGGCGAGCATCGCTTCGCGCGCGACCATCACCATGTCGCAGCCGAGGCCGAAGCCAAGCAGCGCCCGGTCCGGGAAGCCGAGCTTGCCGGCGCCCATCCACACCAGGCGGTCGGCAACGCCGCGCTCGGCGAAGAGCTTGTGGACCCGGGCAAAGCCTAGGTTGAACGGCAGCGACACGCGGTCGGAGAACACCAGCGGTGCTGCTCCTGTACCGCCCTCGCCGCCGTCGATCGCGATGTAGTCCATCGCACGCCCCTTATCAGCAGCGAGCAGGTCCGCGAGCTCCTCCCAGAAGCCGAACTGCCCCACAGCGGACTTGATACCGATGGGGAGCCCTGTGGCATCGGCAAGAGACTCGATGAAGTCGAGCATCTCATCGGCGCTTGAGAACTCGGTGTGGCTCGGCGGGCTGATCACGTCGACGCCGAGCGGCACCCCACGAATTTTGGCGATCTCCGGGGTGACCTTCGCCGCCGGAAGCACGCCACCACGACCCGGCTTTGCTCCCTGGCTGAGCTTGACCTCGACCGCCCGCACGTCGTGACTCGCACAACCGTCCTTGAAGCGCGCCATGTCGAAGACGCCAGCTGCGCTGCACGCGCCGAAGTAGCCCGTTCCGAGCTGCCAAATCAGACCACCGCCGTGGTCATGGTGCGGCGCGATGCCCCCCTCGCCCGTGTTGTGGAGCGCTCCAGCGATGGCGCACCCTCGGTTGATCGCCTCAACGGCTGGCGCGCTCAGCGAGCCATAGGACATCGCCGAGATGCCGATGACCGACTCCGGCCGAAAGGCCTTCGAGCGCTGACGAAACTCGCCGAGGACCTTGGCGCAAGGCAAGCGATAGCTGGGGTCTTTGATGTCATTTTTGGGAAACGCCGAGTGCTTGATGATGAGGTAGTTCGCCGTCAGCTCGAGGTCATTGTCGGTGCCGAAGCCAAAGTAATTGTTCTGTTTCTTTGATGACGCATAGACCCAGCGACGCTGGTCGCGCGAGAACGGCCGCTCCTCGTCGTTGTTGGCAACGATGTACTGGCGCAGCTCTGGGCCGATCTTCTCAAGCAGGTAGCGCATGTGCCCGAGCACCGGAAAGTTGCGTAAGATCGCGTGTTTGGTCTGGAAGAGATCGTAGATGGCCAAGAGCACGATCAGCCCAACGATAACACCGAAAATCCACCAACCCATGACGCCTCCTTGCGCAGGGCTAAGGTCGCCCGCATCACCTGGCTTGTCGAGTCAAGCCATGCGCGGTGACGCGCACCCGCCCAAGGTGAGCCACCAGGCCCCACCTGCGGGCGGCACGGCAGCGCACCGCCCAACGGGCTTAGGCGGGCTTAGGCGGGCATCGACATCCGCCTCGGTCGACCGAGACGACGTCCTGTCACGCCGATCGAGCCACAAGGCTCGCGCGCGGTCGCTCGCCGCCATGAACAGGCGCCCGGCCGACAAAAAATGCGAGAGATAGCTCGCGACGACCTCGGCTGTTGTGGGTGGTGTTCACCTCGTCAGCGGAACGAGCTGTCGCAGAGGCCGCACCTGAGCCGTCATCGCCGGAACCGCCGGTCTGCTGGCGCAGGGCGCGCAGCGCGGTCTCAAAGTCGACCAGTTTGCCGTTGGCGAGAAACTCCACGGCGTTGTTGAGCAGCAGCTCGCGGCGCTCCGCGACAGGAAGTGCGGCCCACTGATGCGGCTGCAACATGCCGAACCCGGCGCCGCGCCGGACGGCGATCTGGTCGATCCGAAGGGTCATAGGAGCCCCTCGAAGCGGCCGGGGTCCTGAGGAGGCTTGCCCGGTGGTTGCTCGCGCCACCCCTCGGTGCCGCTGAGCTCGCGGCTCGGAGCGATCCGGAGGCCGGTGAAGCGCCGAAGGAGATAGAAAAAGACTGCAGACGTCACAAGCGTCCAAGCAATGATCGCAGCAAGCCCGAGTGCCTGGACGCCGAGCTGGTCGACGCCGGACCGCGAGAGGAGACCGGGTGCAGCGAGCAGGGGTCCGACGAGGACTCCATACACACCCGCCGCACCGTGGATTGGAACGGCAAGTAGCGCATCGTCGATCCGGAGCTTCACCATGACGCGGGTCGCCGCGACGAACACAACGGCGGCTCCGCACCCGATGGCGAGCGCGCCGACCGTCGAGATGACATCCGCCACGGCCGTCACCGCCACCAAGCCGGAGAGCGCGCCGCCCATCGCGGCGGCAGGCGGGTCGATGACGTCGGTGCTGCGGTAAGAGATCAGCAGTGCCGTCACGACCCCACCGGCGCCAGCGATGTTCGTGACCAAGATCACGTGGCCGACGGTGACGTCACCTGAGACAACCGCGCTTCCGCCATTGAACCCCCACCAGCCGACCCACAGGACCACGACCCCAAAGGCGCTCATCGCAAGTGACGAGCTCTTCATCTCGACCAGGTTCCCCTCTGCGTCAAAGCGCCCGACACGAGGACCCACGAAAAGCGCCCCAACGAGAGCAACCGTCCCGCCGACGACGTGCACCACGCTGGCACCCGCGAAGTCATGGAAACCTAGCGCGCCGAGCCAGCCAGGCTGGCCGTTGAGCAGTCCCCCCCAAACCCAATGCGCGACAACCGGGTAGATAAGCCCAGCGCCGACGACGGAGACCCATGCGTACGTCAGAATCGTGACGCGCTCCGCCAGTGCGCCCGACACGATCGTGACCGCCGTCCCGGCGAATCCAAGCTGGAACAGGATGACGAGCTCGGTCGATAAGCCGGTTCGGTTGTCGAGACCGTCCACCCCGAGGCCAAATCCCGTGGTGCCGAATAGACCGTTGGTGTCACCGAGCATCAAGGCCACGCCAACCAGGCCAAAGACCAGCGTCGTGACGGCCCAGTCCAAGACGTTTTTCAGCGCCACGCCCACCGTGTGATGCTCGCGCGCCAGCCCGACTTCGTACGCAATGAAGCCAAGCTGCATGAAAAAGACGAAAAATGAACAGATTAGAATGACGATGTCGTCGGAGCTCAACGTGACCCACCTCAAGCGTGCTGAGGAGTGACTGCCCACTTGCCCAACGCCCTGTCGGCAGGGTACCCCTGTCAAATGTCGAGTCAACGCAATAGTTGTGAAGAGGCAGACAAGCCTGTTCAAAACCTAGCCGCCCAAGCTCCCGATCGCTCGGACGGACATCACAAGGTCCGCGTGGCACACTCAGCCGCTGAAGCGCTGCGGGAGTTGCCCGACCGACTTGAGGTCGTCCAGCACCTTGCCGGCCTCCTCGACGCGGGTGCGGCCGGGGGAGTTCCTTGCGGCATCTTCCTGGTCGATCTGGCCTCGTTTCGCAGGATCAACGCAACCCTCGGACATTTTGCCGGGGATTATGTCCTCAACATCATCGCACAGCGCTTGAAGCGGCTGACATCCGGTCAAGACCTGCTCGGTCGCTTCTCGGGCGATGTGTTCATTGTAGCGCGCGCAGCGGTCCACTCGATCGCGTCCGCCTCCGCCTTGCTCGCTGACATTGACGCTGCCGTGCGGCAACCCATCGACTGGGCGGGCGAACCTCTGGGAGTCGTGGCGGTCATAGGTGTCGCCCTCAGCGACGGTCACGCATGTGCAGAGCGGCTATTTACCCGCGCGGATGCCGCCCTCATCCGCGCCAAAGAGCTACAGCTGCGCTCTCAGTTCTTCGACGAGTCGATGAGCCGACTGGCGTTCCGGCGTCTCGCGATCGAGACACGACTCCCGGCGGCGTTAGAGGCCGACCGATTCACCGTGAGCTACCAGCCCGTCGTCGCCGCAGAGACCGGACAGGTCATCGGCGTGGAGGCGCTGGCGCGCTGGCACGACGACGAGCTCGGTGCGGTCGCGCCACCGGCCTTTATCCGAGGCGCAGAGTCGCTCGGGCTTGCGCGCGTGCTGGACCGACGCATCCAGGAGATCGCGATCGGTGACCGTGCTGAGCTCGCGCGCCTCTTCAACAACGACGAACTCTGGGTCTCGATCAACACATCGCCAACCCAGCTGCGGACCCTCGAGACGATCAACGACCTTGAGCGCGCAATGACCACGTTTGGCGTCGCGCCTCGGCATGTTGCGCTTGAGGTCGTTGAGGACCTGCTCCTCGATGATGTTGACTCCGCCGCGGTGGTGGAGGCTGCTCGGGCGGCAGGTCTGCGGATCGCGCTCGACGACTTCGGAACGGGCAAGGGCTCGCTGGCGCACCTACTGGCGATCGACTGCGACCACGTCAAGATCGACCGCTCGTTTCTCGTGGACATGCTGCAACGAAAGCGGAGTCGGTCGATCATCGCCGGGCTCATCTGGATGTGCATCGACTCGGGGCTCAACGTCATTGCAGAGGGTGTCGAGACCAAAGAGCAGCTCGACTGGCTCGTTGAGTATGGCTGTCAGCAGGTTCAAGGCTTCTACTTCGCTAGACCGCAGCCGATCAGCGAGCTGCAGCGGCGAGAAGCTGCAGGCGAGGCCTTGGTGGGTCCCGTCTGATGCGCGACCTATCACGGCACGCGGTCAGCTTGAGCCGCCGGCACATTTTGAAAACGCCGGGCTAGTCCCAAATCAAGCGCTGTTTTCGAGCGAGGCGAAGGCTGCTCGCCAGCGGCGTCCGCTGGACGAAGGCGATGCGTGCATCGTCGAGTTCAGGTGAGCGAAGCGAACGCACGGACGTCGCTGGCGAGGGCATCGCCAA
>CALHXW010000287.1 GCA_938040325.1 uncultured bacterium | reverse complement strand
CCGCCGCCGATGCACATGGTGACGATGCCGTAGCGGCCGCCACGGCGCTTGAGCTCGTGGAGCAGCGTCGCGGTCAGCTTCGCGCCCGTGCAGCCCAGTGGGTGACCCAGCGAGATGGCGCCGCCGTTGACGTTGACCTTGCTGGTGTCGAGGCCGAGCTTTTCGACCACGTAGACCGACTGGCTCGCAAACGCCTCGTTCAGCTCGAAGAGGTCGATGTCTTCGAGCTTCAGGCCGGTCTTTTCGAGCAGCGCCGGGATGGCGTGGCTCGGGCCGATGCCCATCTCGTCGGGCTCGCAGCCGGTGACGACGAAGCCTCGGAAGACACCCAAGATCTCGGCGCCAAGCGCTTCGGCCTTCTCGCGGCTCATCACGATCGTCGCCGCAGCGCCGTCGCTCATCTGGGAGCTGTTGCCGGCCGTGACCGATCCGCCGCTCGCTGCAAAGACAGCGCGCAGCTTGCCGAGCACCTCAGCCGTGGACCCAGCACGCGGGCCCTCGTCCGTGTCGACGCCGTTGACGGGGATGATCTCGTCTTTGAACTTGCCCTCAGCGATCGCCGCCAGCGAGCGGCGATGGCTCTCAGCGGCGAACGCGTCCTGCTTCTCACGGCTGATCTCGTAGCGCGTGGCGACGATCTCGGCAGTGTTGCCCATGCCGGTGTAGATGGCGGGCGCGTTGGCGACGATGCCCGGGTGCGGGCGCGGCGTGTGGCCGCCCATCGGCACGGCCGTCATCGACTCGACGCCACCGGCCAAGAGGACCTCAGCGCCGCCCGCGATGATACGCTCTGCGGACTGGGCAATCGCCTGGAGTCCCGAGGCGCAGAACCGGTTGACGGTCTGTCCTGGAACGCTGACCGGCAGCCCCGCATGCAGCGCGACCGTGCGGGCGATGTTGAGCCCCTGCTGACCTTCCGGCATCGCGCAGCCCATCACCACGTCTTCGATGTCTTCGCCTTTTAGGCCTGGAACCTTGTCGATGGCGCCCTTGATGACCTCGGCGGCGAGGTCTTCGGGGCGGACGTCCTTGAACACACCCTTGTTGGCCTTGCCGACCGCGGTGCGCACTGAGGCGACGATTACTGCTTCTCGCATCGTGTTTCTCCTAGTGTCTCTTGTTGAGATCGCGCTTTGCGGTGGGTTAGTTGCGGAGGGGTTTGTTCTTCATGAGCATGTGCTGCATGCGCTCGATGCTCTTCGGCTCGCCCACGAGGCTCATGAACGCTTCGCGCTCGAGGTCGAGGATGTGCTGCTCGCTGACGGGCTTGTTGCCCGTGTGGTCACCGCCGGTGAGCACGTGCGCAAGCTTGTCGCTGATGAGCTTGTCGTGCTCGCTCGCCCAGCCAGAGAGCTGCATGCCGTAGACGAAGAGCGAGACCGCAGCGGCGCCGTTCTTGCCGGGCAGGTGCAGGTTTCGCGCGGGCGTCGGCGCCACGTAGTTGTTGTCAGCGAGGAAGCGGCACAGGCGCTTGGCATCGTTGATGCGCGTGTCGCGGTTGATGGCGAGGAAGTCGCGCGAGGTACCAAAGCCCAGCTCGAACACCTCGCCGCCGCCCGTGGCGACCTTCGCGAGACCAATCGCCTCGAACGCCCGCTGAATCAGGGGCAGCGCGTCAAAGCCCTGGGGTTTCTTCGACGGCACGTGCTCGAACACGCGCTTGAGCAGGTTCAGCGTGCCGCAACCGCCAGGGATGAGGCCGACACCGACCTCGACGAGGCCCATGTAGGTCTCTTTGCTAACCATCATGCGGTCAGCCGCCATCGCCATCTCGCAGCCACCACCGAGCGTCAGCCCGTGGGGGTTACTGACGACGGGCTTGCTGAGGTATTTGATGCGCTGAATGGTGTCCTGAAACACCTTCACCATCTTCTCGATGTCGTCGTACTTCTTCTGGTTGGCCTGCATGACGATCATCATGAGGTTGGCGCCAGCGGAGAAGTGCTCGGCCTGGTTGGCCAGGACGAGACCGTCGAAGTCGCGCTCGACGATGTCGCAGGACTTCTGGAGCATCGCCGTCAGGTCGGGGTCGACCGTGTTCATCTTGGTGTGGAACTCGAGACCGGCGATGCCGTCACCGAGGTCGATCAGCGTCGCGCCACGGTTCTTCTCGACGACCTTGCCAGCTGCCTTGAGGCGCTTGAGCGAGATGCTGCCGGGGATGAGCGGCTCGCCCACCATGCCCTTGCTCGGAGCGAAGTAGAGCGGGGTGTTGTCCTTTTCGACGTAGAAGCCGCCGTTCTCGGCTGCCTCGTCGACCCAGGCGGGGACGTTGAGTCCGTCTTTGCGCATGCGCTCGGCGGTCTCTTTGACGCCGAGCGCCTGCCAGGTCTCAAACGGGCCCTGGTCCCAGTTGAAGCCCCAGCGCATGCCGCGGTCGATGTTGACGATGTCGTCGGCGATGTCGAAGGCGATGTTTGCGGCGTAGGCGAGGCAGTTGCTGAGCACGTGCCAGGCGAACTTTCCGGCGCGACCGTCCTGGTTGATGAGCGCCTTGACGCGCTCTCCCGGGTCGTCGAACTTCTTGAGCGCCTTGAGCCCCGGCAGGTCAGGCTTGACCTTGCTGCGGTACTCGAAGGTGTCGAGATCGATCGCCATGATCTCCTTGCCGACCTTTTTGTAGAAGCCCGCTTTGGTCTTGGCGCCGCGCAGGCCCTTCTCAACCATCGTGGTCAAGAACGGCGGGATGGCGAAGACGTCGCGCTCCGGGTCGTTGGGCAGGCTGTCGTAGCAGTTCTGCGAGACGTGCACGAACGTGTCGAGGCCGACGACGTCCGCTGTGCGGAACGCGGCCGACTTGGGCCGGCCCATGGGGCGTCCGACAATCTTGTCGACCTCTTCAATCGTGTAGTCCAGCTCGCCCATCGCCTGGATGGTCTTCATCATTGCGTAGACGCCGATGCGGTTGGCGATGAAGTTCGGCGTGTCCTTGGCGAAGACCACGCCCTTACCGAGCGTCTGCCGCACGAAGGCGACCATCTGGTCGATGACAGCGGGGTCGGTGTCTGGACCCGGAATGACCTCGAGGAGGTGCATGTAGCGCACAGGGTTGAAGAAGTGCGTGCCGAAGAAGTGCTTCTTGAACTCGGCGCTGCGGCCCTCGAGCATGCCGTCGATCGACAGGCCGGAGGTGTTGGTTGTGACGATGGTGCCTGGCGTCCAGTGCTTCTCGACGTTGGCGAGCAGGGCCTTCTTGATGCCCATGTCCTCTTTGACAACCTCGATGATCCAGTCGCAGTCCTCGAGTTTCTCAAGGTCATCGCTGAGGTTGGCGACCTCGATGAGGGACGCGGCAGACTTGTCGAGGAACACATTCGGCTTGGACTTGAGCGCCTTGGTCAACCCACCCTGAGCCCACGCGTTGCGCGCTACGGGGTTGTCCTTGTCCTCGTCTTTGATGTCGAGGGGGACGATGTCGAACAAGACTGTCTGAATGCCGACCGATGCGAGGTGCGCAGCGATACCGCCACCCATCACGCCCGAGCCTAGCACTGCGGCTTTACGGATTCCCTTTGCCATCGAGTCCCTCTCTCCTTCGCTTGAAGTCCAACGCCAGGCGGACAATCGCGAGGCCTTCTCTAGCGGTTAGAGGTCGGGCCAGTTCGCGGGCGCGCCGGGCGTCGCGAAAGTCGTACGACCTCTTGCTGCCTCGGTCAAGGCTCGATGACTGAGGCGTCATTCATTTTTCGAAACCGGGCGGACCGGGCGTGGTGACCGGGCCATTGACGGAGGAAACCCACACGATCGCGATCTTTTTTGCGACACATTTGCGATGCGCGGTTGATAGGTATGTGACGTCACCTGTGAGCTCTTCGCGATCGGCGGCGTCCGCCACACAGTTGGAGACGAGCGATGAACGAAGATGCTGAGCTCACCGGTGAGCTTTGGATAGAGGCCGCGCGCTTAGCGATTGCCGCTGGACGTCGGCCCTCGAAGGTGAATCCAACGCCCATCGAGCTTGCGCTGGCCCGCGAGGAGCTCTTGGCGCAGGAGCTGTGGCCGTGGCGAGATCCGCGTGGCCACCTCCTGCTCGTGCGAGGGACGATGCCGCCTGGACCACGGGTGGCAGTCGTGGGGAGTCGGGCGGTGGACGACTATGGCCGCGCCGTTGCGCGCCGCGTCGCGCTCGATGTTGCCGCGGCGGGGGGCGTTGTGGTGAGCGGCGGGGCAGAGGGCGTGGACGCCGAAGCCCACCAAGCAGCCCTCGATGCCGGCCGCCCGACCATCGTCGTGCTCGGGCACGGACACGACCACTGCTATCCGCGCCAGCACTCTTCGCTCTTTCATGCGGTCGTGCAGACGGGCGGTGCGCTGGTCAGCCCTTTCGGTCCCGCGACGCGACCCGCACGTCATCGCTTCTTGGTGCGCAACACCACAATTGCGCACCTCGCTGACGCCGTCGTGGTGGCACGGGCCGCTCGACGAAGCGGCTCGCTGTCGACGGCCCGCGCTGCTCATGCTGCCGGCAAGCCACTGCTCGCCGTTCCCGGCGCCGTGGGCGTAGGGTTGAGCGAGGGCGTCAACGCACTGCTTGCGGCCGGCGCGCGGGCGGTCGTGGGCGGCGAGGACTGGGTGGAGCTCTGCGCTGCCGGCCGAGCCAGCACGGCGCGGTCGACGGCGCTTGAGCTTGGCACCACGAGCTGGCCGACCTCCCACAGCTTGGACGTTGCGCCGTGGTCGACCTCCGCCGGCGGTGCTGACGACGCGCTCGGGGTGAACGCGCAGCGGGTGCTTGAGGTCCTCAGCGGCGCGCGGAGTCTCGATCAGGATGCTCTCGTCGAGCAGACGCAGCTCACGGTCGGCGCGCTGAACGCCGCCATCGTCGAGCTCGAGATTGTCGGGCTGCTCAGCCGTCGTCCGGGCGCTCGCTTCGCGGCAGCGGGTCGCCTTGATCGCGGCCACACGCGCTGAGGCTGAGTGGTCCGCTTGTGCACGTCGACCTTGCGAGGTGCAGTGATTGCAGCCCGACCTTGCCGGGCACTCGCAGGTCTGTTGGGATGGCGGCGATGCTTGCCCGCCCCGATCACCGTGTCCACCGCCACCGAGCCGCCGTCGTCGTCGCCGTCGCACTGGTCTTGGCAGCGCTCGCGCCGACGGAGGCCCGTGCCGACTGGCGCCGGTCGACGCAGCTGACGTACAACACTGCCTTCACCCTCGACCAAGGTGGGCTCGAGCTTGGCGTGCTCTCGCCGCTGTCGGTCGGTATCACCGACGAGGCGCAGCTGAGCCTCCATCCGGTCCTGTTGTTGCTCGGCGTGCCCTCGTTTGGACTGCGCTGGCGCGTGACTCGTCGCCTGCCCGTGGCGGTGTCGCTCGACTTCAACGGCACCTGGCAGTTCAACCGTCAGGAAGATGGTGAGGGCGTGCCAGCACAGGTGAGCAGTGCGAGCCAGGTCGGCTACCCCGGGACGCTTCAGCTCACCAGTACCGTGACCTTCTCACTTGGCAAGGAGTGGCTGGCGTCTGTGGGCGGCGGCCCTGGCGTCGACTTCTTGAGCGCCGACCCCATTCGCGGACTCGTCGAGCTTCACGGCTCGATTCACTGGCTGCCCCAGACCGACGTCCTGATCATGGCCCACGTGCAGATGTATGTGGCCACCGACGGCGTGCAGCTGATTCGTCGGCCGGTGGCCCAGCTGATGGCTGCGTATGCCGTCAGCGACCTCGTGCATGTGGGCGGCGGCGTTGCGTTTGGTGAGTTCGTGTTTGAGACCGACGACACCGACCGGCGAGAGCTCAGCGTCTTTCCCGTCGCGGACGTCTGGTTCCGCTTCTAGCAGCGTTCGGGGAAATGCGGATTCTGGGACGCAGCGAGGTGTGCCGCTGGTGTGATGAACGAGAGGAAACCCTGTCGGGACAAGGTGATCTCGAGATCAACAGGAGCTGCGCCCGTGGACCCGCGTTGAGCGCATCGCAAAGTCATCAGATTTCGCATTTCCCCGAACGCTGCTAGAGCACCGAACGTGCAGTTGCGACCTGCCTCCGCGCCGGATTGAGCGCGGTGCTCAGCGTCATCCTTGCGGGTTGCATGGACGCCGTCCCTGAGTATCCCGATAGGGTCGGTCGTCGCTCCTTGAGCAACGGCCCAATTCCACGTCGATCCAGGCGGCCATCAGTACGTCATCAGGAATTGCATTTCCCGAACCCGCTTAGCGTTCCGTCCCAGATTCCGCATTTCCCGGCAACGCTGCTAGTCGGTCAGAGGTGCCAAGAACTCGACCACCGCGTCCATGGACTCGGGCCGCGAGCCGAACATCTGTGTGCCATGGCCACCCGGGCTGTACTCGTCAAAGACCCACGTGTCTGGCGCACCGTCACGGAAGCTACCGCTCCATGCGGACTCGGCGGTCGAGAACACGAAGAGGATCGGCAGTGGCTCTAGGACCGTGCGCGTCGAGGCGATCGTGAACTGGTTTTCCGTGTAGCCGCCGCCGGTCAGGAAGACGAGAGCTGCCGGTGCATCGGCCGGCGCTGCCGTCACCGCGTAGTCGAGGGCGGTGGTGGTCCCGTTTGACGCACCCACAAACGCGACCCGGCTGAGGTCCACTGCGCAGTCCGCGGCGGCAAGGAAGTCGCGGGCAGCCACGGCGTCGAGCACGCCGTTGGCCCCTTGGTAGGCGTCTTGCGCGATTCCTGACGACCCGCCTGCGCCGCGTCGATCCACGTTCAGGACGTTGAAGCCGGCAAAATGGAGTTTCTCGCGGAAGGCCGGCGAGTAGTTCGTGCGGTTGTTTGAGGGGGGGATCATGTGCAGCAAGACCACAGCAGGAGCGTTCGCGGTTGCTGCTGGCCAGAAGTCGGCCTCCAAGGTGATGCCGTCACTGGTGGTGAAGGTGACGACCGTCTCGGACGGGTCGGCCGTGCAGGTCGCGGCGGCCGCGGTGTCTTCGGCAGGGGCCGAGGTGTCAGACGTCGCAGCATCCTCAGCGGCGGTGTCGCTCTGCGCGACGTTGGTGTCGTCGCCGGAGGTTGTTGTGTCGGCGGCGTCGCTTGCGCCCGTGTCGCTGACGGTCGTGTCTGAAGCTGCATTGTCACCGCTGTCGTCGTCGCCGCAGCCTGCTGCCAAGGCGCCAGCCAGCGCGATCACCAAGATTGTTCGCATCGTTGTCCCTCCGAAGATGCTCCCCTTATGCCAGACAACGAGCTTCGGCTACGCGCGCGCCCCCCTCAAGGCCCACGTGGTCCGAGGTAAGCTTCCAACCCGTGATAGCCGCACGAAGTTTTCGAGAGCCCGAGAGCGTCGGCGGCTAGAAGCGGAGGGTGCCACCGACACTGACGTGGTCAGGCGTCAGCGAGAGCTCCGGCGTAAACGACGCGGCGCTCGAGGGGCCGTCGCCCTCGTCGATCGCGATCAGCACGATGCCGGCACCGATGAGGGCCGCGGCGCCACCGACCAGGGACCAGCCGATCTTCTCTTCGGTCTGTGCTCGCTCGAACGCCTCGCCCTGTAGGGAGTTGTCCTTAGCGAGAACCGGTCCGAGCACGAGCCCGCCGACCACGCCGGCTCCGACGCCGAGGGTGGTGAGGCCGACACCGACCCATGTCTTGGTTCCGGGTGGCCCCCCGTCGCCGGTGCTGGTCACCGATCCGTCACCACTGGCGACGAGCACGACGTACACATCGGAGGGAGTCACCGAGTCGATGATGACCTCTTGTTTGTGCGCTTTGTAGCCTTTGGCCTTCACCGAGAGGTTGTAGATCCCTGCGTCTTGCGTGACTGCCTTCATCGGTGCTTTGCCGATGAGCGTGTCGTTGAGAAAGACTTTGGCACCCGGCACGTTGACCGTGACCTGGAGGTAGCCCTTCTTCGGTAGCAGTCCCAGCTGCAGCTGGATCGTGCGCTCTTCGCCTGGGCTCAGGTCCAAGTCCATCGGCGTGGTCTTGTACCCAGGGGCCTTGCCTTCGATCCGGACCTCACCAGCCTTCACCCACGTGCTGAAGTTTGCGTAAGGGAAGTCTTCGCTCTCGTCGTCCCACTTCACAACGCAGTTCGCTGACGATGGGGTGGCGATGACGGTCAGCAGGGCATGAGTCTTGCGCAGCTCTCCAAGGACCTCGTCTCGGTACTTCTGGGCGTCTTTTCGGTGCGAAAACTCATTGCCGCCCTTGGCGATCGCCAGCTCGTAGTAACGCGCGGCTGACTTGTACTCGCCCAGCTTGTGGTGGGCGCGGGCCAGGTTGTGCTGGATGTCCGGGTGAGGCCACAAGCGCACGGCCTCCTCGAACTTGCTCTTCGCTGCCGCGAAGTTGCCTGCACGTGCGAAGCCAAGACCCTCGGTCACGAGCTTCTCGGCTTGGTCGCGGTTGGGATCGGCTGCTTCGGCCGACGGACTGACGTGTAGCGCCAGCATGACCATGAGAACGGCTGAGAGCCACCGCAGTGTTTTGGGAGGTTGGGCTGTCGTCACTGTCGTCTCCATTCGCGATAACCCGCTGAATTCGGGCGACCATAGCGCGGGGCTGGCGACCTGCCAATTTGTCCCGCTACTCGAGCGGACTGCAGATGAGCTGAACGGAGTCGAGGTAGGCAGCAGCACCGCCACGAAGGCCTGTCACAACGTAGCCTTTCGGACACTTGAGGGTGAACGGTTGGCCGCCTTGGCCGCCAGCCGTGTTGCTGAATCGCTTTGATCCCCCAATCTTGGTCTTCGATCCACCGCCGCCCTTGAGCAGCTTCTGCAGGTCGGCCGCCGGGATGTCTCCAACCGCGTCGGCGGTCTTTGCGCGCTCGGCCTCGTAGGCGAACCCCGCGACCTCAACGTAGGTCTCACCGTCTTTGGTCATCGTCACGGCACCCGTCGCGCCGGGCGCCGGCTTAACGGTCGTCGGACTCGTCGTCGCTGGGGTCGTGGTGTCCGTGACCTTGCGGTCGAACCGCTCGCGGACGATCTCCGGTCCGTTCGTCACGGAGATGCCCAAGTAGGCAGTGCCTAGGTTCAGGCTCTTCGGGATCGGCCGCACCGAGCCCAGCTCCACCGCGTAGTCACCATCGTCGACTGCGACAAAGTGTGCCTCTGACCAGACCGGCGTGGTCGACTTCGACGTACGAAAAAAGTTGAACGTCAGTGGGAAGATGCCTGCAAGGCCCTGACCGCCCGCGTTTTGCAGCCGCCCTTGGTAGGTCGCGGCTGGTCCGGCTGCTGACGCGCTTGTCGGAGCGAGGCACAGGAGCGAGCAGGCGAGGGCGAGCGTGAGTCGGGAAACGGTCATGGGTTAGCTCCCTGGCGGCGAGGCGTTCGGGTCATGGTGCAAGGTGTTCGCAATCGAGCGCGTTGTTGTCAACGAGGCTGAGCGTTGCGCTCATCCCGCATTCGATGATCTGGGCCGTGTCGCTCAGTCGCGCGGAACGAAGAGGTAGCCGTCGCGTGAGACCAGCGGTCCTTCTGGATCGGTCGCGCCGCGCACAGGTACCGGCAGCAGGGGCTGCTGATGGAGCAAGGCGTCGGCGACGCTGGTAGCAAGCTCGTCGACGAAGCCAACGGGTGGCTCGCCAAAGAGCCCTGCCAGCTGCTTGGAGCTGGTCACCGACGTGCTGTCGCCGTCTAGCATCAGCCACCCGTCATTGATGACGGCGGTGCCGCTCACCTCAGCGCTCACGATGAAGCTGGCGAGCCTGACGCGAGCACCGTCGAGCGTCGCGTAGATGTCGACTTCGATCTTGTTGGTCGCTGCGACGGCTCGGTCTTCGTTGAGCACGAGCGCGGGCGCATCGATCGGCCAGAGCCTCACGGTCAGCTCACTCGTCGGATCGAGGCGCGACAGCTCCGGCCACACCTCGACCAGCTCTTGAGCAGCCATGCTGAACTGTCGCGCGAGGCGGTCACCACACGATCGACCGCTCCGGTGGCCTGCAGCCACAGCTCGGTCGAGGAGGTGATGGGCAATCAGGATGCTGTCGCTCTCGACAGCGTCGACTGGTGGCAGGGAAGGCGCAGTAGGCTGCGGGTTCGTCGATGCTGGTGACACGCAGGGGTGGGCTTCGGTCTCGAGACCGACCGAGAACGACACCACCAGAGGCCCTGCAGGCTCCTCGCTACCTTGGCCCGGGTCTGCTGCCGGGGCTGCCGGCGCTGGCGCTGGCGCCTCGGCGCGTATCTCAAGGCGTCCTCGGCTCGTCCCCGCGGCGTTCGCGGTCACAACACCCGACCACTCCGCGGCAATGTCCAGTCCGAGTCCGCGGACCAGTCGCTCCTGGATGACCTCGTTGAACCCTGCGGCCAGGTCGGCTGTGATCTGTTGCCAGAGCAGCTCTTCCCAGACGTCTAGGTCCACCTCGGAGAGCAGCTCGACGCACTCATCGAAGTTGATGACGCGCTCGCCACCGTTGAAGCCAACGGGGCCGTTCAGGGTCGCCTGCGCGCGCCCGGACTTGTCGACGCCAAGGACGAGTCCGTAGTCGATGAGTCCTGCATCGAGCGACAGACTGACGTTGCAGATGAAGAGATCCCCCTGGGCCAGGTGGATCGTCGCCGGCGGAATCTCAACTCCCGCCGTGAGGTGGAGTCCGGCTCCGGCCATCGCAAGCTGCACGGGGCCAAGCTTGACCAGCATGTTGTCCCACGAGAACTGAGCGCCCAGTCCAAGGTCGGTGATGCTGGCCCAGCCGGCGAACTCGAGGCCCTGCTCAAGCGTGGTGCCTAGGCTCGCGTTCACTCGCTGAGCGGCTGAGCCGAGTGCGCTCTCGTTGACCACCACAACAAGGTCGTTGGACCCAAACTGTTCCGGCGTCAGCTGCGACTCGGCGACCCCGCTACCCCAGTCCAGGCCATCGCATCCGGGTCCACTCAACGTCAATCCGGCAACGACAAGAAGCGGACTCAGCCAACGCGCCGTCACGGTGCACCCCCGTCGCTCGATAGGACGAAGCGCTCAAGCTTTGTGCGCGGCACGTCGTCTTTGAGCCACGCGCCGTAGGCACCCAGCACGGTTCCGCTCGGGTCGGTCTGTAGGTCAAAGTGGATCCCGGCGTCGAACTCCGTCAGGACACGCACGTCGGTGACGTTTTGACCTGAGACCGTTGCGAGCTTCACCGCGGGGACGTCTGCATCGAGGTAGATCATGACAGCACCGAGCTCGTTCGAGTGCGCCAGGGCGACGTGCTGGCCGACAAGGTGGTCCTTGAGCGCCCCCGACTCTGGGTTTTCGACAACACCTGCATCGACGACTAGCGGGCCGGTCGTCGAGGCTCCAGGTCGAAGGTACTTCAGCGCACCGCGTGTGGCGTCGTAGTACGCGATCGTGACGTTCCGGTTGGCGTCGAGCCGCATGCTGGCGAAGCGACCGACGTCGCCTGTGTCGACGTCGAGCTCTTCGTCGTGCCCGTCGAGCACCGACACTGCCCAGGTCCCGTCATCGCCGCGCCGTGCCATCTTGAGGTCGCCCGTGCCTCGGTCGTAGAAGGCGATACGGGCTCTGCCCCCGATCACCGCAATCTGGGCGTACTCACCGTAGTTCGTGTCCGCATTGGCGGCCGTTGTTTCGTTGCTGCCGGCGATCACGCGTGACGTCCAGCTTCCATCCGTCTCGCGACGGGCGTAACGGAGCACCTTCTGTGTCTCGTCTCGGTAGGCGACGTGCACAACGCCATCGTCGGTTGCGATGGCTGCGTGGGTCCCGCGCACGTCCGGTCCGTCCCCGTCGACGACGGCGACGCTCCAGTCCCCGTTTGCGTCCTCTTCGCCGTACTTGAGTGCCCCTTGCGCTCGTGAGAACCACGCGATGTGCCCTCGGTCTTGGGCGTCCACCGTCACCGTGGCCCACGAGCCACTGTCGGTGTTTTGGACCTGGCCGTCGACGACCGCGATGCCGTCGACGACTCGGATCTTGTCGGAACCGTCGAGCTCGTCGGTCAGCACCACGAGGTTTTCGCGCTCGCTGTCGTAGCTTGCCACGATCGCGCGCCCGTCGCTGCGCAGAGCGAGCGCGGTCCAGCGGCCGAGCTGGCCAACCGTGTTCGGCTCCACGTCTGGGACGCACTCGCCCTCGACGCACAGCTGACCAGGTCCGCAGGAACCCTCCGCACAACCGCCAGAGCTGTCGTCAGACCCGCAGCCAGCGGCGCCGAGAGCCAGCGCCAACACGCTTAGCCCCACAAGCCAAGCGAGCCGGGCGCCGACGCGCTTAGCGATTCGACGTCGCTCCGCACTCCGAGGAGTGACTGTGCTTTCCTTCCGTGCCTGACTCAACGCAATGTCCTGCAGCCCCGCGCGCTCTCAGTGCGTGGACCGGGTGATAGGGTAGGAACTCTCGGTCCCACGAATCAAACGGTCCCGCTCCGTAAGAAACTTCCGGGTGGGTAGATCGTTGCTCGTTCTCGTGCGTCACAGCACGTTGATAATCGGATGGCGGCACCGCAGTACCGGCCAAGGATCGTGGCATGCGTACCCCGCCTGGGCAAGGATTTGCGTGAGTCCCATCGATAGCGACAGACACTT
This sequence comes from uncultured bacterium, assembly GCA_938040325.1. Taxonomy (GTDB): domain Bacteria; phylum Myxococcota_A; class UBA9042; order PHBI01; family PHBI01; genus CALHXW01. Next base: position 18,889 of record CALHXW010000287.1, on the reverse strand, counting down.
GAGCGGGACTCGCGAGCATGCTGGTGCTAAGGTCTACACATGAGTGAAGAATCAGGAAGCGGCGTCGACCACCAAGCTCAAACTCAGCTACCCAACGGGACGGTTCCGCCCTCCGAAGCGGTTGCTGCCGCCGCGCCGCCGGTCGGTCGGCCGTCGGAGCAAACAACCGCTGTCGACGCGCGCGAGACCTCCCTTGAGGACAAGATCCGGCGCAAGCTCGAGGACAAGGACGCCTCGGAGTCGCCGACCTCATCGCGGGTGGATCCGCTCATCGGCCGGACCATCAACGGTCGCTTTCAGATCCTGGCAAAGATCGGCGCCGGCGGCATGGGTGCAGTCTACCGCGCCAAGCAGGTCGGCATGGGCCGCGACGTCGCCATCAAGGTGTTGCTTCGCGAGCTGACTGAGAACGAGACGGTCGTCCGCCGCTTTCACATCGAGGCGTTGGCGGTCTCCAAGCTCAAGCATCCCAACACGATTCAGATCTTCGACTTCGGTGAGACCGACGACGGGTTGCTCTACATTGCGATGGAGTTCCTCGACGGCCAGCCGCTGCAGGACGCGTTGCGCAGCGAGGGCCAGCTCTCGGTCAAGCGTGCCCTGCACGTGGCCACCCAGATGTGCCGCAGCCTCCGCGAAGCACATGGCAAGGGCATCGTTCACCGTGACCTCAAGCCGGACAACGTCTTCCTCTGCCGGGTCGGGGAGGAAGCGGACTATGCCAAGGTCCTCGACTTCGGCGTGGCCAAGGTCGCCGAGGGTGACGGCAACCAGAAGACGCTGACGAAAGCCGGCTCCATCTTCGGGACGCCGAAGTACATGTCGCCCGAGCAGTCGCGTGGGGGCGACATCGACCCGCGCTCCGACATCTACTCGATCGGCGTGATGCTCTTTGAGATGCTGGTCGGTCGTGTGCCCTTCGTGGCGGAGAACCCGCTCGGCATTCTCATCAAGCACCTCCAAGAGCACCCACCTGAGTTCAACGAGGTCCGGCCAGAGATCGTTGTGCCGGCCGAGGTGCAGGACTTCGTCTTCCGACTGCTCGAGAAAGAGCCCGATCAGCGACCTCAGTCCACCGAAGCGGTCATCCGCGAGATCGAAAAGCTCTCGGCCTTTGTCCCAGACATCTTCGACAAAGTGGTCACGCGCGAGGATGCCGAGGCCGCCGGCATCGAGATCAACACGTCGTCGCGGACCGCGCTCGACACGCAGCTTGCGTCAGGCAACACCACCGTTGGCGCGCTCGACGATCAGACCATTCTCGGTGGTCAGGTCGCCCACAAGTCCGTCAAGCGCCGCAAGTGGCCGTTGATAGCCCTGGCGCTGTTGCTGCTGTCGCTGCTCGGTGCCGGCGGTCTCTACGTGGCCCTTGAGCCCGTGCCAGATGACTACCGTGAGTTCACCGCGATCGGCGACGTCGAGCTAGGTACCGTGCCAACGGTGAACGTCAACGAGGTGGTGGTGGCCATCAACACCACACCATCAGGCGCCTCCCTCATCGACGCGGACGGCAACGTTGTCGGCACGACGCCTCACATGATCCGCGACCAGAAGGGGGCCGCAGAGCGTACCTTCACCGTGCGGCTCAAAGACCATCACGAGCAGACGGTCTCCGTGGATTTCGTGTCGGACAAGCAGATACCCGTGACGCTGGTGTCTTCTCTGGCCCCTGTCGTTGTTAAACCGACCACGATTATCAGAGAAGTCACAAAGTACGTGGAGGTGCCCGCAGTTGGCGCTGGGGCTGGCGCAACGGCTACGGCGACTGCCGGAAAGACCGATGCGAAAGCCAAGGCCGATGCCAAAGCGAGGGCCGCGAGAGCCAAGGCGGCGGCCGACGCGAGGGCCGCGAGGGAAAAGGCAGACGCAAGGGCGAAAGCGGAAGCTAGGGCCAAAGAGAAGGCCGACAAAGCAAGGCGTGAAGCCATCCGCGCAGCCAGAAAGGTGGACGACACTAAGAAGAATCCGTACGGCACGTCCAAGAAGAAGACAGGCGGCACGAAGTCCAGCCCGTACTAGCAGCCAGAATCCTCAATTCCCCGAACGCTGCTAGCGTTCCAAGAGGGCGACGATGCCTGCTTCCTCATCGCTCAGCGCTCGGTAGGCCTTGGCGTCTTTGAGGCGTCGTGTCGCCGCGAAGATCTCCGCGGGGTGGGCACCAACCGTCGATGTGGCCAACTGAATCGACCCAGAGTCGGTCCGAATGAAAGGGTTGGTTGCGAGCTCGAGGCCGATGGTGGTTGGCACCGTCGCGCGGCCGAGCGCTCGCTGCTTCCAAACGTCACCAATCCGCGCTGCAAGCTCGGTGTTGTCAGGCTCGACGGCCCAGGCGAAGCGGAGGTTGTCCTGGGTGTATTCGTGAGCGCAGAAGACAGCTGTCTCAGGCGGTAGCGTTGCGAACCGCGCGAGGGTGGCGTGCTGCTTGGCGGGAGGGCCGTCGAAGAGGTAGCCGCAGCCGCCAGCGAAGAGCGCATCGCCACAGAAGAGCGCGTCGTCGAGCAGGTAGCTGATGTGGCCGTCAAGGTGACCCTCGGTCAGCCAGACGTGGCCTTTGAGCGCGCCGAACTCGACCGAGTCCCCCTCGGAAACAGGCCGGTTGAGACCCGGGACCCGTTCCACATCGAGGGCAGGACCGTAGACGGTGAGTCCTTCGAGGAGCCCCCGTTTCGCCAGGTCCTTGTTGACCCCGATGTGGTCGTGGTGGGTGTGCGTGTTGAGCACGGTCGTAAGCTTGATGCCGTGGGCATCGCAATAGCTTAGCAGCGGCCCGGCTTCGGGCCCATCGACGACTGCCCCCTGACCGGTCTCGCGACACACGATCAGCCAGATGAAGTTGTCGCGCCACGCCGGCAGCTGGTGGACATCAAACATCCCACTCATCGACGCCCACGGCGGGTTGGGCTCAGTAACAGCGTGGTTCACTTCGACGGGGTCGTGCCAACGGCCTTCTTGATGGCGTCTTCGACCTTGTCGACCATCCAGCCAGCGCCAGCGTCCACAAACGCGGCATCGCCGTTACGGTCGAACACGATCCACGTCGGAAACGCGGTGACGTTGGCCGCAGCGTGCAGCTCCCCGCGCGGGTCGGTCAGGGTCTTGCCGGCAAACTTGTCGCGCGACACGAGTCGCCGGATCAACGAGGCCTTTTCCTTGCTCACACGCACAACCTCGACGCCTTTGTCGGCGTAGGTCGTCGTCCAGCGGTTGAGTGCTGGGACCGTCGTGCGGCAGGCGCCACACCAGCTCGCGACGAGCTGGGTGACGACGACCTTGCCCTTGTAGCTCTCGAGGTCGAACTCAGCGAACTCGGGCTTTGTCTCGGTCGGCGCGGTCGTGGTCGCGGATGGGCCGCCTGCAAAGGCGAACATGAGCAATAGTGTGGTTACGACTGACATAAGGGCGTCTCCAGAGGTGCGTCGCCGGTGTTATGTCGGGTAAGAGGGAACGGTTGCAAGAGTTTGTCTCGCGGCGCGCCGAGAACTCACGCTAGGCGCGCTGACAGGACACGAGGAGGACCGGCATGGAGCTCATCCCGCTTGCCGCGGTCGCGGCGGCCGTCGTGGCGATCCAGTGGTTTCTCCATCGCCGCAAAAAGACCGCGTGGCGTCGGGTCCTCTCGCGCTACGGCAGCCACCGTGGTCTCAAGCCTCATCCGACCAAGGGCGACGCTCTGGTTGGCACCATCGACGGACGCTACGTGATGGTCGAGTTCATGTACCGCAGCGAAGGCGACGAGCTCGTTCCAGAAGCGCGGGTCGTTGTGGCATCGAGCCTGCCAGAGAGCGGCGCCGTTGCTGCTCACTCGGGTGCCAGCCAGTTCGCGGCGGCGTTCGGCGTGAAAGACCATCCGCTTGGCCTGCCATCGTTTGACAGAGCGCTCCACGTCCGCGGCACAGACGAGGGCGCGATCATCGCGAGCCTTGGGCATGCTGCCCGGAGCGCCTTGCTCAGGCCCTTCAACGAGCGACGCCTGACGATCGAGGGCGGCAAGCTCTACCTCCGACTTGGACGTGTGTGGCGCAGCGATGAGGAGATGGACGCCCTCGTCGCCGAGGCGATTCGAGTCGCCGATGCCGTTGTGCCCGTGGCTGAATCGGTGGAAGAGCAGCTCGCTCATCACGTCAGCCACGATCCCGAGGCAGGCTATCGTTGCAGGTGCCTCGAGCTGCTGCTGAGTCGAGCGCCAGAGAGCCCAGAGGCCGTGCAGGCCTTGTCGGCGGCGATTCGCTCCGACGCGGTCGAGCTCAAGCTGCTCGCGGCCTCTCGGACGCCTGGCGCGCGCGGACTGGTGGCCCTTGGCGAGGTGGCCGAGAGCGCCGATCTTTCGGGCGCTGAGCATAGCGCACTGCTGGCAGCCTTGGAGGTTCGGTCCGATGCCGTCGAGCTTCAGGCACGCCAGCTTGAGCTACTGGCCGAGACCACCACAAAACGGCTAACAGACCAGCGGTCGGCCATCCTGGGCATCGTTGGCGATCACCGAGCGCTGGCCGCGCTTAGGGCACTGCCCGAGCCTCACTCTCAGGTCGTGCGTCATGGGGTGGCGAAGCTGCTTAAGCGTCAGGCCGAGGGCCAGCAGGGCGGCCTCTCACTGAGCACCGTAGAGACCGGCGGTCTGACCGTCAGCGACGGGGTCCTGACGTCGGACGTTGGGGTGGTCGAGGTTGAGAGTGCTACCGCACAGCCGGTTGGCTCGGACGTGTCCGACGCGGCGCTACGTCAGATTGAAGCGGAGCTCGAAGTCGAGCTATAACGTCGTCATGACGACGGCACCCGATCCACGCACCCTCGAAGAAAAACTACGCGCCCAGCTCGACACCACGACGTGGCGGGACCTGCGCACCCACGTTGCACGCGGCGCGGTCTTCTCAATAGCGCCTGCGCTCGACATCGTTGCCGTGGCTATCGCTGTTGCCGAGGACGACACCGAGCAAGTCCGAGCCTGGCTCGACGCCAATGAGCTATCGCGTCCGTCAGCTGAGACAATGGCCATCTGGGAGCGGTCGCTCGATGCGGCGATGTTTCGGTGCCTGGTCGTAGCGCCCTACGTGCTCATCCAGCGAGTCACCGACGCCTAGAGCACCGAACGGGTGGGTAGCGTGCGCCTCCACGCGGTTTTGGACCGACGCTGGGCGTCGCTCCTCGGTCACTTATCCCCGAACGCTGCTAGTGGTTCGGGAAACGAGAAACCAAACGTCGCTTTGTCGCGTGTGCGCCCTACTGAGGCGAGTGCTCTCGAACCTTGCGGTTAGGCGTCCAGATGATCGGCACGCTGACGTCATGAGTCCGCTTGTGCCCGTTGCCCGGGAATTTTCAGCTAAACGCAGCATCGTCGTCGGTCGATGAAGACCCCATGACTGCTGCTCGAAAGTCGACGCCGAAACGTCTGCTAGACGGCGTCGATCGTGCTCAACGAATGGGTACGCTCGCGCTCGCTTTGGCGCGCGCGTCTGATAGCGAAGAAGCGCTCAGTCTTGTTGCGGACGGCATGGCCAGCCTGCTCGGGTGCGCTCGCGCCAGTGTCGCCCTGATCACGACCCCTGGCATGGCGAGGTTGGTCGCCCTGCATGGAAATGCGGCAGTCCCTGCTGGCTCCGTTGTGCCGCTCGACTCGGAGTCACTGCTCCGGATGGCTTGCGACACGCGGCGAACGTGCTTTCGTTCTCTTGACGCCACAAGCCGTGGGGACCGAACCGAGGACCTCGTGGCAGCCGGCTTGAGGTTCACAATGGTCACGCCGCTGGAGGTCGGTCAGCGCATCGTTGGTACCCTCAACACTGCCTACACCGAGGTGCTTGAGCAGCCTGATGAGGTCTGTCACGTGCTCGAGCAGATCGCGGGAATGCTCGCGTCCAACCTTCAGCGACTCTCGCTTGAGGTTCGCACGCGCAATGCGTTGGGGCGGCAGCGAAAGTCATTGCGCCGGCTCACGCGTGTCGCCGCGCTCGGCAAGGCGCTGGCGCGCTGCAAGCACGAGAGCGACGTGCTGCGGACGTTCATGACCGGTGTGCAGTCGATCATCAACGTCGACGCGGTTGGGATGGCCTCGCTCGAGCTCAACCCTGATGGTGAGCCAGCGCGTTACTCGATCGACCCGTCCGGCAAGCTCGGTCCGGGCTCGAACGTCCACTGCCCGGGCTCGCTCATGCGGCGAGCGATCGAGGAACTCACCGTCATGCACGTCGGCGATGTCGCGTCGAGCACGCTCGCCGAGCGAGGCGTTCTCCAAGAGGTCGGCCTGCGTTCGCTGATGTGTGCACCGCTTGTCGTCGACGACACGGCGGCTGGCACCCTCCACGTTGCGACGCGGGCGCGCGCGCCATACTCCGAAGCCGACGTCATTGTGTTCGAGCACGTCACTCAGTTTGTGTCAGCGGCCCTCGGGACGGTGCGTGCCCTGGAGACGGCTCGCCGGGCCACCGAGCGTGCGGAGGCAGCCAGTCGCGCCAAGAGCAGCTTCCTTGCAAACATCAGCCATGAGATCCGCACCCCAATGAACGGCGTCTTGGGCATGACCGAGCTGCTGCTTGAGACACGCCTCGATGACGACCAGCGGACGTGTTTGAGCGTCGCCAACCGCTCTGCACACCACCTCGTTCGCATCGTCTCTGACGTGCTCGACTACTCCAAGCTCAACGGCGGCCAGCTGGCCATCGTGCCCGAAGTTGTCGACCTTCGACTGCTCGTCGCTGAGTGCTGTGCCCTGGCGCGTGGCTCGGCGCGAGACCGCGGACTTCATGTCGAGGCTGAAGTCGACCCGCTGCTGCCGCAGTGGGTGTCACTCGATCCTGCGCGTTTCCGTCAGGTCGTCGACAACCTCCTCGGAAACGCCGTGAAGTTCACCGCGGCGGGCCGCGTGTCTCTCACGGTCACCTACGACTCGCGTCTGGCACGACTGACGGTCTCCGTCGTTGACTCTGGAGCGGGTGTTCCCGTGAGCGCTCAAGAGCGGATCTTCGAGCCATTCACCCAAGGTGATGAATCGGTGACGCGACGCTACAACGGCACAGGCCTTGGGCTTCCCATCTCTCGAACGCTCGCGCGCGCCATGGGTGGGGAGGTTGTCCTCGAGAGCTCTTCCGAGCAGGGGTCAACGTTCGTGTTCACCTGCACTGCGCCAGTGTTCGAGCACACCGTTGCGGAGAGTCCGACCCGTCGTTGCGTTGTCCGCTACGACGGCCACCACGCGCTCGTCGCCGAAGACAACGTCATCAATCAGCTCGTTGCGCGTCGACACCTCGAGCGACTTGGATTCACCGTGGACGTTGTGTCGGATGGTCGGCAAGCGGTCGATGCCGCGATGCGCGCCCCCTACGACTTGGTCGTGTTGGACCTGCACATGCCCATCATCGATGGCCTGGCTGCGCAAAGGCTCATTGCGTCGGGTCCGGACCGACCCGTGACGGTTGCGCTCACGGCTGCGGCAACCGACGAGGACCGACAGAGCTGCCTTGCGTCAGGCTTTGACGGGTACTTAACCAAGCCGCTGCTTCAGTCGCAGCTCGCGCCGCTGCTTGCTGAGCTGGTGGTCGGACCACCCAAGGCCGGGGTTCGACCGACCGAGGGTTTGTTCGACAACGAAAAGGCGCGGTAGCTCTCGCCACCGCGCCGCCCGAAATGTTCAGCAGCTGGCGCCCTTAGAACGTCACCGCGCAGAACTGCTCGTAGTCGATGAGCTCGGTGATCTCCGGGTCGGGGCTGCACACAAGGCAGTTTGGATCCCGTCGGACCTTCAGCTCTCGAAAGCTCATGTCGAGTGCATCAAATGAGACCAAGCGCCCTTCGAGCGTGTCGCCAATGCCCGTCAGGAGCTTGACGGTCTCGACGGCTTGAATCGTTCCGACCACGCCGCAGATCGCGCCCAGCACACCGGCTTCCGCGCAGCTCGGTGCCAGCTCCGGCGGCGGGGGCTCAGGGTAGAGGCAGCGATAGCAAGGGCCTTCCGCATGGTTGAAGATCGTGGCCTGGCCGTCGAAGTGATAGATCGAGCCGTGGACATTCGGGATGTCGAGCATCACGCAGGCATCGTTGATCAGGTAGCGGGTTGGGAAGTTGTCGGTGCCGTCGACGACGACGTCGTAGCCCTTGAAGATCTCCATCACGTTCGCTGACGATAGACGCTCGTTGTACGTCTTGATGTTGATGCTGCTGTTGATGCGCTTGAGCGTTGCCACCGCGCTCTCAACCTTTGGCGTGCCTTCAAGCTCTTCGGTGTGGAGCACCTGACGCTGAAGGTTCGACGTGTCGACAATGTCGTTGTCGATGATGCCAAGCGTCCCGACGCCGCCTGCCGCGAGGTAGAGCGCGGTCGGCGAGCCGAGGCCACCGGCACCGACGAGCAAGACCTTTGCGTCGAGCAGCTTTTGCTGACCGGCCTCGCCCAGCTGGGGCAGGATGATCTGACGCGAGTAGCGGGCCAGGTCCTCCTTTGAGAGGCGTCGCCGCTGCTCGATCGGGTAGCCGGCGCGGCTCCATGCCCCCATGCCTCCGCGAACGCTTGTCACGTCCGTGTAGCCGAGGTTCATGATCGAGTGAGCCGCGAGTGCGCTGCGGGTGCCACCCTGACACAAGATCGCGATGGGCTTGTCGCGCTCGGGCTGGATGTTCTCGACTCGCAGCTCCAAGTAGCCGCGCGGACAGAGCTCAGACCCTTCGATCACGCCGTTTTCGTGCTCTTCTGGTTCGCGCACGTCGATGATGGTGAGAGCGGGATCGCTCTGGCCTTCACGCAGCTCCTGAACCGAGATTTCGCGGATCTGGCCCTTCACTTGGGCGAGGTAGTCAGTAAACGAGAGACTCATTGTTGACTCCTTTGGTCAAGAATAGGCCGGACCTTACTCACGGTCCCTGTCCCGAGCAACGATCGAAATCCGAAAACGTCACGACAACTCGTTCTTTCAGTGACGGTCGCCACCCCGTAAGGCGCCGATACATCGCGTGGGTTACGCACGTCGACGGCGAGCTGACCAGCTCGGGAATGATCAACATCGGCGGACTTGTTGTCGGCTGCTGACAGGCTCGCAACGCTTCGCTATAGAGCCTGCACACCTCATGGAGTCAGCGCCAATGAAGTCAGTGTTTCTTATCGGTCTCTTCGGGTTGCTGTTGACGGCTCCCACAGCTCACGCCGAGGTCTCAACGGCTCCCGCCGCAGCCGACTTCTCCGTGCACGCGAAGCGCCTCTTCGAGGTTGCGGCATGTGGTGGCGGGGAGGATGTCGTTCGCGGCGCGATTGCCGCAAAGCACTGCAAGAAGCTTCAGAAGACCATTCAGAAGTACCGTGATGGTTGGCTCTCGAAAGCCCGCCCGTTCTTTGCCGAGCTTGTCCCCAAAGAGGTCCCCAAGACCATCGTCTACCCCTTCGGTGGCGCTGACTTGATGACGGTCTTGGCGGTCTACCCAGACTTCAAAGAGCTGACGAGCATCTCGCTTGAGGCCGGCGGGGATCCACGCGGCCTTGAGCAGCTGGCCGGCAAGTCGTTGCGCAACTCCCTCGACATCCACCAGCAGTACATCAAGAAGCTCGTCGACGTGAACCACTCGCGGACGCTCGACCTAGGCCGTCTCAAGGGCGACCCGCTCCCGTCGCAGGTTGTCTTCGGTCTCGTCGGTCTGGTCACCCACGGCTACGAGCCCGTCTCGCTCCGCTACTTCGAGATCTTGCCCGACGGCAGTCTCCGCTACTACTCCGCTGCCGACGTCGCCAAAGCGGACGCGATGGGCAAGAAGTACCGCGGGTCAAAGCTCAACCGGAAGCGTGCTGACTTCTTCGGCAACTTTGAGCTCGTCTTTCGAAAGGTCGGCGACGAGGCGGAGCGTACGTACCGCCACATTCGCGCGAACCTCGACGACGAGCACCTTGCGACCAAGACGAAGCCTGTCCTGATGCACCTCGAGCGCAAGGGCAAGATCACCGCGATCACCAAGGCTGCTAGCTATCTCCTGTGGTGGCGTGGCTTTCAGACGATGCGCGACTACCTCATGAAGAACATGCAATGGATGGTGTCTGACTCCACCGGCATCCCAAACAACCTGCTCGACACCACGACCTTCGAGCAGCTCACCTATGGCCGGTTCAGCGCGACGGCCATCAAAGGCTCAGCAGATGGCGAGGTCGCCATGCGCAAGCTATGGGCCGGTCAGGAGCGCCGCAAGCTGCCGTTCATGTTCGGCTACCCGTCGAAGGCTCAGCACAAGCACTTGATGGTCACGCGTCGGAAGTAGCGGCTGTTCGCTGCAAAAACCGAGCGTACTTGCCGAGCGACTGGGGCGTCATGCTCACGCCAGCATCACGTGCGAGCCTCGCGAGGAGAACCCGCGCGCCGTCAGGGTCGTCAGTCTCGACTTCGACCTCTGTGTCGACCGATCCGTCGGGAAAGCTTGTGCGATCGATCTCGAGCGTGAAGCCCTCAACCTGCACGACCGTGCGAAGGTTCGTCATCACGCCGAAGACACGTAGCCGACCACTCGGGCCACACACCGCGTGGACTTCGGAGCTTGCAGGTCCCGAGCCCACCCACTCGGCGTCCTCCTGATCCTTGAATCGCTGCCAGACGTCGTGAGCAACACGCTCTTCGTGCTCTTGGGCAATGAAGAGTCCGTCGTCGGCAGGGGACCGGCGGCGCTTGACCGTCAACACAATCCACGGGTCGCTTGCGCTACTGTCGGTGCGGCGCTGGCTGCGAACACGCGCCATGGTTTTTGAGGCCGCAAGCGAGCCATCAAGCGCACACAAGTAGTGGTTGTGCTGCTCAATGACGGCGTCTGGTGCGGGCAGGTGACTCAGCAAGGTGAGTCGGTCTTCATCCGACGGCAGTGCGAGCTTGAGCTCAATCTCGAGTCCTGTCTGGTCGGCCATCTCGTGTCCGTTGTTGTGTAGTGCGTCGTTCGTTTGCGGAGCCACCCGCGAGTTCGCAGGTACCTGCTTGACCCACAGCGCGAGCGAGCCAATGCCGATGCGGAGCGTTAGCCGCTCTCAACAGGCGAAGCACCAGCCGTGACGCATGACATCGACCCGCGGCTGCTGGCTGCGTTGTTAGCTAGTGGCGCTCTTGAGCGTCTTCGCCTGGGCGACCCACTGGTCTTTCGCGACGCGATCTGGGCTGACCTTGATCTTGTCGCAGACCTCGCTGATTCGCTCGCTATCGAAGTCGGCAATCTGAGTCCACGAGTAGATGCCTAAGGCGTGGAGGCGACGCTCAATCGCAGGTCCGATTCCCTTGATACGCTTGAGGTCGTCGACTTTCGGGGTCGCTGTCTCTAGCTGGGTCTTCTTCGGATCGGCATCTTCCTCAATGGCCTCAACCGCCACGATGGCCGGGCTAGCGAGAACACCGGCGTCGGCGGACGTGACCAGATCGGGATCGACCGCGGCCGGGAGCGGCGGTGGAAAGCCGACAGTGCTGTCTTCCATGTCCATAAACGCCAGACCGTTGAGCTGGCTCGCAGGCACCATCTCGTGGATCGGCTGTGGCAATACCGAGGGCGCTGGGGTGGGATCCTCTTCGGTCATGGTCAGTCGGTCCGCCATCAACGGAGAGATCGTCGGCGCCGGCCCGATCAACGTCGACACGCCCACTGTCGGTGGACCTGGCATCTCGACACCGGGTTCTCCGGCGGCCTCGGCCACAACCGGCAGGGCGGGTGAAGAGTCGCCCCTCAGCAGTGAAGCGCGACGCTCGGAGTCCGCCAGGGCAGAAGCCAGCTGGCCAATGGCGCCCTCTTGCTCTTCAAGCGAGCGCTCAGCGGCATCATAGGCCGCGCGGAGACCGGTGATCTCCTCACGGAGACGAGCGATCGTCGCGTCTTTGTCGTTGTCGTCGCCCGATGCGGTCATCTCAATGGTCGCGCGCAGCTCCTTGATCTCGGCTTGTAGCTCCGAGATGCGCTGTGCGGCATCGGACGTGTTCTTGAGGTCGGTCAGCTCCGTTCGGAGCGCCTTGAGCGCCTCGTCGCGCTCCTTGAGTCGCGCCTGTGCTGCCTGGAGCGCCTGATTGTCGCCGCCACTACCGCTCGTGAGGTTCGCGACCTCCGCATCGCGACCACGAAGCGCGCTCTCAAGCTTCGAGATGCGCTGAGTGAGCTTGTTCTTGTCCTCGACCGCCTCAAGACGAAACTTCGCCGCCTGGTCGATCTGGTAGGAGAGCTCGGCGACCTTTGCATCGCGCTCTTGCAGCGTGCTCTGCAGCCGGTCTCGGCCCGTCGAGAGGTCAGCAATCTCCTTCTTTTGCTTCTGAACCACCTTGGGGTCTGCGCCAGCCGTTTTCTTGCTGCGTCCGCCGAAGATAGCCCAGGCAATGATGAAGCCCAGCAGCGCCGCCACTGCGAGGTACATCAGGATTTCGGTGATAAGAAAACCCATCTAGCGGTCCTCCAGAGGCGCTCGGTTGATGTCGATGCGGTCGCTATTGAGGTTCATTGAGCCCTACCTAAGCTTGAACTCGATGCGGCGGTTGAGCAGCTTTCCGGCGCGTGTCCGGTTGCTGTACTTCTGACGGCGCACGCCGTAGCCGCGGTATTTGATCCGTTTCTTCTCGATCCCGTACTCGACCAAGAGGTCCCTGACGACGCGCGCACGGCGAGTCGTCTTCGCTTTCATTGCGTCGGGCTCGCCCCAGGCATCCCAGAATCCCTCGACGATGACGCGCGCGTCCGGGCAGCGCCGCAGCAGGCTCGCTGCTTCAGCCACCGTGCCTTCGCTGTCGTCACTGACGCGGACGCCGGAGAACTTGATGCGGTTTTCTTTGTGTACGAGCTGCTTGAGAGCGTCCTGGCACGCGTTGATGTCGAGGGGGCCAGCGGAACCGGGTGAGCTAGGCTGCACAGAGGCCGTCGTGACGGTTCCGACCTTGGCATCTGCAGCGGCCTTTGCGTCAGCTGCGGCCTTGGCATCTGCTGCGGCCTTGGCGTCAGCAGCGGCCTTGGCGTCCGCGGCTTTCTTGGCGTCCGCGGCCTTCTTGGCGTCCGCAGCGTTGGTCGCCGCGACCTTGGCTGCCGCGGCAGCCTTCACGGCCGCAGCGGCGCTTGCGGCCTCGCCGTTGCTCGTTGGTTTCTTGCCTGCCGCCGTCTTGGGCGTTGCCGAGGTCACCGCGATCTGCGCGACGTAGGGGCTACTCACCTTCTGGTGAAGCAGCGCGGTCAGCTCATCCTGAGTTGCCGCGTCTTCCGCCCGGCCTGACAGCTGGAACTGCTTGTCCGTCAGCACGAGCTTGCCTGTTTGAAGACGCGCCAGGGAGCCAATGCCTGCGAGCAGTGCCGACCGATACGCCTCGGTGGGCTTTGCGGTCAGGTCGAGCGAGAGGCGGTTGACGATTCGGACCTGACGAAAGCGCTTTCCGATCTGCTTGCGGAGCTCAGCGTCAAACTCCGCGCCAGGCACAACGCCCTTGAGCACAAGGCGGTCGCCGTTCCACTCAGCCGAGATGTCCGCACGACGAGTAGTCGTTGCGGCAGCGACAGCCACCGGCGCGACAACCTGGACCTTTTCGACTTCGATTCCTTCGCGGACCCCGTCGACCTCCGAGACGACTTCAAGTGCACGCGCGATCGCCGCCTTCGAGACGCCTGGCGGAACCTTGAGAATGGCGTTGCGGCCATCGAGCCGAACGTCGATGGCGGTCTCGCCAACGTTGGCGAGCGCGGCCTTCGCTTCCTTGTGCAGAAGCCCTGGTACCGTGTGCGTGACGTCGCGAACCGCGAGCCAGCTCCACAGTCCTAAGACGATGACGGCGAGTGCCAGGATGAAAAGACGCAAGACGGGACTCTCTGACAGGACTTCGGAGGAAGGGAAAGGCGCTCTTATGATGCGGTCGATCGCGGGCGTTTGTCTAGCGCACCGCAGCTTTCCCTCCAATTACGAGCGTCTCGTGCCGAGCGATGTCAGTGGCGTTAGCCCTTGCGTGAAGGGCGCACGCATCGCCTTCGTCCAGCGGGCGCCGCTGGCAAGCACATCGCCTTCGCCTCGCTCGAAAACAGCGCTTGATTTGGGGCTGGCCCCAAAACAAGCGTTCTTTCCGGCTGCGGCTTTAGCGATGCCCTCGCCAGCGACATCCGTGCGTTCGCTTCGCCACCTGAACTCGACGATGCACGCATCGCCTTCGTTCAGCCGACACTGCTGGCAAGCACATCGCCTTCGCCTCGCTCAAAACAGCGCCTTATTTGGGTCTAGTCCTCACAAACGGGGACTCAACCTTCGGTCAAGCGCACGGGCTTGCGATGTTACCGACCCTTGGTCGGTCCCACCAGGTCAAGTCGGAGACCGTTGACCCGAACGTACCCTTGAACGAAAGGCTCATCCGCAGGCCCGGTCGCGTCGCTCGAGACGAAGCGCCAGGTTGGATCTCGTTCCGACCAAAGGAGGTCAATCTCGGCTTCTTCGAGCAGCGGTTCGATCGTCGAGCGCCAGCGATGCGAGCTTGGGTCGAAGCGGATGGTCTCGCCTGGAGAGTCGGCTGCCAGCTGCGCAAGCGCGCTCATCGGCACCGGCAGACGGAGCGCGGCGCCGAATCGCTCGGCGCCAGGGGCAGTACCGACCACGGCACCGGCGACCGGCCAGATCAGTAGGAGCGCTGCCGTCAACGTCGCCACAGCTGGGCCAGACACACTCTTTGCGTAGTCGATGGTCGAGGCCAACCCGTTCGCGCTTGTCCAAGCGACAGGCAGCCAGAGCAGGGGGAGCAGCGAGCGCCGCGCGCCGAAGAGCCCGCCGTCGATCATGGCGACTACCAACAGACCGACGGTCGTGACGATCGGCAGCCACTCGCCCGCTCGGCGCCGCCGTGCCGCCCGCACCACGCCGACCGACCAAAGAAACGCGATGGGCGGCGTGGTCCAAGCGACCCACTGTGCGAGCGCCATCCAGCTGGTCGCGCCGCGTGCAGCCCGAGGGTCAAGAGCGACGCCTGCCATGCTGTGGGGTTCCGCGGTCACAGAGAAACCCTCGATGAACCAAAGCCCGAAGCGGGAGCCCAGGTCCGGCCACATCGACGGAAACGCGACGATGAGCACGCCGACGGCGACGATGGGGCTCAGAAAGAGGCTCACCGGAGCTGCTGGCAAGTCCAGCAGGCCTCGCTCGCGGTTCACATCGCTTGGCAGCGCAGTGATCATTCCCAGCCTGTCGAGGCGCTCACGCTCGGCGGTGGTGAGCTCGTCGAGCGAGTCCGACGCCCGTCGCGAGATGGCGAACGCGACAAAGAGCACAACGACCAACACAGCTGCACCAGGGTGAGTGGCGGCCGCAAGGCCCATTCCAAGCGCGGCAAGCCACGCGCCGCGCCCGTCAACCACGCGCTGTCCGCCCCACAAGAAGAGGGCCATGGCGAGGGCGGCAGCCGCGCCGTAGCCACTGCCCGCCGCAGCGTCCATGACGCCGCTCGAGATCAGGACCAAGCAGCCCGTGGCGATGGCGACGAAGCGTCCAGCGCCGAGGCGCATCGTGAGGAGGATGACGAGCGCGAACGCAAGGGCGAGAGCCGCACCCGTCCCAGCACGGCGAAGGTTCGTCGCACCGTCGCTGGACGGTCCCAGCATGATGCCGACTGCGCCCACCCAGCGGGGCCACGCTGGCTCGGCAACCGCGACGCTGTCGGCTTTCTGCGAGTTCAGCCCCAGATGAGCGCCACGCTCCGGGGTTGTCGTGAACCCACGGACAAGGCGCTGACCGAGCGGCGCGTCGCCGTCGAGCGTGAGATGGTCAGCGACCTGAACCGAACCGACAAGTGCATCCACCTCGGACACGTCGAGCGCCGTCGGCGTCACAGCGACATGAAACATCGTTGCAATCAGTAGGGTCGCTAGCACGACAAGCCCAAGCTGCCGCGCTCGAACGCCGAGTGATGTCGCTTGGTCGGAGCCGCTCATGGCCCACCCAATACACCGCTTCGGCGGCGGGCGCAGCGAAAAGGGGCGTCAGCGACCTGACGCCCTCGCCAGTGGGGGCGTCGATCGCGCGTCGGAGCAGGCTGTAGCACAGCTGACAGGGCTCGGTTGCGTCTCCTCGCGTGGATCGCGAATTGACATTGCGGGCAAAGTAGGCTACGCCCACGGCCCGTGGTAGGTAGGTCAGAGACTGCCGCAACGCCACACCTCGCCTAGGACGGAACTTGGGAATTCGCGTACGTCGCGTGCAATCAGCTGCTGAGAGGAACCGCCGCCGCGGTTCGGAGCTCGTGCTGTTGGCCGACCAAGCGAAACACGAGGAATTGAGATTCGCGCGCACGGCAACGTCGCACAAGCGGTTGTGCTTGTTGGCGTGCGCTGGATGGTTATGGGTCGCGCTCGTCGCGGCATGTGGAAGCGAGTCGGTGTGTCCAGAAGGGACCACTGGCGACCGCTGCGTCCCCGCTGGGTCGGTCGGAGAGATGCCGGAAGTTCCGGTCTCGCGTCCTGACGTTGTGGGCACAGACGGTTTTAGTGACGAAGATAGCACGTCCGATGACGTGCACGACGCAACCGACAGCGTCGATTCTCAGCAAGAACAACCCCAATCCCCAGCGACAGCGGACACGACGGAGGGCCAAGGCCCGGAACCGACGGACGCGGCTGGCAACGATGGGACACAGGACGTCACGCCAAGTGTCGATAGTGAGACTGGCGAAGATGGTGCGAGTTTGGAACCTGACACTGATGATCAGACGCGGCTGCGGCTGCGACGTCATCTACCGAGTTAGCCGAACCACCTGAACGCCGGGTTCGCCCGCGACGTTGGCGCCGACCTCCATGTCCCCGAAAAGGAATCGGACATGGCAGAGAAGCTATTAGTAAACGTGGCCCACGAGGAGACACGCGTCGCACTCGTCGAGGCAGGACGACTGCAGAACCTCGAGATCGACACTGCACGCGTCGATACCAACAAGGGCAACATCTACAAAGCGGTCGTGCACCGCGTAAACGCCAGCCTCCAGGCAGCGTTCGTTGACTACGGCGAAGAGAAGCAGGGCTTCCTGCCTGTCTCTGAGATCCACGAGCGATACTACCCGGCTGCGCTGCGCGGCACGCGTCCACCGATCAAGGACCTCCTGCACCAGGGGCAGGAGCTCATGGTCCAGATCGTCAAAGACGAGATCGGCAGCAAAGGCGCGGCGCTGACGACCAACTTGTCGTTGGCTGGGCGCTACCTCGTGCTGATGGCCGACTCGGAGAAAGAGACGGTCTCGCGGCGGATGCCCCGCGACGAGCGCACGCGGCTTAAGAAGATCGTCAGCGGTCTCGATGTTCCGGAGGGCTTCGGCGTCATCGTTCGAACCGCGGGCCTTGGCCGCGAGGAAGAGGACCTGCGCCTCGACCTCAGCTACCTCACGAAGCTCTGGGAGAACCTGCAGGACCGCTTTAAGAAGACGCGCGGCGCTGATCTCATCCACATCGAGCGCAGTATTGCGCTGCGCTTCATCCGGGACTACGCCACCCACAACATCGACGAGATCATCGTCGACGATAAGGCGTCCCACACGGAGATCCGGAACTTCTGCACGGTGTTGGCGCCCGACCTTGTCAACCGCGTGACCCTCTACAAAGACGCTCGCCCGCTCTTTTCGCGCTACCAGGTCGAAGACCAGATCGACGACATCTTCGCGCGAAAGATCGACCTCCCGTCTGGCGGGTCGATCGTCATCGACCAGACCGAGGCGCTCGTCGCCATCGACGTCAACTCCGGCCGCGTCAAGACCGACGACATCGAGCAGACGGCGCTGACGACCAACTTGGAAGCGGCCGCAGAGATCGCGCGGCAGCTCAAGATTCGAGACCGCGGCGGCCTGATCGTGGCTGACTTCATCGACATGCGCGAGCGCGGCAACATCAAGAAGGTCGAGCAAGCAGTCACCGACTCGTTCGCCAACGACAAGGCCAAGGTCAAGTTCTCAAGGATCAGCGAGTTTGGGCTGATGGAGATCAGCCGCCAGCGCCTGCAGAGCTCCCTCATGAAGGGGAGCTTCACGCCGTGCCCTCACTGCAGCGGCAGCGGTCAGATCCGCAGCGTCGAGTCGAGCTCGCTCTACATCCTGCGTCGCATCAAAGAGTTTGTGATTCGCGGCAGCTACATGCACCTCAAGGCGCAGATGTCGGTGGAGCTCGCCAACTACATCCTCAACAAGAAGCGCCGTGACCTGCTCGAGCTTGAGGCCGAGTCTGGCACCAGCCTGCAGATCGAAGGCGACAAGCGCGTGGCTCCGATGGAGGCGTTCATCGAGATGACGACGCGCCCCAGCGGCAAGTCCAAGCGTCCGCGTCGCATCCTTCAGCGTGTCGACCTTGTCCGAAGCGAGACGAACAAGTCAGAGCTGGACGTCGACGAGCCGGTGGACATCGAGATGAAGGAGTGGCGTGCGACCACAGACGGTCTTGCTCAGCGTCACGCCATCGAGCAGGTCAACCGAGACCTCGAGGCGGAGCTGGCAAAAGAGCGCGAGGTGCTGACAGCTCAGCACGAGGCCGATGCGTCGCTGCGCAAGCAGCAGGAGGACGAGGCGAGGGCCAAGGCCGCCGCCGCCGAGCTTGAGCTTCTCAAGGAGAAAGAGCGCATTCGGCGAGAGGGCATGTCGTTCTTTGGTCGGATTCGGACCTTCTTCACCGGCCAGTCGGTCGAGGAAGAAGTGCAGGCCTACATCGCCGAGCGTGAAGCGCTTGGCGCACCGCCGGTCGTCGAAGCGCCGAAACCGGAGGTACGTGCAGAGCAGCCGCGTGCTCAGAGGAACGACAACCAACGCTCCAATGACCGCCGAGGCGGCGGACGTCGCGACAATCGCGCCGGTGACGGGCGTCGCAGCGATGGCAGGCGCAACGACGGCGGTCGCAAGCGTAACAATGGCCGAAGTCGCGATGACGGAAAGCAGGGCGACAGCCGCAAGCAGAACGACGGCCGCAAGGGCGACGGTCGCAACAAGCAAGGCGACGG
>CALHXW010000286.1 GCA_938040325.1 uncultured bacterium | reverse complement strand
AGGCGATGCCTTTGCCAGCGGCTTCCGCTGGACGAAGGCGATGCGTGCATCGTCGAGTCCAGGTGAGCGAAGCGAACGCACGGACGTCGCTGTCGAGGGCATCGCCAAAGCCGCAGCCGGAAAGAGCGCTTGTTTTGGACTCAGCGCGTTCGGGCCGCGATCCACTCTGTGCAGGGCGTCAGCGCCTGACTGACGGACGCGATGCGACCCGAGGCAATGGACGCGCAGTGGTCGCGTTCGTATGATTCGGCACACACGCGTCGTCGTGCGGTGCGCGTCGACCCTCAACGCTCATATCCCACAACCTCCCAAGCGCTGATCTCGGAGCCTCAATGGCGAGCATCGTCCTCCACAACGCCGACTTGACCCCGCCGATGATCTACCCATTGGAGCGCCGCGTCCTTCGCATCGGCGCGGCTCCGGACAACGAGATCGTCGTGACCGGTGCTGGCGCCGAGCTCCACCATGCTCACATCGTCTACGACAAGCAGACGTTTACGATCTCACCGGCTGACTCCGGCGCCCAGGTCGTGATCAACGGCAAGAAGCGGCGTAGCCACAAGCTCACGGATGGCGATGTGGTGCAGATCGGCGACCATATCCTTCGGTTCGTGTACTACGACCACAATCTGACAGCGAGCACCAAGGCCAACGGCCAGTCCTTCGACCTGGATCGCTTCGAGGCCCTCCACCGTTTCGCAACGAAGCTCATGTCGATGCAGAAGCTCGACGACATCCTCGAGGCACTGCTCGACGAGCTCATCGCTTTGACCGGAGCAGACAAAGCGTTCCTGCTGCTGACCCTCGGCGGAGAGGCGCGGGTGCATGCGTCCCGCAACGTCGACCGAGATGCGATCGCTGACGCGGACGCGGCCGTCAGCGACTCGATCGTTCAGCGTGTACTGTCGACCGGCGAGCCGCTGATCGTTGCCGACGCCCTCAGTGATACGCACTTCCGAACGTCGCACAGCGTGATGAACCTAAAGCTCTGCAGCGTGATGTGCGTGCCCCTCACCGCACGCGGCTCGACGCTCGGGCTGTTCTACTTGGGCAACGACAACGCCATCAACCACTTCACTCCTGAGCTTTTAGAAGTCGTCAATGTCTTCGCTGTCGAGGCCGGGTTGATTCTCGACACGGCTGTTGCCCGCAACGAGCTGGTCTCACACATCAAGGGGCTACGCGCGGAGCTCGCCGAGCGTCGCTTCGGCGAGATCATCGGTGCCTGCGATGCGATGCGCGACATCTTCAAAAAGATCAACCGTGTCGCCACGACCGACATCTCGGTGCTGGTCGAAGGCGAAACCGGAACAGGCAAAGAGCTCGTCGCTCGCGCCATCCATCAGCGCAGCAACCGTGCCGACGGCCCCTTCGTTGTCATCAACTGCGGGGCGATCCCTGAAAACCTCCTTGAGAGCGAGCTGTTCGGGCACATGCGAGGCGCCTTCACCGGCGCAGTCGCCACAACTCAGGGCACGTTTCAGGCTGCCAACAAGGGGACGCTCTTCCTCGACGAGATCGGCGAGATGCCGCTGCAGCTTCAGGTGAAGATTCTGCGCGCGATCCAAGAGCGGACGGTGATGAAGGTCGGCGACACCCGCGGCGAGTCCATCGACGTTCGCTTCCTCGCAGCAACGAACAAGCACCTCGTCGACGAGATCGCCGAGGGAAGATTCCGCGAAGACTTGTACTACCGACTCAACGTCGTCTCCCTCAACCTACCGCCGCTGCGGGAGCGAGACGACGACATCGTGCTCATCGCCAACTACTTTCTCAGCCGCTATGGACAGGCGATCGCGGGGCGTGACTGCACGCTTTCCCAAAACGCAACGCGCGCTCTGAAACGTTGGCGTTGGCCCGGCAATATCCGCGAGCTAGAGAACCGCATCAAGAAGGCCGTCGTGTTCTCTGACAACGGTGTCATAACGCCGACCGAGCTCGATCTCGAGGACACCATGTTCGAGCCTATCCTGCCGCTCGCCGATGCTCGGGAGAACTGGCAACGCGGCTACATCAATCAGGTACTTGCGCTCAACGACGGCAACCGCACCAAGACGGCCCGTGATCTCGACGTCGACCCGCGGACGATCTTTCGTCACCTCGAAAAGGAACGCACTGAAGTCCTGTGACACAGATGTCGCACATCCGCCCCACTCGAGGCGCGCCTGGCCATAAGGGTTCGTCGAGTCCGCCCGCAACACGTGGGCCTGCTCGTCTGTTGGCACCACTCTTGCTTGCTGTCCTTTTGATGGTCGGGTTGGTGCCTGGATGCCTGATCCCACCAGACTTTGAGTTCGCGACCGCGGAGAACATGCAGACCCACGTAGACAGAACAGCCATCCGGCCCATCGACGGCTACCAGACCGTTGGTGAATGCCCCGGAACGGCCATCGAGTTCGACATTCGCTCCGCCATCATCAACCCCGACGACGACGAGCTCTTCGTAACTTGGTACGTCAACTACAGCGACGCAGACGGCGGACAGTTCGCCCAGACCGACACCGAGGTCTTTAACTTCGCATGTGACCACCCAAGGGCGGCCCTGTCGGGCGATCGGCCCATCCTCATTGAGGTGGTCGTGATGGACCGACGACCCAAGAGCCTTGCGAACGCGATGGACGCACGCACCGTGGACGACCCCACCACGACCCTGGACATCGTCAGCTGGTATGTCGATGTGGAGGCGCCCCAATGACGCATGCCATGTACCTTGCGCATCGGCTCCTCGCAGCCGCAGCTTGCACCGCTGTTGTCGCCAGCTGTGGCGACCTCGGCATCGAGGGGGAACCGGTCGATGTGCAGTGCCGCAACGACTTTGAGTGCACAGGCGGCCTAAGCTGCGAGTTCGACCACTGCGTCAATCCAGCCCCCAACCGCATCGCGCTCTTGGCGAGGTTTCTGCCAGCCGCCAACAGCGGACTGTTGCCGCAACAGCTCCCTGCCTTCTCCGTGACCCTCGGTCCGGACCGGCTGGTGACGTTGCTTGAGCCGGAAGTCTTGCGCGGGGTCGCGGTTCCCATCGACGATGCGGCAACGGTGAACCTTCCGGGCGACCTCGTGCTCAACGCACCTGGCGACATTGACGGCTTCGAGCACCAGTTCACAGCGACGTCGGACGCAGGCGTAGATGCAGATGGCTACGGGTTCACGGTCCAGGCGCTGCCAGGGCGCGAGTACGTTGCAACGTTCCGGCCAAGCGACCGCACCATCCCGCGCCACCGGTTTACGTTCGACGTCTCAGAGCTGCCACAGAGAGTCGGCCGCGAGGGCACGAGCTTTCGCGTCCTCGCCATCGACATGCCGGAGCGCGCCGCTTACACGAAGGTGACGGGCCGTGTGCGACGCGAGCTCTACGATGTCGACTATCGCGACTCCAAGGTCGTCGCGCTCGACGAACAGGGTGCGGTCATCTCGATCGTCACGGCAGGTCCTCAAGGCGCCTACGAAGCACTCATCAACACCGCGACCACGCCCATTGTTCGTTTCAAAGTACAGCCCCCATCCGGCGATGACGCCCCCCTCCTGCCGGACTACGTGACCGAGCCGATCGACGTCAGCGCCATCGACGGAACCTACGACATCATCCTCCCAGCACCCGCGACCGGCGCGACGCCCTTCACCGTCGAGCTCACGGTGACTGGGGACCTTGGTGACGGTGAGCAGCCGCTGCCAGGCTTGACCGTCACCGCCGTCGGCGACCTTGCTTCGGGGACCCTGCGACGCGCCACCACAACGGACGAAGATGGCGTCGCGCGGTTTGAAGCACTCCCTGGGGCCTACGAGTGCCTCATCACGCCCCCTGCCGAGTCGACCTGGGCGACGTGGCTAGGAAAGCTGACGCTCACGCCCGACGAGGGGCCCACAACCGTTGAGCTCTCCGGCCGGGTTCCGGTTGAAGGCACCGTTCGCGACGCATTCGGCGCGTTGGTCTCAGAAGGAAAGATCATCGCGACCCGGCGGGCAACGAAGGACGCAGAGAGCGTTCTCAGCATCGCGCCGCAGCCATTCCAAGCGCCGCTGCGCGAGACCGGTGCGTTCGTGCTAGTGGTTGATCCCGGCGTCTACGACATACGCGTCGTCCCCGATCCATCGACCGGCGCCCCGCCGCAGACGATCCAAAACGTGGTCGTCAATGGGCTCTTCGACTTGCCGATCCGCCTCGCGCAGCCGAGCCTCGCCCATGTGACGGTGGCACGACCCAGCGGCGAGTACCTACCTGGCGTGACCGTGGAGCTCTACCAGGCCAACGGCGACGACCGACCACCGCAGCTCTTGAGCGAGGGGACCACTGGCGACAACGGCTTTGTCGACCTGCTGATCCCTTTCACGCCCTGACATCGTTGCTGGGCCGTCGACGAACGCCCATGCAGGCGATGGGAGCAAAAGGCGTGACGTCGCCGCGCTGGTGTGGTCACTCAGACCTATGAGTCCCTCCCCATGGCCCCCTCGCCTTCTCATTGGTGGCGCCCTCGGGGCGGTTGCACTGGCTCTCAGCGCATCAACGTCGTCGGGAACCCTCTGGGCAAGCGCCGCGGCGACGGTGTTCGCTGGCGCTGGCATCTACCTCGCGTGGTTCAACGCTCGCGGACCGGGCGCTGTGATCACGGGCCTCGCTGGACACTGGCTCTCGCTACCGGGCGCGAAAGTCTCTCAGCGACGCGTTGTCGTTCACGACGGCAGGCAACCGATCGCTATCGACTTTGCCCGTGGCCGCTCTCGTGGGTCGATGCGCGCCGCTCTGAGTGCACTTGGGCCCGGCACAGAGCTCGCCTTCAAGGTATGTCGGCAAGGCACGCCGCTGCCTCCGTGGTCGCTGAAGACGGGCAACGCCGGCGGCCCGGAGGTCTCACGCGTACCGCTCGTCGAAGCGCGATTTGCTGGCGTGCTCCACATCGTCACCAACGATCGTGCCCACCTCGAGCGCTTGGTTGCCCCTAGCGTCTGGACAGCCGTCTTGGGGGCGCACAAAGCGCACGGCGAGGCGTTTCGCGGTGTGACCTTTGATGGCCGTGAGCTGACCTCCCACTGGGAAGGCCCGATCGTCTCTGATCCGGCAAGAATGGCCGCCGCTGCACGCGCGCTCTGGGCTCCGTTCTACACCGAGTAGCACGGCGAAACCGCCTATTGCGGCGGTGAGCGAGGGGTCCCTGTTCAGCTGGCGGACGAAAAATCCGTCGTTCGACGAACCAAATTGCAACCATCGTCAACAGAGACGCGTAGTGCTACACAGCTGCGACGGCATGATGCCGCCCGAGCACCATCACATCTGGAGTGAACGTGTCCGACACACGAAACGTGATCATCATTGGTTCAGGCCCCGCTGGACTCACAGCAGCCATCTACGCTGCCCGTGCAAACCTGGCTCCCATGGTCTTTGAAGGCCTCCAGCCCGGTGGTCAGCTGACCATCACGACCGATGTCGAGAACTACCCCGGCTTCCCCGACGGGATCATGGGCCCGGAGCTGATGGACGTTATGCGCAAGCAGGCCGAACGCTTTGGCTCTGAGCATCAGTTCGAGTACGTCGACAGCGTCGATACCTCTGAGCGTCCCTTCAAGGTGACCGTCGGTGAAACCACCTACAAGACGCACACGCTGATCATCGCCACTGGCGCGTCTGCGCGCTGGCTTGGTCTGCCGAACGAAGAGAACTTTCAAGGCCACGGCCTGTCGACCTGCGCGACATGCGACGGGTTCTTCTTCCGGGACAAAGAGATCCTTGTCGTCGGCGGCGGAGACTCGGCGATGGAGGAGGCGCACTTCCTCACGCGCTTCGCGAGCCGTGTGCGGCTGGTTCATCGCAAAGACCACTTCCGCGCGTCCAAGATCATGCAGGATCGGGCGCTGTCGAACCCCAAGATCGAGGTCGTCTGGAACAAGCAGATCGTCGAGTACAAGAGCGAGGACGGCAAAGTCATCTCTGGTGCCGTGCTTGAGGACACCGTCACTGGCGAGAAGACCGAGGTGAAAGCCGACGGTATCTTCCTCGCCATCGGCCACATTCCAAACACTGGGTTCTTGGGCGGCCAGATCACGACCGACGACCACGGCTACATCTTGCTCACGGACAATACCCGCACCAACGTCGAGGGCGTCTTCGCATGCGGTGACGTTGCGGACACACGTTACCGCCAGGCGATTACAGCGGCCGGCAACGGCTGCCAGGCCGCGATGGACGCTGAGAAGTGGCTGGAAGACCAGGGCGTCGGCCACTGAGCGGCCAGCAAGACGACTGGGATGACGACGAGCCGGTCGCCGACACCACTGACGTCATCGTTGACGTCAGCGATGTCGACGGCTCGCGCGCAGAGTTCTTCGAGTTCACCCGTGGCGGCGAGGCCCTTCAGGGATTCGTCGTGCGCCACCAAGAGACGCTTCGTGCGTACGTAAACCGCTGCCCTCATGCGCTCTTCACCCTCGACTTCGGCGACCGGCACATCCACCGGGAAGACGGCGAGGCGCTTGTGTGTTGGTCACACGGTGCCCAGTTCCGTCTAGACGACGGCCGCTGCGTCGCAGGGCCGTGTCGCGGACGCGCGCTTGAGCCTTTGCCGCTAGAGCGTGCTGGCGGCGTCACCCGTGTGGTGATCACAGCCGAGCCGGAGGGATGGCCTCGCCAGCTCCCCCCACCCGTACCAGCCCTGGTCGACCCGGCCGACAATGAGAGCGACGGGGCATCCACCGACATTCCGGTGATCACCGAAAAGCCGCCGCAGTAGGCGGCCGCCACCCGCCTGCCCCTTCGGCGCGCAAAAGCACGGGCTAGGACTAGGTCCCTTCGCCACCCTGGCGCGCGATCGAGCGCACACCGTCTTCGAGCAGCTGAACCTTGTGAATGCGCTGCTTATCCCGAGAGAACGACGGCAGCGGATGGCGGCCGGAGTCCATGCGGATAGCATCACACGGGCACGCCTCTTCGCAGAAGCCACAGTAGACGCACACGAGCAGGTCGATCTCGAAGCTAATCGGGTACTTTTCGACATCGGCGCCGCCACGGTCGCCGGCTACGATGTGGATACACTTCGCGGGGCACGCGGTCGAACACAGCATGCAAGCGACGCATCGGACCGTTCCGTCTTCACGTGTCGTGAGCCGATGGCGGCCGCGAAACCGGTCCGGATAGACCTTCTTGACCTCAGGGTACTGGATGGTCGCGACGTCTTTTTTTCCAAACGCGTTCTTGAGCATCTGCCGCGTCGTTACCACCAGGCCTCGCACGACCTCAGGGATGTACAGCTTCTCGGCCAGCGTGAGCTCGCGTCTCTCGACTTGTACGGTCGCCATTTGAACGTTCCTACGGGTCTATCACGGGATGCGAGGAGCGGCCGCGAGCTACGCTCGGGCAGTTCCCTACTAGCGGAGCACGTACATCACCAATGCGGTGATCACGAGGTTGAAGATGGCCAAGGGCAGCAAGTACACCCAACCAAGCTTCATGAGCTGGTCATAGCGAAAGCGCGGCAGCGTCCAGCGGATCTGCATTTGCAGCCAGATGATGAAGACCATCTTGACCAGGAAGATGGCGACCTGCGCGACCGTTAGCCAGCCGTAGTCAACCGTGCCGTCAGCGAGCAGTGGCGTCTCGACCCACGGGATCTGCCAGCCGCCGAGGAAGACGCACGCGGCGATCGCTGCGACCGCGACAATCCCAATAAACTCACCGAGGCTAAAGACCGCGAAGCGCATCGACGAATACTCGGTGAAGTAGCCCGCCGCCAGCTCACTCTCCGCCTCTGGAAGGTCGAAAGGCGCGCGCTTGGTCTCAGCAACTGCAGCGACCATGAACAGCACGAACGCGAGCGGCTGCGTGACAATGCCCCAAGCCATGTCGCCCTGAGCCCAGATGATGTCGTTGAGCTGAACGCTGCCGTAGATCATGAAGATGCCGACCAGACTCAGGCCAAGCGTCACCTCGTAGGAGATCATCTGGGCTGCGGTTCGGAGCCCGCCCAGCAGCGAGAACGCGGAGTTGGAGGCCCAAGCACCGATTGTCGCGCCGTACACCGACATCGACGCGATGGCGAAGATGAAGATGATGCCGACGTTCAGGTCGGCCATCTGGAACCAGTGGTGGCCCTCAACGCCCGGAGGAGGCCCCGGACCGAAAGGGATCACCAGCCACATGAGCATCGCGGGGATAAGGCCTAACGCTGGCGCAATCCGGTGGAGCCACTTGTTGCCGTTGACCGGCTCGTAGTCCTCTTTGAAGAGGACCTTGAGCGCATCCGCGAGTATCTGGCCTAAGAAGGCCGACAGCGGAAACTTCTTGCCGAAGATGAGAGCCCGGTTTGGGCCGACGCGGTTCTGCATCGCCGCTGACTGCTTGCGCTCCATCAGTGTCAGCACGGTCGCTACGAGCATCACCCAGCCGAGGACAATGCAGACGAACTTGACCAGTCCCCACAGGATGAGTTCACCCATGCTCATGGTGCTGCCTCCAAGGCTGGCCCGTCGGTTGCGACGTCCGGGCTCGGGACGAGCGGTGGCTCGCCCGAGCCAAGCACCATTCCGTGGTCACCCAAGCGCGAGTAGCTCATGCCAGCAAACCCTGGCACGTCGTGGCAGAGCGCATCAAAGACCGCGCCTGGCGTGTCGAAGCGGTAGCCGCCACCCAGAGCATACCCCATCTTCATCGAGTACCAGCCGTCAGACTTGGCGGTCGCTGCGGCTTTCACCACACGCTCCAGCCGCTGAACAACACCGTCGACGTTGGTGAAGCTGCCGTCCTTTTCCCAGTGGATTCGCGCCGGCAAGAACACGGTGGCCTGACGCCACAGCGGCGTCATAAACGCGCCAACGACAATGCGATGGTCGAGACCGCCAAGCAGGTCCCGCTGCGCGTCGGACAGACCGTGATTGTCCCCGAAGATGAGCGCTGTGGTCTTGCCTGCTGTGCTCAGCGCGCTGAGTGGGGCGTAGCTTACGCCCACCGCGTTGAAGATCTCGGCGACTCCACGGCGGTTCGGGTTCTTATCGGCCTCGATGAGGATGTCGTCCTGGACTCCGTCAGGGCGACCGCCCATGTACACGGCGGCACCCGAGAGCGGCCCCTTCAGAAGACGTGCCGTGAGGTAGGCATCTTCGTTGGTGAACCACGGCGAGACCACCACGACGACCTTGCCGGCTCCTTCCTTTCGCAGGATCTCCACAGCACCTCTGACCGCTGACTCAGTGTCGGCAACCCGGCGCTTGCCGTCGACCGTCGTCGTCGGTCCCTCCATGCGATTGTCGAGGTAGTCGCTGTAGCTGAGCCGCCCGGTGTCGCACATCCACCAGTCATTTACCTGAGGGTTGTGCGCCGGCTTGTAGCGCCGGGGAACCCCTTCGAACGTGTCGACGCGAATGGTGCAGCCCTTGCTGCACTCCGGGCAGACGCTCCGGCCCGTCTGCAGGAACCAGACCCGGGTCTGAAAGCGGAAGTCTCGACTCGTCAGTGCGCCGACAGGGCAGATGTCGACGACGTTGATGGCGTAAGGGTTATCGAGTTCCTCGCCAGGAAACGTCGTGATCTCCGAGTGCTCGCCTCGGTTGACCACCGTGAGCTGCGGCGTCTTTGCGATCTCGTCGCAAAAGCGAACGCAGCGCGTGCAGAGAATGCAGCGCTCGGCATCGAGCATGATGTCCGGGCCCAAGACCTTGGCCTTTGGCTTGTGCTGCTTGCGGTGGAAGAGACGGCTCGGCTGGGCGCTAAAGTTGAAGTAGTGGTCCTGGAGCACACACTCGCCCGCTTGGTCGCAGATTGGGCAGTCCACCGGGTGATTGACCAAGATGAACTCAAGGACCGACTTGCGGACCTTCTGGACCTTCTCGTTTTGGGTCCAGACCTCCATGCCGTCCATCGCCGTGGCGTGGCAGGCCGGCAGTGGCTTGGGAGACTTGTTGGTATCAACCAAGCACATTCGGCAGTTGGCGACGATGGTCAGGCCCGGGTGGTAGCAAAACGTCGGGATGTCGATCCCGAGCTGGGTCGCGGCCTGCAACACCGTGGTGCCGCGGTCGACCGTGATCTCCTGCCCGTCGATGGTCATGGTTGGCATGCGCGCTATCTCCGTCGTTGCTTCGCTCGTCCCGAGCCGGTGTCTCCACCGACTACCGGTCGATCTCGCCGCCGATCATGTTGATGGTGTCGAAGGTGGGGACGATGTCCGCCAAGAGGCTACCGACGATCATGGGCCGCAGGGCTTGCATCATCGAGAAGCACGGCGGCCGCACCTTCACTCGCCAAGGACGACCGCTGCCGTCACTGACGATGTAGTAGCCCAGCTCTCCGTTGCCAGCTTCGGTGTAGCTGTACACCTCGCCCGACGGGACTTTGACCCCCTCCATGACCAGCTTGAAGTGAGCGATCATGCCTTCGATCGTGTTGTAGACCTGCTCCTTCGGAGGCAAGACCACCGTCCAGTCGTCCACATTGACCGGGCCCGGCTCCATCTGGGCAAAGCACTGGTCAATGATGCGAAACGACTGGGTGATCTCTGCGAGGCGACACAGGTAGCGGTCGTAGTTGTCGCCGGTACTTCCCACAGGCACGTCGAACTCGACACGGTCGTAGTGGAGATAGGGCGCGGCGACGCGAACGTCGTAGTCGACACCCGTCGAACGAAGGCATGGTCCTGAAAACCCAAAGTCGACGGCGTCTTCGGCACTAATCGCGCCGACACCGGCCATGCGGTCGTAGAAGATTCGGTTTCGAGTCAACAGCTTGTCGACGTCGACCATCAGCCGGACAACCTCAGCGTGAGCGTGTCGGTAGCTGGCTTCAAAGGTGTCGGTGAGGTCGTGCCGCAGGCCGCCGACGCGCGTGTAGCTCGTGGTCATCCGCGCGCCGGTGAGCTCTTCGACGACGTTCCACAGCTCTTCACGCGCCTGGACCGCGTAGAGGAACGGGGTGAAGCCGCCAAGCTCAAGAGCGCCAGCCCCGAGGGCTGTGAGATGGTCGGTCACGCGGCTGATCTCGCAGCAGATCATCCGGATGTACTTGCAGCGGTCCGGCACGTCGATACCGAGCGCTTTCTCGACAGCCAGCGAGTAGCCGACGTTGTTGCACAGCGGCGAGACGTAGTTGAGTCGATCGGTGTAGGGGATAACCTGGTTGTACTGGACAACCTCGGCCATCTTCTCGAAGCCTCGGTGCAGGTAGCCGATCTTGACGTCAGCATCGACCACCGTCTCGCCGTCGAGCGTCAGGATCATCTGCATCGTGCCGTGAGTGGCTGGATGCGAGGGCCCCATCGCGACCGTCATGTACTCCGAGTGCAGGTGGTCGTCCTGCTTCGCAAGCTTCTCGTTCGGGTCGAGCGCTACAGCCATGGGTCCCCTACCGGTCCATCAGGGTCGGCATCGGCATGAGGAGCTGATAGCCCCGCTGCGGATAGTCTTTTCGGAGCGGATGCCCCTCGAACTCTTCGTACATCAGGATGCGCTCTAGCTTCGGATGCCCTTCGAAGACGACGCCGTACATGTCCCATGCTTCGCGCTCGTACCAGTTCACACCCTTCCAGACCGTCGTGACCGTTGGCACCCTGCAGTCGTCTTCCGACACCCGCACCTTCAGGCGGACGCGGTGGCGCTTGGTCACGCTGTAGAGGTGGTAGACAACCTCGAAGCGCGGCGTCCGGTGCCCTAGGTAGTCGACGCCGCAGACGTCGATGGGCATCTTGAAGTCCATCGCCGGGTCGTCCTTGAGGAACCGACACACGTCGACCAAGAAGTCGCGTGCAATCACGAGCGTGTCGTCGCCGCGCCACGCGTGGGTCTCTTCGACAGCCTCAGGGAAGCGCGCCTTCACGGCATCGATGACGGCTTGGCTCATGCCCTCACTCCCAGTCCATCGCGCCGCGCTTCCACTCGTAGAGCAGGCCGAGCGACAGGATGGTCACGAAAAACATCATCCCCCAAAACGCGATCGGCGCGAAGGCGTTGTCGCGCAGGAACTCGGAGTACCGGGCCGCCCACGGGTAGATGAACACGACCTCGAGGTCGAAGATCAAAAAGAGCATCGCCGTCATGTAGAACTTCACGGAGAAGCGCTGACGGGGCGTTGAGACGGGGTCGACACCCGACTCGTACGGAATGGCCTTTTCTCGGGTCGTGCGACGCGGTCCGAGAAACCGATTCGCCAGCAGAATGACCGCAGCGAGACCGACGACAAGGATGCCGATGATCACGACGGGCACGTACGGCGCGTAGTTTGGGTCCAACGTCCACTCCGAAAGGGGTTTCGCTCGCCCGCGTTAGCACGGGCCCTAGGCACCGTCAAGCTATACCGGGGCTGCTAACCCCCGATTTACAAGGGTTTGCGGGCCTTCCAAGGCTCAGCGAGCGAGGCTCAAAATCGCTTGTTTTGCGGCCTCGATTGTCTCGTCGATATCGGCCTCCGTGTGAGCGGCCGATATGAACCACGCTTCGTACTGGCTGGGCGGTAACATCACGCCATGAGCGCGCATCGCCCGGTAGAAGGCTCCAAAGCGCTCGACCGACTCTGGGGTGACGTCATCAACCCGCTCGATGGCGTGGTCGGTAAAGAACAGAGTGATCATCGAGCCCACGCGCTGGACGGTCCCAGGCAGGTCCGCAGCCGCTAACGCACCACGCAAACCAGCCTCTAGCCGTGCACCGAGGGCTTCGAGGTGGTCATGGACCGAGTCACGGACCAAGATCTCAAGCGTCTTCAACCCTGCCGCGACGCACACTGGATTACCGCTGTTCGTGCCGGCTTGATAAACCGGTCCTTCGGGGGCAACTGTCCGCATCACGTCGGCACGGCCGCCATAGGCGCCGATTGGCATCCCCCCACCGATGACCTTTCCAAGGCAGGTCATGTCCGGGGTCACGCCGTAGCGAGCCTGTGCACACCCCATGGCCACTCGGAAGCCCGTCATGACCTCGTCAAAGATCAGGAGAGCTCCTCGTTCGGCGGTCAGCTCTTTGAGGCCTTCAAGCCAGCCCTTGTTGGGCGGCACCACGCCCATGTTCCCTGCGACAGGCTCAATGATGACAGCTGCGACCTCGTCTGGGTTCGCGTCAAAGAGTGCTCGGACGGCAGCAAGGTCGTTGTGTGGCGCAATCAGTGTGTCGGTGGCGGCTCCTGGAGTGACGCCACCGGAGCTCGGCTTGCCAAGCGTCAGCGCTCCCGAGCCGGCCTTCACCAGCAGAAAGTCTGCATGGCCGTGGTAGTTGCCCTCGAGCTTGATGATCTTGTCACGGCCGGTGAACCCTCGGGCCGTGCGAAGCGCACTCATGGTCGCCTCCGTCCCGGAGCTGACGAGTCGGAGGCGCTCGACGCCCGGGACCGCGTCAACGACGGCCTGCGCCAGAGCGGTCTCAAGCTCGGTGGGTGCGCCAAAGCAGATGCCGCTCTTGAGCTGAGCCTCCATCGCCGCCACCACCTCTGGGGGGCGGTGGCCAAGGATCAAGGGACCGAAGGCGCAGATGTAGTCGAGGTAGCTATTGCCGTCGACGTCGACGACGCGCGCGCCCTCCCCGGTTGCGACGAACACCGGGTCGACGCCCACCGAGCTGCACGCTCGGGCGGGGCTATTGACACCACCAGGCATGAGGACCTTGGCGCGGGCAAACGCGGACTGAGAACGGGTCGTGTCGGTCATGAGGGCTCCTAGGGTCGATGCGACGACGCCAGACCATGTGTCAGCGTTCGTCACGCGGATGCGTTAGCCGACAGCTTCCAGCTGCTCGGCAAGGTGTTGGTCGAGCTCTTCGAGGGTCTCGCTCAGCGATTCCCAGCGCTCCATACCAGCGGTCTGTTCGGTGTCCACTGCGGCTCGGTCGAGCTGCAGCTGCCTCGCTCGGTCTGGCTGCTCGTAAGTCGCCGGATCGGCGAGCTCTGCGTCGATCGTCTCAAGGGTGGCCTCAAGCTCTTCAAGCCGGCCTTCAATCGCCTCGAGTTCCTTCCGGAGCGCTCGCGTCTTGCGAGAATGCTCGTTACGGAGCTCGGCAGCCCGCCGCTTCCGTGCCTTGGCGTCCTGTCCGCGCGTCGACTTCGTGCTTGCGACAACGGCATCCGCGGGAGCTTGGGGTGCCTCCTTGCGGTTGTCGATAAACGCGGCGTAGCCACCCACATGGACCGTCACTGAGCCGCGACCAACTTCCCAGACCGTGTCGGACACGGCTTCGACAAACGCACGGTCGTGGCTAACGACCACGAGCGTACCGTCGTAGCTCATCAGCGCCGTCTCGAGGATCTCGCGGCTCTCGATGTCGAGGTGGTTTGTGGGCTCATCAAGCAGCAGGAGGTTCGACGGCAGCATCGCCATCTTCGCAAGGGCAAGACGTGCCTTTTCGCCACCTGAGAGGACCGCCACGAGCTTGTCGACCTCCTCACCACGAAACCCGAACGCGCCCAAGACGCCACGACACCGCGGCAGCTGGTCGAAGGGCGTGATGGACTCAAGCTCCGCAAGCACTGTCCGCGTGAGGTCGAGGGCATCGACCTGATGCTGCGCGAAGTACCGGAGCTCGACGTTATGCCCTAGGCTGACCGACCCCCGGTCTGTCGCAAGGCTGCCGCCAACGAGCTTCAGGAGCGTGGACTTGCCCGCGCCGTTAGCCCCCACAAGCGCCACGCGCTGTTTCCTGTAGAGCACCGCGTCAACGCCGCTATAAACGACGTTCTGTCCAAACGCCTTGTGCACGTCGTTGAGCTGGATCACCTCGTTGCCGCTGCGTGGGGCTGGCGGGAAGCGAAGGTTGAGGTTCGACCGTGCTGGCCCATCCGGCCCGCTCAACCGCTCCACCTTTTCCAGTGCCTTGACCCGTGACTGGACAGCAGCAGCCTTCGACGACTTATAGCGAAAGCGCTCGATGAAGCGCTCGGTCTGGGCGATCTGTCGATCCTGGCCCGCCTTGGCCGCAGCGAGCTGCTCTGCGCGCTCTGCTTTCGCCGTCACGTAGCGGTCGTAGTTGCCTGGGTAAATCGTGAGGCCGCGGGGACTCAGCTCCGCGATGGTCGACACCATGCGGTTGAGCAGGTGGCGGTCATGGCTGATCACCACCGACGCGCCCTCGTAAGACGAGATGAACGACTCGAACCAGCCGAGCGTCATGAGGTCGAGGTGGTTGCTCGGCTCATCAAGAAGCAGCAGGTCAGGCTTGGCGAGCAGTAGCCGGGCCAAGAGAATTCGCATTCGCCAGCCACCGGAGAAGCTTGCCGCTGGCTTGTCATGGTCGCTGTCGACGAAGCCGAGGCCGGCAAGGATGCGCTTGGCATCGGACTCGGCCGTGTAGCCGCCTAGGCTCTCAAAGCGCGCCTGAGCGACCTCCCACTTGGCCAGGAGCTCCGCGTCATCTGGCGTCTCGCTGAGCGCTTGCTCAAGCCGTTGACGCTCCGCTTCAAGCTCGTGCAGATCGCCGCGTGCCTCAAGCGCGGAGTCAAGCAGACAGCGCTCACCGAACTCTGCTTCCTGCTCGAGCAACCCAATCGTGTACTGACCCGACGTGACCACCTGTCCATCGTCGGCCGCCTCAAGGCTTGCGAGGATCTTGAACAACGTCGTCTTGCCGACGCCGTTCGGGCCGACGAGCCCGACGCACCCACGTGCAGGCACACGCCAAGAGACGTCCTCGAAGAGCGTCCGCTTGCCAAACGATTTTGAGACCCCGACCAGCTGCAGCATGACGACAGCCATACCGCCAAGACCCCATCACCGACAACCGTTTGCGCGATCCGAATGGAGCGCCTGCCGTCGAATCCGACGCCTGCGCCATGACGCGCCACGTCATCAGCTTGAAACCATAGTCCAAACGGATGAAGCGCTGCATCTATGGGCGCTTGTGACGCGCAGCGTCAATCGACGGTCGGATTCGCGACGCGACAATTTCGAGCCCAGGTCTTGATCGTGACCGTGCGGTCGACTAAACCCGCCCCTCCCCAAGACATCTGATGGCGCTTCGGGGACGCAATGACACGACAGGAGGAGAACGATGATGCTACAGCCTAAGAGCTTCGAAGAGCCCAACTCGTTTTTTTGCCGCGGATACGACAAGCGACAGTCCGTGCTCGACTGCATTGCCTGGTACGTCGACGCGAACGCGCTCAACCAGAAGGACAAGCCCTGCTTCAAGTGCACGCAGGGCACGGAAGTCCGAGGCGGCTTCTCCAAGTCCTAGCTCGCGCGCGGCACTCGCCGCACTGACGAAGAACGCGCCTGTTGGCGCGTTTTTTCGTTTTGGGCAGGTGCTCGCAGGTTCAGGGGACGAGAAACGACGTCACGCGTCGGGCAACGTCCGCAGCGTCTACATCACGCGTGATCACGTGAAATCCTCGCTCGACGATCTCAAGCTCGATCGACGCCGACCCCGCATTGGACGCAATCACCAGCGCCGACTCGGGTGTCGCTGTGTGATCTTGGTGGGCGTGAAGGATGAGCAGCGGACAGGTCACGCGTGAGAGCTGCGCTCGAACCTCGTCGATCAGCTCTCCAAGCTGCCAGAGCGCCGCAAACGGGATGCCTCGCGGTCCTGGAAGCCGCTCACGGGTTGAGATGTCGTTGCCACCAAACTTCGGCCAGACCAGCTCGCGCAACCAGCGTGCGTCACTCGTGACAGCGATACGGGCAAGCGCACGCGCCGGCGCCGAGAGGCTCAAGGGCGCCGCAAGACTGGCCACGCGCTGAACGCTTGGCAGACGGTAGGCCGCATCGAGCGCCAGGAGTGCACCCATCGACAAACCGACGACTCCGACGGTGTCCGTCTGTGCCCGCGCAGCAGCCCGTGCACAGGCTGCGTCCACATCGTCGCGCCACTGGTCGCGGGTTGCTGCCATGACGCCCGGCACCCCGTCGCCATGCCCACGTAAGAGCGGAAGCTCGACAGCGCACCCTCTCGCGGCAAGTGACTCTGCGAGCGGCTGGACGTCGTAGGGCGATCCCGTGAAGCCATGCAAGACGACCGCCGCACGACCGGTGCCGTCCTGGCCAAACCGGCCAGGAGCCATACGGTCGACACTCAATCGGAGACTGCCAGCACGCGGTGCGCGTTGATTGCGGGGATCAGCAACGTCAGTGCACGATCGACGTCCTCAGCGGTCGTGTCACGCCCGAGGCCGAAGCGTAGCGTGGCGTAGGCGAGCGCAGGTTTCATGCCCATGGACTCCAGCACATGGCTTGGCTTCAGCGACGTGGTGGAACAAGCGCTCCCGCTGCTGATGGCGACGCGGTCGCCGACCGTGCCGAGCAGCGCGCCGGCGTCGAGGCCGGGGATCGAGATGCTGAGGTTGTGAGGGAGCCGCGCCTCTAGGTGTCCGTTGAGGCGCGCTCTAGGGAACGCAGCGTGTAGCTCAGCCTGAAGCCGGTCTCGAAGGGCCGTCACGCGCGCGGCGACGTCAGCCATCTCACGCCGGCACAGCGCTGCTGCGGCACCGAACCCGACGATCCCAGCGACGTTCAGCGTGCCGGCACGAAGCCCGCGCTCCTGCCCGCCCCCGACCAGCTGCGGGGTCAAGCTCACGAAGGGCCGCTGCTTAACGTAGAGCGCCCCAACGCCCTGTGGCCCATACATCTTATGTGCCGACACTGCCGCAAGATCGACGCCGCTCGCACCGAGGTCGAGCGGGATCTTGCCGGCCGCCTGGACCGCGTCAACCACCGCAAAGGCGTCGTGCGCATGAGCGGCAGCCACAACGGGAGCAAGCGGCTGGATGGTGCCCACCT
The DNA here is from genome assembly GCA_938040325.1 of uncultured bacterium. GTDB lineage: Bacteria > Myxococcota_A > UBA9042 > PHBI01 > PHBI01 > CALHXW01. The sequence goes on along the minus strand of CALHXW010000286.1, from coordinate 12,595 downwards.
CGTTGTTGGCTGCCATGACGCAGACCAGCACGGTCGAGTCGTTCACAAGCTCGTCGAGGACACCGGGCTGCAGCTGACCGCTGCCGTCCACGGGCGCCAGAGAGACCTTCGCGCCGGCGGCCTTCAGCGCGTGAGCGGTGTCGAGCACCGCCCGGTGTTCGGTTGCAGCAACAACGATATGATCGCCACGATCTCGGTACGCGCCAAACGTGCCTCGAAGCGCGAGGTTGAGCGACTCTGTCGCGCCGGACGTGAACGTGAGCGCCTTCGGTGAACACCTGAGGAGCTCAGCCAACTGCACGCGTGCAAGCTCGACGGCCTTCGCAGCCGCTTTTCCTGGGCCATGCTTGACGCTCGATGCGTTTGCACAGCGGCCGCTCAGCCACGGCAGCATGGCGTCCACGACCTCTGGCGCACACGGAGTTGTCGCGTGGTGATCGAGGTAGATGGGCAACTCGCCGGTGTTTCGTGCCTCTGACAACGTTGACTCGCTGACTCTGGGTCCCTAAGTTCCGCGCCGCCGGGAGCATAGACGATCAGGAGACGGCATGGCGACGATGACCCAAGACAAAGCGTTGGCAGCACTCCGAACGGTGGACGATCCGGACCTGAAGAAGGACCTCGTCACCCTCGGCATGATCAAGGATCTCAAGGTCGACGGAGATGCCGTCTCCGTCCGCGTGGTCCTCACGACCCCGGCCTGCCCGCTCAAGGACAAGATCAAGGCCGACGTTGTCGCCGCGCTCGAGGGCGCCGGCGCCAGCAGCGTCGACGTCACGATGGACGCTGAGGTGCGAAAGGCCCCGCCTCGTGGTCCTGCCGGACAGAACGGCGCTGCCGCACGCGCTCCAAGAATGCCGGGCGTGAAGTCGATCATCGCTGTGGTGAGCGGCAAGGGCGGCGTCGGCAAGAGCACGGTCGCCACCAACCTCGCGGTGAGCCTCACACGCCACGGCGCCACGGTCGGCCTGCTCGATGCCGACATCTACGGCCCATCGCTGCCCACCATGCTTGGCCTGCTCAACCGTCGCCCCGGTCTCAACAGCGACGAGAAGATAGCCCCAATCGACCGCTACGGTCTCAAGGTGATGTCGATGGGCTTCATGCTCAAAGACGATCAGGCGGTCGTGTGGCGCGGTCCGATGCTCGGAAAGGCGCTCCAACAGTTTATCGAAGACGTTGAGTGGGGTGAGCTCGACTACGTGGTCATCGACATGCCGCCCGGCACAGGCGATGTCCAGCTGAGCCTGGCACAGCTCCTACCCGTCACGGGCGCTGTCGTTGTGACAACACCGCAGGATGTCGCCTTCGCCGACGTGCGACGTTCGATCAACCAGCTCGAGATCACCAAGACCCCCGTGCTGGGGTTGGTCGAGAACATGAGCCACTTCGTCTGTGGCAACTGCGACACCCCCCACATGATCTTTGGCGAGAGCCGAGTCCAAGGGCACGCGACCAAGCTCTCGCTTGAGGTGCTGGCCTCAATCCCGCTGGACTCTGTCACGGCGGTCGCCGCCGACCACGGAGAGCCGATTGTCGTCGCCAGCCCCGACTCGGCGACGTCGAAACAATACCTGGAGCTTGCGGGCCGGGTCGCCCAGAAAGCCGCCATCGAACAGCACAAAAAGGATAGCCAGGCAGGTGGGTTCGCCGGCTTCTTTGCCGGCAAACCTAAGGCGTAACGTTCGCCTGCGCCCCGCACCGCCGCACTCGAGCGTGGCGTCCAGCAGGCTGACCCAGTAGTCTCCAGCCCCCTGGAGGCCTCAATGGCAAAACACGCACTACAGTCCCTCGTGGTCGGTGCCTGTCTCGTGGTGACCACGCTCGCAGCGAGCGGTTGCGGAGACGACGATCCTGGCCCGGTCGCGGACACATCCGTCGACACACGGGTATCCGACGACGACGTCGACGACGACGACAGCAGCGAGCCCGACGTAAGCGACACCTCTGCCGAGGATGCGCTTGTCGACGCTGTTACCGCACCGCCGCGCGCATGGAACCACCGAGTCATTGGCGGCATGTCGATGGGCACCGCGGCTGCCACGATCGCCCTCCGCCGCCCTGGAGACTTCGACGTTGTCGGCGCGCTCGGCGGCTACGTGAACTGGCGCTACATGGTCCACATGATGCGCCGCCTCCACTTTGGCGGCTTCTGCGATCTTGCGACCCTCGAGGCGCTACCTGGCGACATGCTCAACTCAGACGATGCGCTCTGCGGCACAGGACCGGTGGCCGATCCGCTCGAGTTCCCCCAGAGCTTTGATCGGTATCACTTCGACACCAACGGCATCAACATGGAGCGGAACTTCTACGACGACGTGTTTGAGGATGCGTCGGCCGCGCTGGGCAACCTTGCCGTACCTGCACATCCGCTGACGCCTCTCTTGCCTGCCGGCGTCGACTTCGACTGGTGGGCAAGCGACGGAGGCCATGTCAGCGAGTGTCGCGACGGCCTGCCTGCGGTGCCCGCTCGCTGGTCGTTCAACGCCGAGTACAATCCAGTTGGAGCTCATCCGGTCATCCCGGTGTGTGACATTGCACGTCCGATGACCGACGGGTTCTTGCCGTCATGGTTTGACGCCAACACCCCGCCATCCAGGCTTGTCGATCCGTTCCTTGCCGTCGACATCAACCAGAACGGCGTGCGCGACCGCGGTGAGCCACTCGTGCTCAATGGCTGGGAGCGCTACGAGGATGTTGGCACCGATGGCTGCAGCGATGAACGCGAAGACGGCGCGGGCGGCTGCGAAGACGCGAGTGCAGACGCAAGCAGCGACCCGAACGGAGACAACTACCACTGGCGAGACAACCCCAACGGGTTGGAGCGAAACGAACGCTTTGATGCCGGCGAGCCATACGCAGACTTGGGCCTCGACGGGGTCTCAGAGACTGTCTCGGGCTTTGCCGACGCGGGTGAGGGCAACGGCCAGTGGGACGCCACCGAGGGGTTCTCACGGGTACTCTCTGTCGACGTGGTCGAGCTCATTCGTGCTGCGCCACGAGACGATTTAGAGCGCATCGACTTCTGGTTTGATGCCGGGATCCGAGATGCGCTCCACGCTGCCGTTGCGACGCGAAACCTTGTGGGCGCACTGCTCGGACGGGGCATCGACGTCTCACTCTACAAGGGCTTCACCGACCGACCCGGCACCCTCTTTCCGGAGCTCGACGAGACGCAGCTGGTCTCGAACCTGCCGAGCCTCGACATGAGCGCCGAGGCCATCGGCAAGAACGTCTACATCGAGTACGGAAACCCCGACGCCACCGACAGCGAGATCGCAAAGGGTGATGGCAAGCACGTTGGTAGCGACGTCACTGTTGTCAATCGGATCGCGAGCTTCTTGGCCGCTGCGGTCTCGCGATTGCCCCGCCCCGACCTCACGCCTGGCTTCAAGCTCTCGGCCGGCTTCGAGTCGAGCTACTACAGCGAGGGACTCGGCTCGCGGCGGAGCTTCACGATCGCCCTCCCCCCTGGCTACAACCATGAGGACAACGCTGAATCGCGCTATCCCGTCCTGTACATGATGCACGGGCTTGGACAGACAGCCTTTGACCTCGCCCCTGCGGCACTCGCAACGAGCATCATGATGCAGCAAGGTAACCTCGCCAAAGCGATCGTCGTGTTCCCCGACGGTGCCTGCTGCTTCCGCGATAGCGACACAGGGCTTCGCGAGTGCGCCTGCAGCGAAGCGGACGCGGGCATGCGTGCTTGCGTCGACCCGACCTGCACGGGTCCCCACGACACGTGTGAGGTCCGCGAGATTCCGAGTGCCCGACTCAACCGCGAGTGCAACCGAGGTAGCCTCTTTCTCAATCTTCAGAGCGACAAGTGGGGCAACACCGACCAGCCCATGGGCTACGAGGACAGTGTCTTCGACCTCATCGAGGTGATCGACGCCACGTACCGGACCCGGCTGCCCTCCGTCGAGTAGACACGGACCGACCGCCGGTCGGTTGGCTCTGCGCGACGAAGAAAGCGCACGACGGAACGCAGTCCCTGAGTGATCTCGAGATCAACGGGAGCTGCGCCCCTGGGACCCGCGTTGAGCGCATCGCAAAGTCATCAGATTTTGCATTTCCGGCAACGCCGCTAGAACGCAGCGGTACCGGGCGCCCGCGGAAAGGGAATGACGTCGCGAATGTTCTGCATGCCCGTGCAGAGCATGACGGCGCGCTCAAACCCGAGCCCGAACCCAGCGTGGGGGACCGCACCGTAGCGATGCAGGTCCAGGTACCAGCTGTAGTCTTCAAGGTCCATGCCGTCTGCTAGCAAGCGCTCTTCGAGACGCTCGATGCGGTGTTCACGCTGGCTACCACCGACGATCTCGCCGATTCGTGGAACCAGGACGTCCATCGCGGCAACCGTCTTTTCGTCGTCGTTGTTGTACATGTAGAAGGCTTTGATCGACTTCGGGTAGCCAGTGATGGCGACCGGACGCTTGAAGTGCTCCTCGGTGAGGAAGCGCTCATGCTCGGTCTGCAGGTCATCACCCCACGCTGGCGGGAACTCGAACTTCTTGCCGCTTGCCTGAAGGATTCCGATGGCGTCGGTGTAGGAGATCCGCTCAAAGCGCGAGTCGCGAATTGTCTCGAGGGTCGACACCAGGCTCTTGTCGATGAACTTGTTGAAGAACTCGAGGTCGTGCGGGTTGTGCTCAAAGACCGAGTTCACCAAGGCCTTGAGGTAGTCCTCGGCCAGATCTACGTCGTCGTCGATGTCGTAGAACGCCATCTCAGGCTCGATCATCCAGAACTCGGACAAGTGACGGGTCGTGTGCGAGTTTTCCGCACGAAACGTCGGGCCGAACGTGTAGATGAGCCCCAGACCGTAGGCAAGCGCCTCTCCGTTGAGCTGGCCGCTGACCGTCAACATCGCTTCACGGCCGAAGAAGTGGTCTTTACCGCTGGTCTTGACCTCAAACATCTCGCCGGCGCCTTCGCAGTCGCTGGCGGTGATGATCGGTGTGTGGACGTAGTTGAACCCGCGCTCGCCGAAAAACCGGTGTGTGGCCTGAGCGAGCGTGGAGCGGACACGGAAGACAGCGCCAAAGGTGTTGGTGCGGGCTCGGAGGTGCGCGATGCCGCGCATGAACTCCATGGAGTGCCCTTTTTTCTGAAGGGGATAGTTCTCTCCAGACGCTGAGCCCAATAGCTCGACCTCAGTGGCCCGAAGCTCGACCCGCTGGCCCTTACCGGGCGACTCAACGAGCTCACCTTTGATGCTGACACTCGCGCCGGTCGTGATGTCGTCGACGACGCTCGCGGTCGCTATCTCTGCTGGAACCACGACTTGGAGCGTCTTGATCGTCGACCCATCGTTGAGCACCAGAAAGCTCACTTGCTTGCTGGTCCGGCGGGATCGGACCCACCCCTTGACGGTCAGCATCGTGCCGGCTTCGCCGTCACTGAGGATCGTCTTGATACGCTTGAGGCTCTTGCCCATGGGTCCCTCCGGTTCGACGTCCTCTATACGTCGACCCGTTTTTCTTTGGCAACGGTTCACGGCCATCGGCAACACGAGCCAGCCGGACGCTTCAGCGATGACGCTCGCCCAGTCTGCGCAGACAAACGGGGACGCGGCGCACGGAGCGGTCGTCCCCCGTGTAACAGAAGCTCTGGGTGCCTACGCCGCCGCCCTACGCGGTCAAGGGCAGGCGTACGACGAAACGCGTCCCCGCGCCCTGCTTGGAGTCCACACGGATCGAGCCGCCATGCTCCTCGACGATCCGATGCACGATCGCGAGACCCAGACCGGTGCCAGCCGACTTCGTCGTGAAATACGGGACAAAGAGCTTGGCCTGGGTCTCGTCGTCCATGCCTGGACCGTTGTCGGTGACGACAATGCGGCAGTAGCTCGCGTCGTCCGTCTCGACGCGCACCTCGAGAACGCCGTCGTCGCCTCGCCCTGCCTCAGCGATGGCATCGACGCCGTTTTGGACTAGGTTCACAAGGGCCTGGCGCAGCTGATCGCTGTCGGCCTCAACGACGAGTGACTCGGCGCCTAGCTGGCGCAAGGTCGCACCGTGCGCGGCGTCCTTGTGCAAGCTCAGGACGGAACGAACGGTCTCGCTGACGTCGCAGCGAGCGCGACGAGGCGCCGGCATCCGCGCGAAGTCGCTGAACTCGGTCACAATGCGCTTCATGCGCTCCACTTCCTCAAGGATCGTCGAGGTCGACTCCTCAAAGATCTCCTCGAAGTCTGGGTGCTTGCGGTCCCAGACTTTCTTGAGGGTCTCGATCGACATCTGGATCGGGAAGAGCGGGTTTTTGATCTCGTGGGCAATTCGGCGTGCGATCTCCCGCCAGGCTGCGACGCGCTCCGACTGCCTCAGCCGCTCTTCCGATGACGAGAGATCGATGGTCATCTGGTTGAAAGCCCGCGTGAGGCTCGCGACTTCGTCGCGCCCGCGAAGCTCGAGGACCTGCCTGTCGCGATCACCGGCAGCAACTGCACTTGCCGCGTCTGCAAGCCGCTCAAGCGGCCGAGACAGCCGCCGCGAAATCCAAAGGCCGACGAGGAGCGCGATGAGTGCTCCGACGCCTGCCAAGATTCCTGCCGTCGACCAAAGCTGCTTGCGGGCGGCGGTCATCTGGCCACGCGACACATGAACCGTGAGGTTCGCGACGGGCTCGCCCTTGTTGTTGTTGCCGCGCAGAACCGTCTTGGCAACCCGGTAGCCAGCCGCATCTCCGGGGGGCTCGGGCCCGTCGTAGGTGGCCAAGATGCGGGCGCCGGCCCCGTCTTCGAGTGCAGCCTGAGCCCCATTGCCAGCCCCGCGGCGCATGTCTTCGATGAACGCGTCGTTGACGATCCGACCCGCAACAAATGCGACGCGGCCCGCAAGGACCTTGAGAGTCTGCAGCGTCCACACCTCACGCGTGCCGCCATCTGGCGCGTTGATTCGCTCCTGACGGAAGAACGTCCAGTTGCCGCCATCAGCGAGGGTCTCAACCACGAGGAGATCGTCCTGCTCAACGCCGCCCGCGCGGTGCCCAACGGCGACCACGTAGCCAGCGTTGCTCGACGGCGCGGTTCCTCGCTTGAGGTCAACAATGCGCAGCGTGTCAAAAGTCGACGTCCCGACGAGCCGCACGGTCTCCTTCGTCACCGCGCGCTCGTAGCGTTGCTCGGTGTTGTTGTAGAAGCGCCCGCGAACCAGCGGCGTCACCAGGATCCTGTCGAAGAGCGGATCCTCGGCGACAGCGCTTAGTCCTCGGTCCAGCTCGCGCGCCACGCGCTTTAGGCGCTCCTCCACGATCGACTCAACATCGGAGACCCGCTGCTCAAACGCCACCTCGAACCGCTCGTCGGCGCCTTGAGTGAGCAGCCAGACGGCACCGAGGAGGGGCACCCAAGCCACGAAGAGGAAAGCAGCAATGAGCTTTGTCTTGAGCCTCATGGCTGCCGCCATGCGTCGGCGACGTTCGGCACACCTGGGGTGGCTTCGTGGATATCGACCCCGGGTCGGACGAGCCACGGGCGCGTCACGTGAACGAGTGGGATGAACGCGACCTGGTCCACGAGCCCCGCCGCCGCACGCTTATAACGACGCCGCACGAGGTCTGCGCCCGAAAGCGTCTGGCCACCAAAGGCCACACCCACCTCGTGAACAGCCATCGACGGCGTCGTTGCGGCCCAGTCATGCCGGGTCAGCGCCAGGTCCCACGTTCGGTCGGATCGACTTGGTAGCCCACCGATCCCGAGCCCCTTGACCGGCAACGCGCGCGACGTGCCCGTGACCATCGGCCGCAGCGCATCCCGCAGCGCTAGCGCCATTCCCTCAAGCTCCGTGTCACCTTCGGGATACACGATGGTGAGACCTGCGAGCGGCGGAACATCCCCTGGGCCTGGCGGCGGAGAGGTGTTCGGAGCGATCGCGTCAGGCCACAGTCCGCCAGTGACGGTCTTTGCGTCGACAAAGCGGCCAAGACGCGCGGACTTCGCCAGGGCCGCCATGCCGCGTCGCACTTCACGCGCTGACGCGTCGCTCAGCGACGGATGCGTCACCGCCACGTAGCTTGAGAATGCCGCGGACACCGGCTGACCAACGCGGCGGGTGGAGGCGTGGTCCACCGCGGTCAGGTCCGCGTCGCCAAAGACGAACATGTCGCGCGCGTCGTCGGTCTTCGTCTTCTGCACGAGCTCGACTTTACCGACCCATGGTCGGCCCTCCGGATGGCCGTTGAACGCCTTGAGAACGCGCCTGCTCCCCCCCTGTGCGTCCGCCTTAAACGCTCCGCATGCACGGCCCTTCCCGGGCATCCCCTTCTGGATGATGGCGGCCTCTGCGCGCGCAAGGAGCGCACGCAGCTCGTCTGCTTCGACGCCAGCAGGCCCGCGCACCATGATCCGCCGTTTACTCGCCTCAAACGTGAGCGCGTCGAACGCGTCGCCCAGCGAAGAGCGCTTCCCTAGCGCCTTGAGACGCCGAAGGCTGGCGACGACATCGGATGGCTTGACCCGTGCCCCGCCATGAAAGCGCGCCGGTCGGATCCCGATGGTAAAGACCCCACGTTTGGTGGATCCGAGGCTGCTGGCAAGCTCAGGCACTGCAACACCGCCACGAGTCCGAAACAGGCGGCAGTGGGTGAGCGAGGCCAACAACCGCTGCGTCGGAGTCTCCAGCCGTGCTGGATCCACCAGACCGGTCAGCTCGGTCACCGCAACCGTGAGCGTGCCACCATAGCTCCGTCGACCAGCGGCGTCCGACCGAGGCGTGGACATGACCACCAAGACGCACGCGAGCATCGCCACAAGTAGGCCGAAGCGCGTGGGAAGGGCGCACCGAACGGCGGTCGGGACAGCCAATCTCATTGGTCTCGCGGTACCACGATCGTGAGCCCTGCCCGCTTGCCATCCCACGTGGCAACCACGAACTCGACGAACCCGTCGCGGTCGACATCGCCGGCGGCAGCAGCCGTCACGCTATGCGGCAAGGTATGGCGCCACAAGACCTTGCTCTTGCCGGAACTCGTCAGCCGGTGGAGGGCCAAGCGGTCAGGTCCTTCGAGGGAGCTGGACGTCGTGAGGATCTCGGCGCGGCCGTCGCCGTCGACGTCGGCAGCGACCGCAACGGTTCCAGCCTTTCCGATAGCGCCACTGGTCTGGTCCGCCTCTCGGAAGTGGAGGACGCTCTCGACGTCGGTTGCCACGAACACGGGTTGCCATCCCGGGGACGCCGCGGTGATGACGCCGTGGGAGCGGATGTCGTACACGCCGGCAGCAAACCCCACCTTCGCGCCGCGACCGCCTCCAAGCTCCCACAGCGAGAGTGGCCCCTCGAGCGTGTCGATCGCCTCTGGCCAGCTCGCGGTCACAATGCGGTCGGTCGCAGACGCAAAGAGCGGCCACGCTCGAAGCAGCTCCTTGTCGGCCGTGAGCGCGCCCTTTTTAAAGCGAAGACGCTCTGCAGCGCCTCGATCGCTGGATGCTGCAAGCAGCTCAGCGTCGCCGTCGCTGCGGCGACCGACCACAAGTCGGCCGATGGGGTGACGCACTCGGGCGCGCGCAGGGCCGCCACCGAGCCGGTGCTCTGCATGGACCTTCGCAAAGCCGCCGCGCGCCCAACGGGTGATGGAGACGCGGTCGTGGTGAAGCACCGCGACCTCGGGGTGCCGGTCGTTGTCCAAGTCGTCGATCGCAAGATCGAGGATGGGCTTGTTCAGCAGCGCCTTAGCGCTGCGCTTTGATACCGCGACAGCCCGCAGCGCGTCCAAGCGAACGGGCCGGCGACCAAGACCTAGGAGCGTCCGAAGCTCCAGATCGATCGAGACGTTGGTGTAGGCCGTGGCCACGACCCGCCCGGTGGGAAACTTGAGTCGGGCCCAAAAGTGCAGCGGCAGCACCACACGGCGCGCCGTCGCGCTCAAGTGCCCACGCTTCGTTGTCAGGTGAATCTCGATGACTTCACGAGCATCGCTCTTCGGGACGCGTCCGCTCAGGGTCGTCAGCGACCTGGCGGCAGCCTCAACCGCGTCGCCGAGATGAGCTGCGAGTGCCTCTGCGTCGTGGCGCGCTGGCCCTTTGTAGGTGACCTCCACCGCAAAGCGCCCAACGCCCTTGGGCGCTTTCTTTGGGTACAGGCCGCGCACAAGCTCAACGGCAAGCCGATTGGTCGAGCTGGGAGGCGCCTTGGGCACCGGCAGCGTTGACAGATCAGGGGCCGCCAACGCCGAAACGCTAAAGGCAAAGCAGGCAAGTGCAAACACCAGCGCCGGCAAGCGGCGACGTGTGAAGGCTCTGACGATGGACGGGGTCGGGTTCAGCGCGCTCTCCAGATACGGGCTCAACGGTTGGTGCTGGCAGACGATTCCACGTTGGAGAGGAGAGGTCGAGGGGTCGCGTACGTGATGTCGAACGCGACAGCCCACTTCAGCCTTGCTAAGGCAGCGGTAGGCAACCGAGGAGCCCCCATGCAGACACGCGAACTCAAAGACGAAGTCATCAGCGACTTCGACACGATCGCCTACCGCTACGACCTGCTGACGCAGATGAATCCTGGCTACGTCAAGCACCTCCGCTGGAGCGCGCTTCGGCTCGCCCTCCAGCCTGGGGCGCGTGTCATTGACCTCTGCTGTGGAACGGGGCTGTCGACCCGCGCGCTTGTGGGTGCCTACCCGGACGCCGGAGAGATCGTCGCGCTCGACGCGTCAGCTGGGATGCTGGACGTTGCGAAGAAGCGCGCCAAGCGCCACGACATCCAATACGTCCACGGCAACGCGCTCAAGCCCCGCGAAGCAGGCATCACCGGTCACTTCGACGGCGCCCTGATCGCGTACGGCGCCCGCAACATGACCGATGTCGATGGTTTCCTCGCGGCCGTTGTCGACCTGCTCGCTCCGGGCGGTCGTGCGTGTTTCCACGAGTACTCGGTTCGCGACTCCCGCTGGTCGCAGCTCAAGTGGAACGCCGTGGGGCACGGCATCGTCTTGCCAAGTGGACTCTTGGCCACCCGCACGACCTCCATCTGGAAGTACCTCATCAAGAGCGTGCAAGACTTTGATGGCGTCAGTGCCTTTGAGTCACGGATGCGCAAGGCCGGCTTCGAGGAGGTCAAGACCTGGCCAATGGATGGGTGGCAGCGTGGCGTGGTTCACTCGTTCGTAGGCGTTAAGCCGTCATGATCGGGTTTGGCCCGGCTCTCGCGCGACCCGCTAGAAGCGGAACCGCGCGCACCACGACGTCAGCGTCGCTCGGGGTGGTCGGCGGTGGCTTGGCAGGACTCGCCGCCGCGACGGTAGCGGCCGAGCGCGGCGTCAGCGTGACCGTTTGGGAACGCGAGTCGTATCTGGGTGGCCGTGTTGGCTCGTGGCCGACCGTCATCGCCGACGGCAGCGAGCTTTGGATGGAGCGAGGCTTTCATGCCTTCTTCCGCCAGTACTACAACCTACGCCGGCTGATGCGTCGCTTTGACCCTGGCCTAACGCGGCTGATCCCGCTCGATGACTACCCCGTGGTCGGGCCAGGAGGCATCACCGAGAGCTTTCAGGCATTGCCAAAGCTCGCTCCGTTCAACCTCATCGAGCTCGTGCGCCGTACCCCACACATCTCCCTGCGCTCGCTGACAAAGGTCAACGTTTCGGCAGCCATGGAGATGGTCTCCTTTGATCATGACGCGACGTACAAGCGCCTCGACGACCTCAGCGCAGCAGACTACCTCAAGAGCCTCAACTTCCCGGCTGCTGCCAAGCGCATGCTCTTCGATGTGTTTGCCCACTCGTTCTTCAATCCTGAAGAGGAGATGTCGGCTGCTGAGCTGGTGATGATGTTTCACTTCTACTTCACCGGCAACCCTGAGGGCCTTGTCTTCGACGTGCTCGATGACGCGTTCGAGCACGCGTTCATCGGCCCGTGGCGCCGCCACCTCGAGGCCCTCGGCGTCGAGTTCAAGCTCTCATCGCCGGTCGAGTCGCTCACCCGTCACGACGACGGACGATTCGAGGTGATGAGTGATGGCGACGTGACGTCTGTCGACCAGGTCGTCGTGTCGGTCGATGTTCCCTCGCTCGATAGCGTCTTGGGAGACTCAAGCGTTGCGGCCGCGCGTGAGCACATCGCCAAGTGTGGGGTCACGGCGCCATTCGTGGTGTGGCGGCTCTGGCTTGACCGCCCGAGCGCTCCGGGCCGCCAGCCCTTTATTGGCACTGCGGGGCTCGGACGTCTCGACAACATCTCACTCTACCAACTCTTTGAGCGAGAGAGTCGCGACTGGGCGGCGCGCACCGGCGGGTCGGTGGTGGAGCTCCACGGCTATGGGCTGACGGGGCCCACCGATGAAGAAGACATCAAGAGCGAATACCTCTCGGCGCTCCATACCCTCTACCCGGAGACCCGGGACGCGACCATCATCGACGAGCGCTACATCCTCTCGCAAGACTGCCCAAGCTTTCCGCCCGCAGGACACCGAGACCGACCGACGGTCGGTACAGCCGTTCCCGGCCTCTATCTCGCAGGTGACCTGGTGTCACTGCCCTTTCCATCCGCTCTTATGGAGCGGGCGTCGTCGAGCGGGATCTTGGCAGCGAACCTGGCACTTGAGCGACTCGGGGTCGCAAGCGAGCCGCTCTACTCCGTCCCGGCCCGCGGTCTTGCCAC
>CALHXW010000285.1 GCA_938040325.1 uncultured bacterium | reverse complement strand
CGGATGAGGTCGGCGGTCTTGGCGCGACCGATCGAGTCGAGGTAGCCGACCTCGTCAGCCACCGTCTGAATCTTCAGCGTATCCAAGGTCAGACCAAGCCGACCAAGGTCCGCTTCCGCTTCTTCGATGAGCTCGGCCGCGAAGCTCTCTTTGTCCTCGTTGACCTGCTCGGGCGTGAGCTTTGCCAGCACGCCGCGCAAGTTCCCTTCGAGGGTCTCACGCGCGAGACGCTCAATCTCGCCTGTGCTCTTGCCGAGCAGCCGCTCGACGGCGTTGTCGAGACCCGGCGCGTCGCCGTCGATCTTGAGGTTGGCAACCCCCTGCACGTTGATGGGGACACCATCACGGCTGTAGGCGCCTCGCACGGCGACCTCGACCGACATGTTGGTGAGGTCGAGCCGGTCGACTTTCTCCAGCAGCGGGATCCGCAGTCCTCGGCCGCCGCGGACCGAGCGATAGCCGACGCGCTGGTCGGCGCGCTTGTTCGGGCCGCTGAAGATCACGACTTCAGACGGCTGGCAGATAACGATGAGGCTCTTGATGGAGAGCCCTACGGCGATGGCGGCGACGACGAGCACGCCGATAATGACGAGTGCGACTTCCATCACTTACCTCCCTTCGTTCGGATCGCCTGTGTCTCGGCGGTTGGGGCTAGGATTCCCGCGACGTCGATGCCGACGGTCTCCTTGATGCGCTCGAGGAGCTCAGCGACGACGTTGGGGTAGCTGCCGACGTGGCGTGCGAGGCTCTGGCCGTCGCCGCTGTCGACGATGTTGACGTAGCCCACGCTGAGGTTGTCGGCGACGCTCGCCACGTCGGCGAGGATCTGGTCGATCTGGTGGATGAGGAAGACCTCGTGGGCCTTGTCGCCAGCGGAGCGCCAGGCCTGATGCAGCGAGCTAAGAGCCTCGGCCTGCGCGCGGCCGGTCTCTGCCTTAATCGCCGCATCGCCCGCAGCACGCAGCGCCTGGGCCTCGCTCTCGCGCTGAGCGGGAATCACCTGCTCAGCCTGCAGGCGCAGCTGCTCCAGCTCCTTGCGGACCGTCTGGAGCTTGAACTCCGCGGCCGCCCGGGCCTCACGGGCCGCAGCGATCGTTCGCTCTTCCTCCGACTGCGAGGTCGCGTCGAGCTCCGCCTCGATGCGGCTGAGCTCGTTTTCCTTTTCGACGATGGCCGACTCGGACTGCTCCTTGGCAACGTGGGCACGCGACTCGGCCTCGGCGATGTTCTCTTCGGCGTCACGGTTGGCGTTAGACTCGGCGATCTCCGCGTCCCGGATGACCTCGGCGATCCGCATGCGGCTGATGGAGTCGAGGTAGTTCGCTGAGTCAGAGACGTGCTGAATCTTGAACGTGTCGACCTGCAGGCCGAGCTTGCTGAGGTCGTCGGCGACCTCGCGTCGCAGGGTCTCCGACAGCTTCTGGCGGTCGTGGTTGATCTCTTCCGGTGTGAGCTGTGCCAGCACGCCACGCAGCGTACCCTCGAGCGTCTCCTTGGCGACCTGCCGAATCTCCTCCTGGCTGCGGCCCAAGAAGCGCTCGATGGCGTGGTGCACATGCGGCTCCTCGAGCGTGATCTTGGCCATCGCGACCGCGTCCACGTCCACCGGGATGTTGCCTTTGGCATAGGCCCCGCGAATCTTGATGTCGATCGGCATGATGGTCAGATCCATGCGGTCGACGCGCTCGACGATCGGCCACCGCACGGAACGACCACCCGCAATATAGCGCCAGCCGACCTCTTCTCCGTGCTCGTTGGTGTGGCTGCGCCCCGAGAAGATCATCAGCTCGTTGGGGCGGCCAATCTTGAGAAAGCTCTTCACGAAGAGGACCACGATCAGCAGGAAGGCGAGGATTCCGCCTCCCCAGCTGGCGACGGTGATCCAAAGGTCTGGGTCGTTCATGCGTTCTCCGTCAGTTCTTCGGTGACGTTGGAAGGGCTGGTCTCGCGGTTGTCAAGAGAGGTCATCGGCGGGTGGGCGCTGTCGTCGAGCTCACGGCTGGCGAGCACCACATGGGCACGTGCGTCGTCATCGACGCGCAGGACCATCACGCGGGTCCCTTTGGGCAGGACCGTGTCGGCGTCGCTCACGCAGAGCATCTCGCGGTGTCGGTGGCGGACCTGCATGGCCATCTTCGAGGTGCCGCCAGGCCGCAGTGGAAAGAGCAGCTCGCCGACGACGCCTCGGTACTCAGAACGGCCAATGACATCGCCGCTGACGGGCTCGCGCAGGGTCCGTACAAGCGTCGATGTCACACCACCAACGAGGAGTCCGACCCCGCCAGCAAGCAGCGCTGTCGTGGGCTCTCCCGTCAGCTCGAGGGTCGTCAGGAGCGTCCCCGTGAGGCCGAAGAAGCAGGCGCCGAAGGTCCAGAAGCGAAACGAGGTGAACGGAAGCTGCGGCCGCTTGCGCTTGTCGGCGTGGGTTTGGCCGGCCATGCCGACGTCGCCTACGCTTGGGGAAATGTCGCCTCCAACATCGCCGTCCAGCTCGATGTCGACGTCGACATCGACGTCCCCATCCAGCGAGAAGTCGCCGTCGAGATCGCCGTCAAAGTCGGCGCCGTCCACATCGACATCGGCGTCCTGGTCGAGTCCGCTGACGACACTCATGCCGACGAAGAGTCCACCGACAATCAACGAAACGAGGTAAGCCGCGAACATGGTGAGCGTTTCTCCGTGGCGGTAGGAGGAACTCGACGCTACGGCGCGGCCGCGCTTCTGTCAACGCGCCGCGGACGGCTCGACAGCACGTCTCAGACGCTGATTCTGCGGTCGAGATAGCGCTTCGGGCGAGGTCCGACAGGCACGCAAGCGCGGGCGGGCGGCAGGCGCTCATTGAGCCCGCCCCCCGGCTGCGCTTAGATCGGCTCGATGAAGACCTCACGCGGGCGGCTGGTGCCGTCGCTGGGCCCGATGATGCCTTGGTCTTCCATCATCTCAACGATTCGCGCCGAGCGGTTATAGCCAATCTTGAGCTTGCGCTGGAGGAAGCTGATGGATGCGTTGCGGGTCTCTGCCACGATCTTGACGGCTCGGTCGTAGAACTCGTCGGCGTCGTCGCCGCCGCCGTTGAACGTGGAGTCCTCGTCGTCGTGAGCGAGGATGCCGAGGTCGTAGTTCGGCTCGCCCTGCTCCTTGAGGTGGCGGACGACCTGATGGACTTCCTCTTCGGAGACGAAGCTGCCGTGGACGCGCTGGACCGCGGAGGTGCCTGGCGGCAGGAAGAGCATGTCGCCCATGCCGAGGAGGTTCTCCGCGCCCTTGCGATCGAGGATGGTGCGCGAGTCGATGCCCGAGGCCACCTGGAACGAGATGCGCGTCGGGAAGTTGGCCTTGATGAGACCGGTGATGACGTCCACCGAGGGACGCTGGGTTGCGAGCACCATGTGGATGCCTGACGCGCGGGCCATCTGAGCGAGGCGTGCAATGGAGTGCTCGACCTCTTTGGACGCGACCATCATGAGGTCGGCCAGCTCGTCGATGATGACCACGATGAGGGGCAAGCGCTCGATGGCCTTGCCGTCCGCGTCGAAGATCTCGCCCGGCGGGTCGACCTCGCCCTGAGCCTGGCGCTTGAGCTTGGCCATGCGCAGACGCTCGGGGAGGCGCTGGTCGGGGTCGGCCAGGAGGCTGTCGACCTTGGCGTTGTAGTTGGAGAGGTTCCGCACGCCCATGTCGGCCATGAGCTTGTAGCGGCGCTCCATCTCTTTGACGGCCCAGCGAAGCGCAATCGCGGCCTGCTTGGGGTCGGTGACGACCGGCAGAAGCAGGTGAGGGATGCCCTCGTAGATCGACAGCTCCAGCATCTTGGGGTCCACCAGGATGAGGCGCACATCTTCGGGCTTGGCTTGGTACAAGAGCGAGACGATGAAGCTGTTGATGGCAACGGACTTACCAGCTCCGGTGGCGCCCGCGACGAGCAGGTGAGGCGCCTTCTGCAGGTTCATGACGCACGGGTTGCCGACGATGTCCTTGCCCAGCGCCAGCGTCAGCTTGCTCTTGGCCTTCTTGAACTGCGGGTCGTTGATGACCTCTTTGAGCCAGACGATCTCGCGGCTGCTGTTGGGGACCTCGATGCCCACAACATCCTTGCCTGGGATCGGTGCCACGATACGGATGCGCAGCGCCGATAGCGCCATGGCGAGGTCGTTCTCAAGGTTCGCGATGGCGCTGACCTTCACGCCCGGGGCCGGGCGGAACTCGTACATCGTGATGACGGGCCCGGGGTGGATCTCGACGACCTTGCCCTTGACCCGGTAGTCGGCCAGCTTCTCTTCGAGGATCTGCGCGTTGCGGCGCAAGAGATCGCGGTCGTAGGACGCCGTCTCTGGCGGCCGGTAGTCGAGAAACGACACGCTCGGGAACTCGTAGGGAGCCTCTTCGACGGCGTCTGCCGTCGCCAGCGGGAGCTGCTCGCCGACGACGAGGTCGCCGCGACGACGCATGGCGGGTGACTCGGTGATCTTGAGGTCGCTGTCAGCGCTCGACGCGCCGGTGGTCTCGGCCGGCGCCTCGACCTCGACCTCATGGACGTTCTCGGCGAACGCGTCAGTGATGGCGTTGTCGATCTCGGTGGTGAGTGCGGTGCGCTCGGCTTCTGCCGACGGTGCCGGCTCGACGATGACCGGGCCAAGGTCGGGCTCGGTGTCGGGGCGCTCGGCGGCGCGGGCATCTGCGCGCTCCCGAATGGGCGGTCCGCTGTCCTCAATGACGGGCGGCGCAGGCGCGGCGGGCGTCGCGGAGGGACGCGCAGGGGCGGCGGGCCGGGTCTTGTGGGCCGCCGGCTTAGGCGCGTGTGCCGCTGGCGTCGGGGCCGGTCTGACCGGCTCGCTGATCTTGGGGCCGTCGCTCGCGCCCGCGCCGTCGGCGGGGGGCTGAGGCGCCGTGGCGACCTCGCCGGCATCAAGTTCGACGGGATCGACCTCGACAGCGCCACGGGCGGTAGCGACCGCGAGCTCACGCTCGTCGCCATGCTCGAAGATGCTGCGGATCCAGCGGCCAGCGCGACTGAACGAGCTCGTCACGAGGTGGGCGAGCTCGAAGATGCTGCGGCGGGTGACGGCTACGAGGCTGATGATGAAGACAAGCCCGAAGAGGATCATCGTGCCGAGGCTGCTGATGAGCGACGCGCTGATCTCACCGAGGTACGCGCCAGTGTCGCCGCCCGGTAGGTGGTCAAGGACCCTGCTGGGGGCGAAGAACACGTGGGCGAGCACGGCGCCAGCAAGCAGCAGGCCCAGCCAGCCGACCACGTCGAGCTTGGTGACCCGTGCGCGTCGCCCGATAAGGTACGACAGCCCGAAGTAGCCGAACCCGAGGGCCAGGACGAAGGCGCCCACCCCGAGGATCGACAGGAACAGGTGCGCGACCTGTGCACCGATGGGGCCTATCAGGTTGTGCGCCGCTGAGGCTCGTCCCTTCGCGGCCGGCGAGATGTCGGCGCCGTTGAAGGTGATGAGCGCTAGGACCAGCGCGATAGCAAAGCCCAGCACCAGCAAGCCGTAGATCTCGAGCCGGATAACCGGGTCTGAGTCGTCACGACGGCCGACAATGCGGTCTTTGGGAGAGAAGCGTTCTTTAGATTGAGAAACCACCTGCGGACGGTAGGCCGAGACCTGAGGGCCGGCAAAAAATGGTGGTGCTTTTCAGACCGGCGAGCGCACGCACTCGACGGCGCTTGACGAAGCGGTCAGAACCACGGAGCGTTGGGCCATCCCTCGGCCCTGAACGCGTTGGCCCGATGAACGCCCACGGCGCCGAAGGCAACCTCTGGTGGTGTCTATGTTGAGCTATCTATTCTTGGCTGTCGCACTCGGCGCAGCGGTGGGTATCGCCCTGAACACCGAGGGCAAGCAGCGGGCATGGGCTGCACTGCCGCTTGGCTTGTGGCTGGCTGGCTTTCTGGTGCCGCGTCTCTTCGGTCTCTCGCTGGGGCAGGGGGCGTTGATCATCGGGATGTTCGGCTTGCAGCTGGCGGGCGCTGTGGCCGGCGTTGTGGTCTTTCAGCGCGTCCGTGACGCACGCCACGGCGTGACAGCTTCAACGTTCGAGCTGGCGGCACCGCGCCCGCTCGCAGCAGCCGGTGGGGCGCCGTCTCCGGCCGTGTCGACGGCCGCCGAGAGCAAGGTCGAAGCAGCAGCCGCTGTCGAGCCCGCGGCTCCGACACCCGACGGCGTTGCGGTAGTGGACAAGCCTTAGCTGCGAATGCTCCTCGAACTCTATGCGGGCATCGGCGGTGTGGCTGCGACCGGGGTCGACGTGGTGTGTGCGATCGACCACGACGTCTACGCCCATGAGGTCTACACAGCCAACTTCAGCCACCCGGCGCTGAGGCTCAACCTGGTGTCCGTCAAGCCGGCGCGGCTCGCCGCGTTCGGCGCCGATGTGTGGTGGCTCTCGCCGCCTTGTCAGCCCTTCACCGTCCGCGGGCAGCGGCGCGATGTGGATGACCGCCGTTGCGAGAGCCTGCTCCACCTGCTGACGGTCATCCCCGAGGTTCGCCCGCCCGCGCTCATCGTCGAGAACGTTCCCGGCTTCGAAGGGTCGCGTGCCCACCAGCGGCTGCGCGAGTCGCTGGCCGGCTACCATGTCCAAGAGGTGGAGTGGTGCCCCGCTCAGCTCGGAATTCCGGTCCAGCGGCGGCGCTTCTTCTTACTCGCCAGCCTCGAACCCTTCGAGCTCGCGCCGATCGTGCGCAAGCCGCGCCAGCTCAGCGACTACCTCGACGCGAGCGGACCGCCGCTGCCACCAGCCCTAGAGCGCTTCGTTGACGCGATGCACATCGTCGACGCTGACGACGAGCTCGCTCAAGCCTGCTGCTTCACAGGCGCATACGGCCGCAGTCCCGTCTACGCCGGCAGCTACCTCCGACAGAACGGAGCCGTGCGGATGTTCACGCCTCGCGAGATTGCGCGGCTCCACGGCTTCAGCGACGACTTCGTGCTCCACAGCGACCCGCGCCGCGCCACCAAGCAGCTTGGCAATGGCGTGTCGGTCGACGTCGCACGAAAGCTCCTCGAGAGCCTGGGTGTACTCTGAGTCGCACTCGTGGCTCCTTCTGCGGCGTGACGGGATGCCTGAGGGTCTGTTGTCGGCAGTGAGCGTGCTGGCCAAGCAGGAATCGCGCCGTCCGGTAGTTGCCGATTCCGTCGATTCCGTCGACCCTGTTTGTGCAAGCGCACGAGGACCGTCCCCATCGACACGCTCACCATCATCGACTTGGTTATCAACGGCTCTTTCCTTGTTTTCATCGTCGGCATGGGGTGTTACGCGGCCTACCGGTGGGTTCGCAGCAAGAGTGGTGGAATGGATGTGGAGCTCGACGGACTGACCTTTCGTTTCCGCGATGAGAATGCAGCAGAGCAGGGCTCATCGGTGTCGGTACGAGAGACGGTTTCGAGCCGCTTCGAGATGGTCCCTCACAGCGACATTGAGGGGCTCAACCTCCCGCCTGTTGCCTTGGGCGACCCGTATCTTGACGAACACGTCTCGTTTGGTGCTGTCGACCCAGCTCAGCTCATCGCGGTGCTCACGCCGGAGGTGCGATCGCATCTCCACGCGGTGGCAGGGCACCACGCGAGATGGCTGGCCGGCCGATACGAGCTGTACGTTCCTCTCGAGCGATATGACGGCGACGACACGGCTCGCGCCATCGTTGGTCCCCACGTTCAGCTGATTCGGGCGATGACGTTGGCGTTGGCTTCTGCCCTCGACGCGTCAAAGCTGGCAGATGCGTTGCTCGTGAGGTTTCGTGATGACCCTGTCGAGGGGGTGCGTCGAGAGGCCCTGTATCAGCTTGGTCATCGGTTTGCGGGGTCGCCTCAGCTGGCCGCGGCGCGCGCCGAGGTGCGCGAGCGGTTGTCGTGGCAGCACAGGGCCCGCGTCGTGCCAGTTCTCGAAGGTAAGGATGGCGAGGCCCTCGCCCTCGAAGTGCTTGGCAATGACGCTATCAGCGACGCGGACGTGGTCGATTTGGTCGGCGGCCTGAGCTCTTGGCTTGAGGTACCCGGGCCCGTGATTGCGGCGCTTCAGTCGAGGGCGCTCAGGTGCAGCGATGTGCTCCTGCCGACGATGTTGGCGGCGATGGCATCAGCGGGCATTCGTGTGGATGAGTCCTGTGCAGTCCAGCTGTCGCGTCGCGATGAGCCGGCGGTTTTGTTGCCTGTGGTGACTCTGTTAGGCCGGGGGGAACAGGACCCCAGCGCAGGTGCCCTCGGCGAGCTTGCTCATCACTGGGACGCCACGGTCGCCACAGGCGCAATCAACGCGCTCAACAGTCGCAGCGATCGGTTCGCAACCGCGCGAAGAACGACGCTTGCGGCTGACCCCGGGCTCGAAGCCCCGCTTCGAGCGTTGGTGCAAGGGCAGCAGCAGGCGGGGCGCCTCAGCGTCGAGATATCTGGTCAGCTGTCGACGGCGGAGGCCGAGCAGAGTGCCGAAGTCGCCGGCGAGTGAGCGGTGCCCCGTGCTTGTATGAGCACTGTTGGCGCTCCGGTTGAGCCAAATGCACGAGGCCCGCGAAGCTTATGCTGTTCGCGGGCCTTCCTTTTCGGTCAGGTGTAGCCCTACTGCTTCGGCATCCCCTGCGCGTTGTACTCGTAGAAGTCTTTGCCGAGCGCTCGCAGCTGGGTGCGGATGCTGTTGGCGTCGCCGGCAACGACGATGTGGTAGTCGTCGAACGAGACGTAGTTGATGCCGGCAGACTCTGCCTGGTCGCGCGTGACGGTCTTGATGGCAGCGAGCCACTTGCTCAGGTGATCGGCGGGACGACGGTCGAGCGCCATGCTGGCGAGTTGGCTTGCGAGCTTGCTGCTCTGTTCGAAGCGTTGGGGGTAGCCGAGCACGAGGCCGTTGACGGCGTCATCGCGCTCCTTGACGGTCAGGGGCTTGGTGGCTCGAATCGCCTCCAGCTCCTTCTGAATCTCGGCGATGCTGGCGCCGGTCGTGTCGGACTTGACCTTGCTGTAGTGGTGGTAGAAGCCCCCGCGCCGGTAGCGCACGAAGCGGCTGCGGGCGCCGTAGGTGTAGCCCTTGTCCTCGCGGAGGTTCATGTTGATGCGGCTGGTGAACGCGCCGCCGAGCGCGCGGTTGAAGATGGTCGCAGGGATCTCGTCCTGGTCGCCTGCGGCCGGCACGCGCCGAGCCACGTGGACAACGCTCTGAGAGGCACCGGGGAAGTCGACCAGGTAGATGCCGGCCGGCTTGGGTTGAGCTGGCATGGCGTCGCGGGCGCCCGGGAAGCCCGACCAGCCGGCGAGGTGCTTGTCGAGGAGGTCGCGGAGCTTGTCGCTGTTGATCGCGCCGACGACGATGACGACGCCATGCTCGGGCTTGATCGCCTCGTCGTAGTGCTTCTTGACGTCGTCGAGTGTGATCGCACTCAGTGAGTCACGGGTGCCGCCCGCCGAGAACGCCGCGTAGCCTCCGCCAAAGAGTGCACTGCGTAGCGTCAGCATCGCTGCGGTGCTGGGGTCTGCTTCATCAGCGATGGCCGACGCGATGGCCTGCGCCTTACGGCGCTCGAACTCGGCCGCTGGGAAGCTCGGCTTGAGCAGGATGTCGGTGAGCAGGCTCAGGGCTTGGTCAAAGGTGTCCGCGATGCCGTCGATGTAGAAGGTTGAGCCGTCGGTGCCCGGGCTCGCGCCATAGTCGACAGCGAGGCGCTGGAAGGCCTCGCCGATCTCGGTGGCGCTCTTGCCGCCGGCGCCCTCGTCGAGCATGTCGAGCATCAGCCCAGTGAGCCCGGACTTGCCGTCGGGGTCGGTTGCGGCCCCGGTCGAGAGGACCAGAGCCATCGACACCAGCGGCGTGGCGCCCTGCTCGACGTGCCAGACCTTAAGGCCATTGCCCATCTCCCACGTCTTCACCGATGGCGCCGTCCACTCAGGCACGGGGCCAGGCGTTGGCAGCTTGGTGTAGTCGGCTGGCGGCAGGACGATGGCCGGTTTGGCTGGCTTAGCCGGCGCCGCGACGGCGGTCGTGGCTGCGGCGATGTCGGCGGGGGCCACGTTCGGCGTTGCCGGTGCGTCGGGCTGCTTGGGCAGTCGGTCGCTGTAGTAGCCGGCGCGGGTGGCGGCTTCTTTGTCACAGCCGCTGGCGATGAGCGCGGCTGAGACGGAGAGGGCGAGCGCAGAGCGTCCGAGCAAGGTGATGGCGCGCTGCATTAGTTGCCTCCAAGGGACGGCGTGGTGGGGGCGGGCTGGCCGGGCGCGGGGGCCGGCGTCGGCGCCGGAGCCGGCGCGCTGGGCAGCGCCGGCTCGGGAAGGATGTCGATCCGGAGGTGCGGCGTGTCCGCGAGCCATCGCTTTGTGTGCTCATGGACCTTGCTGGGCGTGAGGTCGGTGTAGCGCTGCAGATCCCGGGCGAAGTAGTCCGGGGTACCCGCGAGGGCATAGTACGTCGACAGCAGCGTCGCGCGGCTGAGGTTGGACTCAAAGCGCTGGAAGAAGTTCTTCTTGTAGCCGTTCATCACGCGGTCGAGCTCATCAGCGCTCGGCGGGGTCTTGAGCGCTTCTTTGACGGCGCTCAGCATGGCTGCGTGTAGCTCGTCAACCGACTTGCCGGGGGCCGCAGTCGCCTGCACCACAAACACGCTCGACATGCCGCGGCTGACCTGAAACGCCTGCACGTCCTTGGCAACCTTTTGCTCGTACACGAGCGGCTTGTAGAGGCGGCTCGTCTTGCCCTCACTGAGGACGCCGGCAAGCAGATCCATCTCGGCGTCGCCAGCCTTGTAGAGGGCTGGGGTGTGCCACATGAAGTGGATGCGCGGCAGCTTCACCTTCTTGTCGACGTCGATGACCATCTGGGGAGCTTCGGAGAACTTGGGCATTGCCGCCGTCGGGACGGGAGCGCGCTTACCAGGAGCGAGCGAGCCAAAGTACTGGACGATCAGCGCCTTGGCCTTGTCGCGGTCGAAGTCGCCGACAATGGTCAGCACCGCGTTCTTGGGCGCGTAGTACTGCGAAAAGAAGTTCTTCACGTCGTCGAGGGTCGCCGCGGTGAGGTCGGCATGGGAGCCGATCGTCGTGTGCTGGTAGGGGTGGCCCTCGGGGTACATGTGGTTGTGCATGAACTTCCAGACCAAGCCGTAGGGCGTGTTCTCGTAGCGCTGGCGGCGCTCGTTCTTGACGACATCGCGCTGGTTGTCGAGCTTGGCTTGGGTCAGCGCCGGAAGCAGGTTCGCCATCCGGTCAGACTCCATCCAGAGGCAGAGCTCCAGGTAGTTCGATGGCACCTGCTCGTAGTAGTTGGTGCGGTCGGTGTTGGTCGTTCCGTTGACCTTGGCCCCGATGGGCTCAAAGGGCTCGAAGTACTCTTTGTCGTGGTTTTTGCTGCCCTGAAACATCAGGTGCTCGAAGAGGTGCGCGAAGCCGCTGCGGCCCTTGCGCTCGTGAGCCGAGCCGACAAGGTAGCGGACCTCGACGGCGACCTGAGGCAGGCGGCTGTCGTGGTTGAGGATCACCGTCAGCCCATTGGGTAGCGTGTAGGTCTCGACGTCGAGGTTGATCGGCGACTTCGCGGTCGCTGGCGCCATCAGCGCGAGGGTCAGAGCGGCGACTCCGAGCGCGCGCACAAGCGATTTGCCACGCCCGGTGAGAGGTGAGCGGAGCGCTTGTGGTCGTAGTCGTCGCATGAGATCTCCTCGAGTTGCGAGTGATGACACTTCGACGACGACGGCGAGGCTGTCAACCAAAGCTGTGGGTTGGCGTGGTGTTGACAGTCGAGTTCGCGTGGAACTTGAATCGGACCCAAGGAACGGTGACGTGTGAGCCGAGTCAACGAACGAGTCCATACCCTGTGTGACCTGCTTGGGATCTCCGACCCGCATCGAGCCGGCCTCGCGCTGGTGGCTGACGACCGAAGTGCGTACCTAGCTCAGCATAGGGATCAACTCGCCAGCCAGCGGGGTGCGGTCGGCATCGACGACGTAGCCAACGTCGTGCTGAGCGATGCGCTTGTCGGGTCTGAGCTCGGCCTGTACGTGGACTGGAAGCTCGATGGGTCCGAGCTTCCGGAGTTGCTGGCGCCGATGATCGGCGACTTGGCAAAGGAGCTTCCTGTCGAGCGGATGGCCGCCGATGACAACGCGTACGAAGTGCTTGAGAGCCTGCACTTCTTCCTCAAGGACAACGGCTACCGACTCTTTCAGCTTCCGTCTGACGGCGACTTCTATGAGGTGTTCGTCGTCGCCGATGACAAGGCCGAGCGCGTTGATTTCCTTCTTGCGACGCTGGGCTTCGAAGCCGGGTTGTTTTGGGATGACTGAGCCGCGCGCCGGCCCTCGCTGCGCACTGGGCCGGTCAGTATCCAAGTCATGACACCCGCGCGTGGCCGGACGAAGGCGCTGCGTGCATCGTCGAGCTCTCGTGAGCGCAGCGAGCGTACCGACGCTGCTGGCGAGTGCATCGCGGCAGGCGCAGACGGAAAGAGCGCTTGCTTTCGGACGAAAACACCGGCCGAAATCCACGTCGCTCTTGGCGGTACCCAACCGTTCGTTGCTCTCAGAACGCCACGTCCAGCGCATCGCACAGGAACTTCGCAAGCGGTGCAGCGGTCGTGAACGTCGTCGTGATGGTCTTGACGAAGTCGTCGGAGACGATGTCGTCGAAGTCCAGCGGCGCCGAGCAGATGTGGGACTTGAGCTTGAGCTCGTCGATGAGCGGGTGGTCTTTGTCGTAGCCGCGTGGCGGACGCTTCAGCGACTCGTTCATGCGCGAGTAGCCTGCGTTCTCGATGGCGCTGATGGCGGCTTTGTACTGCTTGGGGTGGGCGTCGATCGCTGCGCGGATCTTGATGATGGAGGGGCCGTCGGGCTTCCACATACCGACGCCGAGGAAGCACTCTCTGCAGTCGAGGTGGATGTAGAAGCCGGGCGCGTGGACATCCTTGCCGCGGTTGTGGCGAATGTGGATGCCAACGTTGGTCTTGTAGGGGGTCTTGTCCTTGCTAAAGCGCGTGTCGCGGAAGACACGCATCAGCGAGCCGCCGACCTTCTTGGCTTTGGGCGTGAAGCTGCCGGTGATGCTGGCCATGGGCGCCTCGAGGGCCCGGATGAGGTCAAAGCAGGGCTCGCGGACGTCCGACTCATAGCGATGCTTGTTCTCGGCCCACCACTCGCGGTTGTTGTTGAGCTCAAGCTCTTCGAGGAACTCAAAGAGCGAACGCTTGATGATCGGCATGCCAGACCTCCGTGTCGACGGGTTTCGCGCGGCGCCAAAGCTCCCATCACGCGACGTGTGTGTCTACCCGAGCCGGGTCGCTCCGTTTAGGGCAGCTCAGGCGTTCCGAAGTCACCGTAGGGATCGATGATGATCGGCACGTAGTCGGCGGCCCACGTCTCGACGAAGTAGTACATCATCGCTGGTCCTTCGCGCCCTGAGAACACGTTCTGGTGCGACGCGGGCTGTGGCGGGCCGGTCGTAAAGCTGATGCGGTCGAGCTGGTAGAGGCCGGCGGTCGTGCCGTCGTCGAGGTTGCCTTGAGCTTCGCCGCGGTCGAGGACGTCGATGACGCCGACGTCCTGGGAGACAGGCGACAGGTGCGGGATGTCGAGCGCCCGAGCGAGCGCACGGCTGGTCACGTTGGGGACGACCGTGTCGCCGACCGCCATCATCTGGAGGAGGTGAGGCGGCTCGCCGGCGATGCGGTCTTTGAGCACGTGGGGCGCGTAGTTGACGGGGTCGCCTGCGTCGATAATCGCCTGAGCGATCGGCGCGAGCCGCGTGACCTCGGCTTTGCCGCCAGCGAGGTTCTCGAGGATCTGCAGGAACGCGCTGAAGTCCTCGCCCTCGGTGATGATCGAGATGAGGCGGCCGCCGGCGACGGCGAGCACCGACGCTTCGACCGCGTCCGACAGCATGAGAAAGTCCGACGCCATGATGCCACCGAGCGAGACGCCGAAGTAGCCAAAGCCGGTGGTGTCGAGGTCTGGGCTGCCGTTGCCCGTGACGTCGGGCGCGGCGCGGAGCAGCTTCACGAGCTGTAGCTTGTCGAGGCTTGCTTGGCGCAGGTTCTCACGGAAGACGAACGGGTCGATCGTGAGCGCGTTGATGTCGAGCCCCAGCAGGTCGAGGAAGAAGGCGTTCGGATCGGCTGTGTTTGCCGTCGGGTGGTCGCCATGGCGGGGCTGGCTGATCGCGACGACCGCCATTCCGAGAGGTGCGAGCGCGTTGGCAACGAAGCGCTCGTTCGAGCTGCCGCCTAGGCCGTGGCCGTAGAGGACCGTCGGGAACGGGCCGTCGCCATCGGGCAGCCAGATGGTGACGGGCAGCTCGTACTCGCTGGTTGGCACGTCGGCGCCCAGGTAGCCCTCGATCCGGTAGTCGGTCGCCGTGAACGTCCCGCGGCAGCGCGTCCATGCGCCGTCGGGTCCGCAGGTTGGCGGCGCGGTCCAGCCGAAGTCGCTTCCTTCGATGTCGTCGCGAGCGGCGATCGACGCATCGTGAATCGCTTGGGTCGTGAAGACTGTCGCGGCGCTGACCGAGTCCGGCCGGAGTCCAGTGACCGCCATCACATCGCGGTAGCGCTCGATGAGGCCACGATCGACGAGGGCATCCATGCCGCTGGCGCGAAGGGCGTCCTCATCGCCGGCGAGCAGGCTCTGCAGCGTCTGAGACGGAGCGACGCAGTCGCCGTCGGCAGCCACGTGGGCCGTCGTGAGCAGAGCGGCGTACTGCGCCTTGGGCTCGAGCGGAAACATCGGCCAGAGCACGACGCCCCGACCGCCGTCAAAGACTTCGGCTTCAAACGGGATGCGCTGGCCGGAGCCGTCATCGACGCGCACCAACATCAGGCCGCTGCTTGTGAGCGAGTCCTCATCGCCGGAGGGCAGGTCACCAAGCGGCGCGTCAACCTGGAGGACGATGCCGGCGGAGGTGCCCCAGCCGTCAAGCTCGCCGAGCCCGAGATAGATGGGCTGGACGAAGCTCGACAAGCCCGCCATCCACGGGGTGTCTTCGTCGATGTCGACGCGGATCCCGGTCGGCGTGGTGGCGTCGATGACGGTCCAAGCATCGTCGGGCAGCGCGACCCAGTCGTCGGCATTGAGCGGGTCGTAGGCGAAGGTGGTGGTTCCGTCGCAAAACGAGAGCACCAGAGGCGGCGAGGTGTCGGCCTCCATGGTGTCGCTGGCCACGTCGCTGTCGCCGGTCGTGGGGCCGTCATCGTCACCGCACGCCATCAGTGGAAGCGCGGCCATGAGGAGGATGAGGGAGTGAAGGCGCATGCGAACTCCTACGCAAGACGTCTGCGCGCCGGGTCGGCTCGTGCCATAGGGGCGCTCGTTGGCGTGATCCAACCGGGACCACGGCCATGAGGTCTACCAGCAAGCGGCGGTCCAAGTCATGCGGAACCGAAGGCGGCGCGGCGCGCGGAGCCCAGGCGAACGTTGGCGCCCGGCGCATCCTCGACAGGCGGCGCGCGTCAGCCACCGGCCGCCAACGACAATTGCTTCTCACCGGGGGCGACACTCATTAAGGTGGCTCCACAATGGAGGTGATGGTGATGGCGACACGAGTTCAGGCACTCCGAGACGAGATGCGACGCGAAGAGATCGATATCTATCTTGTGCCGTCGTCGGACGCCCACCAGAGCGAGTATGTGCCAGAGCCGTGGCAGCGACGGGTCTGGGCCAGCGGCTTCACGGGGTCCATGGGCGACGCAGCCGTCGGGCTGGACGAGGCCTGGCAGTGGGCCGACTCGCGCTACTGGCTGCAGGGCGAGCGCGAGCTCGAAGGGACCGACTGGACGCTGATGCGGCAGGGTGCCGACGATGTGCCCAGCCTGTCGGAGTTTCTCGGCAAGGTGGCCAAAGGCACGCGTGTCGGCTTTGACCCGCGGCTCGTGGGGGTGGCCCAAGCACGGCGGATCCAAGACGCCATCAAGCGTGCAGGCGGCGAGCTGGTCGCCATCGACGAAAACCTCATCGACCGCGTGTGGACCGATCGTCCGGCGCTCAGCGCCAACCCCATCGAAGTCTGGGACACGACGTACGCCGGCCAGAGCGTCGCCGACAAGCTCAGCGCCATTCGTGGCCGCCTTGAGGAGGCAGGCTGCACGTCGGTTGTCCTGACGACCCTCGATGCCATCGCCTACCTCTTCAACATCCGAGGCGCGGACGTCGACTTCAATCCGATCGTCATCGCCTACGCGGTCGTGACCCTCGATGGCGCGACGCTCTTCGTCGACCCCGCGAAGGTGACGGACGCTGCGCGGTCCCACTTTGACGCTGCCAACGTCACGGTCGCTCCCTACGACGCGGTCGGTGCGGCGCTGGTTGCGAGCACGGGCAAAGCATGGGTCGACACCAAGTACGCGTCGCGCTGGGTGCTCGACCGACTCAGCGAGAGCGACGCCAAGGTCCACAAGGGCCGGAGCCCTGTCTTTGACCTGCGCGCTCGCAAAAACGACACGGAGTCGCAGGGAATGCGCGACGCCCACGTACGCGACGCGGTCGCTGTGTGCCGGTTTCTGCACTGGCTCGAGACGGCGTGGCAGGGCGGCGACCTCGACGAGATCGGCGCGAGCGACCAGCTCGAGGCATTCCGATCCGAGGGCGAGCGCTTCCGCGGCCTGTCGTTCGACACGATCAGCGGTTTCGCCGGCAACGGGGCTGTCGTCCACTACCGAGCCACGCCCGAGACCGCCAAGGTCATCGACGACTCGACGCTCTACCTCTGCGACTCGGGCGGCCAGTACCTCGACGGCACGACCGACATCACGCGGACCGTCCACCTCGGCACGCCCACAGAGGCCGAGCGCCTTCACTACACGCTCGTGCTCTTGGGGCATCTCAGGCTCCGGCACACGCGCTTCCCGAAGGGCACGACGGGCGAGCGCCTCGACGCGATCGCGCGCCAGCCGCTGTGGGCACACGGCCTGGACTACGGGCACGGCACCGGCCACGGCGTCGGCTGCTACCTATCGGTTCATCAAGGCCCCCACGGCATCTCCCAGCGACCGACGGGGGTTCCGCTCGCCAAGGGGATGGTGGTGTCCAACGAGCCCGGCTACTACTTGGCGGGCCGCTACGGCATCCGCGTCGAAAACCTCTGCATCGTGGTCGAAAAGGACGCCGATGATGGCGCCACATTCTTCGGCTTCGACGACCTCACGCTTGTGCCCTATGCGCGCAAGCTCATCGCGGTCGAGCACCTCAACGAGCAGGAGCGCGGGTGGGTCAACGACTACAACGCGCTGGTTCGCGAGACGGTAGAGCCGCTGCTGCCCGAAGAGGTGCGTCCTTGGCTTCGCGCTGAGACGGCCCCGATTTGACCGGCTGGCGTCAGGCTGCCCTTGGGTGGGGAGTGGTGGTCGGTGCGGTCTTCCTAATGGCGGCGCCCGGCTGCGGCGACGACGGCGACAGCAGCGACGAGACCAGCATCGCGGAGCTCGACGACCCGTGCCGGGTGAGCTGTGACGACACGCTGACACCGGTGGTGTTCGTGCATGGGATGCTTGCGTCGTCCGACACTTGGGCGGCCCACGCGCGCCGGTTCGAGTGCAATGGTTACTGCCCCAGTCACCTCCGGGGGCTCGACTGGAACACACTCGCCGCGGACGGTCGGGTCGAGACGCTGCAAGCGTTTATCCAGCAGGTGCTCGACGACACGGGCGCTGCCGCGGTCGACCTGGTCGGGCACTCTGCGGGCGGGGGACTCGGCTACAGCTACCTGTCGGATCCCGCTCGCGCGCAGACCGTCCGGCGCTACGCCCACGTGGCCAGCACGGTCAGCAGCGAGGGCCAGCCGCTCGGTCCAGCAGGACCTGTCGATGCGTCGGTGCCAACCCTCAACCTGTGGTCGGACGGCGACTTGGTCGTTGCGGGCGCGGTGAATCCAGGCACTACGGACGTCATGATAGCCGGCCAGGACCACTATGAGATCGCGACGAGCCGAGGGTCGTTCGAGGCGATCTACCGCCACTTTCGAGACGCGGAACCCAGCACGTCCGAGGTCCTGCCAGCGTCGCGTGTCGAGTGGTCGGGCAGCGCCGTGACGCTCGGCGAGAACGCCCCCCTGCAAGGGTGGACGGTCGACGCCTACCTTGTGGCCGAAGACACGGGAATGCGGACGAGCGCTGCGCCACTTGCGACGTTCGAGGTGGGCGCAGAAGGGCGGTGGGGCCCGCTCGAGCTCCGGCAGGGCGATCGCGTGGAGCTGAGCCTGACCGGTCCGGACGCCGACGACCTGCCGGTCCACTACTACTTCGAGCCGGCCATGTTCTCGAGCGACATGCGAACGCTTCGAGCGCTTCCGGGACCCGGCACCCTGGCAGGGTTGCTGCTTGGCCAGATCCCCTTCGAGGACAGCCACGCCAACATTGTCGCGTTTGCGTCGCGGCAAGCGATCATCGCAGGGCGCGACACCCTCGACCTGGACGGGCAGGCCTTGGCGGTGGAGGAGACCGCAGCGGCTGAGCGAACCACCATCGCGGTGTTCATCTTTGACGAGGACGTCGACGGTCTCTCGTCAGGACCGAGCGCGCTCTTTTCGAGCACGCTGCCGGTCTTTCTGACGGCCATCGACCAGTTCCTGCCCGCGGACCCAAGCACCCACAGCCTCCTCACGTTCAACGGGCGAACCCTGGCGCTGCCTCGCTGGCCAAGCGGCTCTGCTGGCCCTGCGATCGCTGTGTTCGACTAAGGCCCGAGACAAGCACCCACTGCCGCGTCGCCCAGCTCTGGCTCGGCGTTACTTTGGGTCGGATTGCGGTAACGAATGGAAATAATCTGTGCAGGTGCGGCTCCGAACGGTCGATGGATCGGACGTAACGAACCTGGAGGTCCCCTTGGAGCTGTTTGTAGCGGCGTCCGATGCTCTTGAGCCGGCCGATGCGATTTCGGAGGTGATTGCCGCACTGAACGCTCAGCGCAGCGATGTCCCGCTGAAGTTGGTGACGGCCTTTGTCAGCCATGACTACTTGAACGCCGGCGTTGGCCGAGCGTTCCGAGAGGCGTGGCCAGGTGTCTGCGTCGTCGGGGCCAGCGCGACAGGAGAGTTCACGTCGACGGCGCTGGGCTATCAGCCAGACAGCCTCGCCGTGATGGGCTTTGGCGGTGAGGGGCTCGACGTGGTTGCCGGGTGTGGCAAAGGCGTGGGGGTGAATCCCGCGAGCGCTGTCGCCGACTTGGTGCGTCCGCTGGAGGGCCGCCGGCCAGCGTTTGGCCTGTTGTTTGGCGCGTCTCTCAGCGTCGACATGACGACCGTCTTGGAGGCGCTTGCCGATAGCTTCGACGGGCCGCCAGTGCCCATCGCGGGCGGGACGTCGGCAGACCGCGGGGACTTTGTCGCCACCTACGAGCTCTTTGGCGAGGACGAGCTGCAGGACAGTGTTGTGGCGGCTTGGTTCATGGGCGACGCGTCGGTTGGAATCGGGGTCGAGTCCGGCTGGATACCGGGTGGTCGGGTTCGCACCGTCACGCGGGCGACCGGAAACATCGTCTACGAGCTCGATGGCCAGCCGGCACTCACGGTCTTCGAGGACGCTGTGGGCATCGACATCGAAAACAACCTCGGCGCGTTTCCGTTCGCGATGCGGACTGGCCCCGCTGACCATGACTACGTCCTTCGGGCCATCATGGGCATGGACCGCGAGACCGGCGCCATCACGTTCGCTGGACGGGTACCGGTGGACGCGGAGCTTCGCCTGGCCGAGGTCTTCACCGGCGAGATCCTCGACGGCTCCAAGCGTAGCCTCAACCAAGCGCTCGCGAACTTCTCTGGCAAAGAGCCTAAGGGGGTCGTGGTCTTCAGCTGTGCTGCCCGCAAGTGGGTGCTAGGAACGCGCTCTGCCGCCGAGATCGACATTTTAACGGAAACCCTTGAAGCTAGCGGCCATGGCGGGTTGCCCGTCGCGGGGTTCTTCTGCTTCGGCGAGATTGCCCCAACGCGGCCGACGGAGCCGTCCTCTTTCCACAACGAGACCTGTGTGAGCGTTGTCATCGGTCAATGAGTGATGTGGAACCAACCTACGCCGAGCTGAAGCGACTGGTCGCCTACTACAAGCGCCAGAACCGACAGATCCAGCTGACCGCCCGCAACTCTGAGCGGATGTCGGAGCGGAGCAAGCGCGTCATGTCCCGCGCTCAGGCAGAGCTGCGAGAGACCATCGCCCGCCTTGAGACGACGATGGTTGACCTGCAGTCGGCAAAGCTTGCGGCCGAGGCTGGAAACGAGGCGAAGGGCCGGTTCCTGGCGGTGATGAGCCACGAGATTCGGACGCCGATGAACGGTGTCCTGGGGGCGGCAGAGCTCCTGTCGGGGACGCCGCTTGGCGCAGAGCAGCGCGAGTTTCTCGATGCGATTCGGCGCTCTGGCGACGCGCTTGTGGCGATCATCAACGACGTCCTCGACTACTCGCGGATCGATGCTGGCCGGCTGACGCTAGAGTCGATCGAGTTCCCGCTGGTGCCGGTGCTCGACGAGGTGCTCTCGCTCTATCGCGCGGTCGCCGACACCAAGGGCGTGGCGCTTGTGTTGGATGTGGCGCGACCGGAGGCTTGGTACCTCAACGGGGACCCGCTGCGCCTGAAGCAGGTCATCTCAAACCTCGTCGACAACGCGCTGAAGTTCACCGAGTCGGGCTCGGTCACCCTCTCGGTTCACGCCGAGACGGCCCTGACCATCAGCGTGACCGACACCGGTGTCGGGATTCCTGCTGACCAGCTTGAGCGTATCTTCGACGAGTTCTCACAAGCGGATGACAGCACGACACGGAAGTTTGGTGGCAGCGGACTTGGGCTGTCGATCTGCCGGCACATCGTCACTGCGATGCGCGGGCGGCTGCTGGTGTCGAGCAAGCTCGGCAAGGGCACCACGTTCTCGGTCGAGCTGCCCTTTCAGACCCAAGCGCGGACCGGTCGCAAGCGGACGGTGGTTCGCCACGCGGCCACACGGCGCGTGAAGCGCCCTCAGACCGCGGAGGTCGAGCTCCGGTCGCTGAGTCGGACGCTGCTGGTGGTCGACGACAATCCCATCAACCGTATGGTGGCGAGCAGGTTGCTGGAGCGATCCGGCTTCCAGGTCGTGACCGCCGATGACGGCATCCAAGCCCTGCAGGCCCTCGTCTCGGGCGACCACACGTTTGCGGCTATTCTCCTCGACGTCTCGATGCCGAACTTGGATGGGTTCGGCACCACGGCGGCCATCCGGCATATGCCGGAGCCGTACTCGAAGCTTCCGATCATCGCTATGACCGCCCATGCCCTCGGCGGCGACCGCCAGCGCTGCATCGAAGCCGGAATGGACGAGCACCTTCCCAAGCCCATCGCCGAGAAGTCGCTCTTGGACTTGCTGGCGCTCTACGGCATCAAGCCCGTCAAGCAGCCAGCTGGCCTCGCCAGTCCCGAGCTGGCGGCGCGTGCACTCAAGCTGGCCGCCGAGCCGAGCTAGCAGCGTTCGGGGAAATGCGGTTTTCGGGACGAAGTGAGGCGTGCCGCTGGGGCAGCGAACGAGAGGAAACCTCAGCGCGGGTTGCAGGGGCGCAGCTCCTGAGTGATCTCGAGATCGTTGGTCCAGTGGTGCGCATC
>CALHXW010000284.1 GCA_938040325.1 uncultured bacterium | reverse complement strand
CCCCACGCTGGCGCCCACGCCCGCGCTGGCGCCCAGGCCCGCGCCCGCGCTCACGCCCGAGCCCACGCCCACGCCCGCGCTCAGGCCCGCGCCCACCCCCACGCTGGCGCCCACGCCCGCGCTGGCGCCCAGGCCCGCGCCCGCGCCCGCGTCGCTGAATTCGTGAAGGCCCCAACACGCCACTTGCGTAGCCCTAAGTGCGAGGCAGTTTCTCGCGTCGTCTCTTGCACGCCTCAACAACTCACGACCGCGCAACGCCTCGGATTGCTCGAGTCGCCAACAAATCGGCCGAATGGCACATTTGACCGCCGTCGCGCTCGGCCGCTAAGTTCAACTCACGACACAACATCTGAAGGAATCGAAATGGCACGGCACATCGCGCGCACGGCTCTGTCATGGCTCGTGGCAACGGGAGTTTGTGGCCTCTTGGTGGTCGCCGCCGGCTGCGGCGATGACCCTGTCAACTCGAACACCGACACGAGCCTCGACGCTGACACGAGCCTCGACGCTGACACGAACCTCGACGACGACACGAGCCTCGACGACGACACCGGCCGCGCGGAAGACACGATGGGCGACGACGACACGATGGGCGCCGACGACACGGGTGGCAGCGACACTGCCGGCCCCGACGACGTCGCTGACACCGCCGAGCCCGACACCGCCACGGACACGACGACCGAGCAGTGCCCGCCCGGGACCGAGACGACGGCAGACGGCTGCGAGCCATGCCCGCCCGACACATCGGGCGACGGTGTCGCGTGCACTCCCTGCGCGATGGGGTTTTCTCAGCCAAACCCAGGCCAAGCCGAGTGCATCAAGTGTGGCCTAGGCTTTCGCGACGATGGTCTCGGCGGCTGCGCGGACATCAACGAGTGCGCCGCTGACGGCTTCGCGTGTCCCGACTGCGTCAACGTCGTGGGCAAGTTCCTCTGCCTTGCCACCGGCGACGAGGTTCCTGTGGCCGGCGGCGCCTTGGCTCTCGACAACTTCGTGTTGCCTCGGACCGACGTGGTCATTCCACCTGGTGCCCTGCCGTCGATGACGAAGATCGGCCTCGGGTGGGCCGACCGACCGATCGAGCGCTTCCGCCACGTGTCGGCTGGCTTGCCCGTTCAGTTCTTGCCGAGTCCCATGACGTTCAGCGAGCCACTCACGGTCTCGATGGCGTTCGACCCGGCCGCAATTCCGCCGGGCTACGGCGCCGACGCGCTTCGCGTTGTCAGCCGAAATGACCTGACCGGCGAGACCGAGGTCATCATGCCGACGTCGGTCGACATGGACACGGCCATGGTCCACTTCGACACGATGTCGTTTTCGACCAAAGAGATCATGGTCTTCGTCGACGGCGACGACTACGAGCCGCCGAACGCGACGTGCAGCCTCAACTCGTCGCTGGCGCTGGTCTGTACCTGCGATGAAGGCTTTGCTGGCAACCCGCCTGAAGATGAGTGCCAGCCGACCGACACGACGCTGGCCAGCCTGTCTCTGTCGGACGTTGATGACGAGACGACCTCTTATGCCGCCCTCGCCGACAGCGACGGCAACCTCAGCGTCGAGGTGCCCAGCGACGTCAGCCACGTCGCCGTGACGGCCGTCCCGAACACGCCGGGCACCCTGGTTGACGGCCAAGGCGAGCTGATGCTCGACATTGGCGACAACACGTTTGACTACACCATCACCGCCATCAGCGGTGCGACCGACGTGCGCACGCTCACGGTCCGGCGCTTGTCGGCGGACCGCACGCTCATGTCGCTCGACTTGCGCAACCCGGCGGCGCGCCCGATCCCACTCAACGAGCCCCTCGGCGGCACGACGCACTCCGCTGGGCCCATCCAGTACGCGTCGTTTGTGACCCTCACCGGAACCGTCGCCGCCGGGGCCTCGACGAGCTTTCCTCTCACGGCGGAGCTGACGGGCGCCGAGACGTCCATCACCTTCGACATCGTCGCCGAAGACACGTTCCTCGCGACGACCCACACCCTGGTGGTCACCCGCTGCGGCCCCGGCGATGCCGTCATCGACGACGTCTGCGTGCCGTGCGAGGCAGGCACCCGCTCCGACGGTCAGGGTGGCTGTGTCCCGTGCCCCATCGGCAGCTACGCGCCAGAAGCTGGGCTCGCTGAGTGCCTGCCGTGCGCGTGCGACCAGACCAACGCATGCACCCAGCCTCCGACGTGCGATCCGGTGCTCGGCTGCGTCGCCGAGCCTGTGCCGGCCGGCACCCTCTGCGGCGATCTTTCCGACACCAGCTGCACCCGGCCCGACACCTGCGACGGCGCCGGGACCTGTCAGCCCAACCACGAGGACGACATCACGCCCTGCGGTGAGCCCGCGACGCAGTGCCGTGCCTCAGACCGCTGCGTCTCGGGCGTTTGCGTACCAGGCGAGTTCGCCCCGGCCGGAGTGCCCTGCGGCTCCGACATCGTCAACGTCTGCACCCAGGCCGACGCCTGCGATGGTGCAGGGACCTGCGAGACCAACCACACCGACTGCGAGTGTCACATCGAGTGCGGCAACCAGGCCGACATCATGCGGGCAGCGTGCGACGCGTTCCTGGTTGATAGCCCGCCGTCATCGCCCGCCCCGCCGTTCTTCTGCGAGACGCTGGTCAACGACCTCGAGGCCCTCTGCGTTGAGCGCGGCTGCAACGCGCCCATCCAGTCCTGCCGGGACATCTGCCTGCGCCAGGAGATCATGATCGAGCACCGCTGCCTCCACACCTACACCGATGACTTCCCGTACTGCGGCGCGATGAACGCCGCCATCCGCGGCGTGTGCGTTGAAGACCTCAACATCTGCGACGCCCTGCCGGTCGACGAGTGCGACGCCCTGACCGCGTCGCTTCAGCGCGAGTTCTGCGACCCGCGCACGGGCATCGGCCCGCCGCTCCAAGACGTTCCCGACGGCTGTGCAGGCGCCTTTGGCGAGGTGGAGTTCCGCTGCGCGATCAACACCAAGGGCAACAACCCCATCACCGAGTGCGCGCCGTTCTGCGACGACATCGCCAACTTCGTGCAAGAGAGGTGCGAGCAGCAGATCGACGAGCCCTTCGACGGCTACTGCGCGCTCCGGACTGAGCGCAGCAAGGCCCACTGCCTTGAGAGCGCCATCTGCCAGACGCTCGAGTCGACCTGCACGCCCACCGGCGATGAGCTCTGCGATGGCCGCGACAATGACTGCAACGGAATCATCGACGACGTCGTCGGCAGCCGCGCCATGGCAGGCACGCCCACCACCTGTGCGCTGGATCCCGCCAACACGGACCCCGGCTGCTCAGCGTTCGAGAGCAACATCGACCTCGCCTATGATGAGGTCGAGGTCTGCGTCACGTTCCCTGACAGCGGCTGCGAAGGCCAGCCGTACGGGGTCTACCTCCTGGTCAGCAGCGACGTCGACATGGTGCTCGAGACGCCAGTTCACACGTCGGGCGGCCTGTCGCAGTGCTTCACCGGCCCGCTCGGTGGCGCCAGCCTCGTCAGCGTCGAAGCTTCCTTGGACGACGGCCAGTGCACGACCTTCCCCGAGGTCACCCTCACCTCGACCCTGCGGGAGGGCACCTGCCGCAACACGTGCGTCGCCACCGGCGAGGACATCTGCGACGGCATCGACAATGACTGCGACGGCACGATCGACAACGGCGGTCCTGTCGGCAACTCGTGCGCCAGCGAAAACCAAGCGTGTGTGCAGGCGTGCAACGCTCGTAGTCAGCCCTTCCGCTCGGCGTGTGAGGCCCATGTCGGTGCCAACCCGCCGCCTCAGAGCCTGGTCGACGCCTACCCATCGCCCTTCGCCGAGAGCTTCTGTGCGACGCTTGGCGATACCACGGACTTCGCGTGCAACAGCCTCTGCAGCAATGTGCCTGCCGGCAACAACGGCCTCGACTGCGAGGGGTTCCACTGCCGCGCGATGACCACCGACGCCATCAATATCGGCTGCCCAGCGGCTGACCCAGGGGATACCGATCCGGCCGGCTGGCAAGGCTGGGACGTGGACCCGAGTTTCTTGCACGCCTACTGCGAGCCTCTGGCCAACGAGCTGCGCACCTTGTGCATCGACGACTTCGGCTACTGCCAGGGCGACAACGTCACGTGCCAGTCGAGCCTAGCGTGCGACGATGGTGATGCGTGCACCAGCGACATATGCGTGCCCGGCGAGGTCACCCAGACCTACCCCGGGCCAACCGCGGCTTGGGTCGACACCAACCCGGCGACGAACGTGACGCTGACGGTGACCGAGAGCGGACTCATCAATGACCTCGACGTGGAGCTGGCCATCGCGCCCGGCAACCAGCGCGCGCGCGAGCTAAGCATCTCGCTGAGCCACGGCGGCGT
>CALHXW010000283.1 GCA_938040325.1 uncultured bacterium | reverse complement strand
CTAGCCCGCACTTCTCACAAGAATTCGAGCGAGGACAAGGAGGTGCAGCACGGCCAGGCGGCTACTTGAGCTTGAGCTTGATCCCAGCCAGCTCCGCATGCTTGCCGTCGAGACGCTCAAGACGGAGGACGTACTGACGGGCACGGCCTTTCTGCCCAAGCTCGATGCTAGCGCGGGCAAGGCTTGCGAGAACATCGGCCTTGTCCGTCTTCTCCGGTAGCCTCCCCGCCTGCATCAACAAGGTCTGGTAGATCTTGAGTGCCTCGTCCCACGCCTCCGTTCGGACCAGCAGTCGACCGAGCGCCAAGAGGTTCGGTAGGTAGGTACCGTCGGCCTCTCGGGCCGTCTCGTAAGCGGCCTTTGCATCCTCTGGCCGCCCCAGCTGGTCGTAGACATCACCGAGCTGGTGGGCACGATGAGGCAGCTCATCGAACTGTCGCTGGTCGCTGAGGTGCTTGTTGAGACGCTCCAGGTGCTTGGCGGCATCGCCCCAGGCTTCGCGCTCAAGGGCATGGTCGATCTCGGCTCGGAGCACGTCTGGATGATCCGGAGCGGCCTCATGGGCGTGCTTGAGCCAAAGCTCGGCCGCGCTGCTGTCCGGCGTCTGCTCGGAAAAGAGCTTCACGAGCTTGAGTGCAATGGCGCAGCGCTGGTCGTCGGTCGACGCCTCAACGTAGTCGCGCTCGAGGCTTGCTTGTAGCTCGACCCAAGAACCGGTGCGCTCAAGGAGTGCGGGGAGATGACGCGCCACGGCCGCGTTCGTCGGGTCCAGCGCCTTGGCTTCCAGGCCAGCCTCAAGAGCACCGTCGAGGTCACCGAGCGACTGCCGCAAGGTCATCAGCTCCTGGAGGATCCGAACCTTTCGACGGCCCTCGACGTTCGGCAGCAGTGCGTTGAGGAGCTTCACAGCGGCTTTCGGACGGTCGCGACCCGTCTCGATCCGGGCCATCATCAGCAGTGCCTCTGCATGCTGGTCATCGGCGTCGAGTACGCGGCGAACCAGTCGCTCCGCGGCGCGATCGTCTTCCAGCTGGTCAAGGTAGACCGCCGCGCTTCGGACCAGCGACGTGTGGCGCTTGGTATCGCTCTCTGCGTGCTCGGCCTTTTGCTCAAGGGTCTCTGCGAGAGCCGGGAACCGCTTGTACTTCGCGTAGAGCGCGACCAACGCGTCGAGCGCGTTGAGGTGGCCAGGCTGGTCGGTCAGGACCATATGGTAGGCCCGCAGCGCGTCGTCGACTTGCTTGAGCTCCACGTCATAGATCTCAGCGAGGTCCAACAGGACCTTGGTGCGCTCGTCGCTCGGCTTCATACGTCCGATGCGGGCGCTGGTGAGCTCGGTCAGGTTCGACCACATACCCTCAGTTCGATAGTACATATCGAGCCGGCGGAGAGGCTGCTCGAGATCGGGGTCAAGCTCCCAGGCTTCCTCATAGGATTCGATCGCAGCGGGCATGTTGTTGAGGTGCTGGTCTTGCAAGATCGCGAGCGAGAGCTTCAGCTGCGCGAGGCGTTTGCGGTCGTCGGTCTCCTCGGCGAGGCCGCTTAGGACAACGACTGCTTTGTCGTAGTCTTGGTTGGCCGTGTGGAGGTCGATCAGGCGCTGGGCCGACTGCTGGTCGGTCGGGTCCTCAGCGAGGATCTTTTCGCACGCCCGGACCACGAGCTTCTGCTGGTTGGCAGCCTCGGCGGCGACCAACACTTCCTGCCACAAGGTCGAGCGGCGCTCCGCGGACTTCTCCGACGCGACAAGCTGCTCGGTGACCTCTAAGGCTCGCGCGAGCTGGCCTTGCCGCAACGACATCCGGCGAACGCCGACGAGCGCACCACGGTGGTCGGGAGCGTCCTCGATGACCTCTTCGAGCGCTTCCATGGCGGAGTCGATGAGGTTCAACCGCGTCTCGTAGATCTGTGCGAGATGCAGCAGCACCTCACGACGCTGAACGGCGTCTGGCAGGGTGGCTTGGACATCGCCCAGCACGTCAACCATCCGCTGCCACGACTCGGTCGCAAACCCAACGCGCTCAAACGCGCGCAGCACGTCTCGGTTGGTCGGACACGCGTAGGCGCCGCTGGCATAGCGATCGAGCGCCGTCAGCGGATCATCGAGCCGCTCCTCATAGATGCGCGCGGCAAGGGCCCAGTGTCGGCTCTTGTCCTCGGCCGCTTCCACCAGTTCTGCGCGGCGCTCATGGAGCTCCACCAGTTCGTGCCAAGACGCACGACCGGAGAGCACAGGCGCGAGGATCTTGGTCGCTTGCTCGCCAGCCTCCGGGTCTTCGACCATCCGTGCGAGCAGCTCAACAGCTTCGTCGTTGCCGGGCTCGGCAAACAAGACATCACGCGCATGGGGCAGGGCGGCTAGGCCGGACTCGTACTCCAGCAGGAGGTCTGCGAGTTCCAGCTGGATCGACGGTCGATCGCGGTCGTCGGCAAGCTGGAGCTGCGAGGTCAGCAGCTCGCGCCGACCGCGCCAGTCGCCGGTCTTGTCGTAGAGCTGACCCAGCGCAGCTGCTGCGTCCTTGTTTTGCGGGTCTGTTTGCAGGACGCGCTCGTAGGTCCTTGCAGCGCCCTCGAGGTCGTCACGGTGCTTCCACTGGATGGGACCAAGCCACATGCCGACGTCACGGATGACCTCACCGTCATCGGTGGCAATGAGGATGTCGTTGCCGACCTTAGCGAGCTTCACCCAGTCGCCACGACGCGACGCGAGGTCAGTCGCCATGCGACGCAGCCGCATCGAGCGTGGGGTCTGGCGCATCGCAGAGAGCACGGTCCGCAACGCGACATCAGGGTCATCAAGCCGCTTCTCAGCGAGCTCCGCAGCCTTGACCGCAAGCGCGACCTGCTGCTCCGGGTCGGTCGTCGCGACCTGTTCGATCATCAGGACGTTGAGTAGACGCGGCCACGCCTTGCGCGCACGGTAGCGACGCTGAAGATGCCGTGCGGCTTCGACCCGGGTCGTCTCGCTACGCAGCAGGCTCTCAAAGACCTTGATGAGCTCGTCGGGACCCGGGCCTGGGCCGATCAGCTCATCGGCCGCGCTCGCATGTTCCATGGCCGCCACCGGCTGGTCGCGCTGGTCCGCTGCGAGGTTGGCCCGCTCGACCATGAGCTTGGCCCGCGCGGGTTTGGCGGTGGTCACACCAAGCCGCAAGCCGAGGATGTCGTCGACCGCGTCCCACTGGCCCCGCTTACGCTCGACGCGATCGAGGGTCGTGAGGGCAAACCGGTTGCTCGGTGACATCTCCAGGATGCGCTGCGCCGTCATCTGGGCGTCGTCGAGGGCATCGAGTCGCGTCTCGTAGACCTGCGAGAGCTTCGCCAAGAGCGCAATCTTTTGGCCCTCTGTGTCGCCGTCGCTGAGCTGATCGAGGGCCGTCTCGTAGAGTGCAACCATCGACTCAAAGCGATTCGTCGTCGCGTAGAGCCGCTCAAGACGGCTGACGATGTCGGTGTCGCTCGCTCCCTCAGGAAGCAGCGACTCAAGGGCCGCTAGCGCACCGTCTAGGTCGCCGAGCTCGTCCATCTTCAGCGCTGCAAGACGCATGCGGAGCTTGGGTAGCTCGGTCGCGCTCGCGGCATGCTCAAGCCACTTCTCGATGATTCGCGTCTCGTTGGCAGCGTCGCGCGAGGCCAGGTAGTGCCGAGCGAGTGGTTCGAGAGCGTCGCGGTTCCCAGGCAGCTCCGCGACAAGCTTCTCGTACCAGACAGCCGCTTCCGCCGGCTGTGAGAGCTGGTCGTGAAGAATGTTGCCGATCTTTAGATAGAAGCGGTGCTGCGCGTTGTTGTCGGTCGACACCGCCGCACAGTGCTCATACAGCTCCACCAGCATGGGCCACAGGGAGTGCTCGGCAGCGAGGCCTTCGACGGCGTTTTCAAGTCCAGTGCTGCCGATGTCGTCGCGCAGTGCCTCGGCGTAACGAACGAAAGCCTCTTCCGGCCGTCCGGTCGACGCCAGTAGCTCGCCGAGCTCCGTCAGCGTCGCGACGCGCTCTTCGCCGAGAGGAAGCACGCGGAGTCGCGCCGAGATGACCCGTGCCCGCATCCCCAGTGGGATCGTATCGCCGTAGGATTCCGAGAGGATGTCGGCAGCGTCGGCCGTTGCGAGCGCGAGCCGGTCGTCGAGTTCGTGACTGGCCGCGTCCGCGCCCTCGGCCCGGACCAGCATCGCATCGAGCGCATCGAGCGCTGCGGCGTGCCTTGGCTCGCTGGTGAGGACATCCGAGAGCTCGGTCAGCCCTTCGCGGACCGTCTCTGGGAAGCGATTGAGTGACCGGGCCAACGCGACCTGGATCTCGACGGCCTCCGCGTCCGTCGGAGCATGCTCGATCCAGCGCCGGTAGTGCGTGTGCAGGCTCTCGTGGTCGTTGGCGTGGTTAAAGAGCTCCACGAGTGTCTCGTTGGCGAGGCTGTCGCTCGGATCATCGCCAAGCAATGTCTCCACGAGCTCCACAGCTTCCGAGGTGCGATCGAGCTCGCGTCCCAGAATGTGCGCGGCATCGAC
This sequence comes from uncultured bacterium, assembly GCA_938040325.1. GTDB lineage: Bacteria > Myxococcota_A > UBA9042 > PHBI01 > PHBI01 > CALHXW01. The sequence goes on along the minus strand of CALHXW010000283.1, from coordinate 8,480 downwards.
CACCAGGGTCCGCCGCTCTCGCGGGTCTTCGGATGCTTCCGCCGATGCGATCTTGTGGGTGACGAGCTCATCCCAGCCGCCGCTGCTTCGTAGCAGTCGGTCAACCTCGTTCTGCAGCTGCGCGTGCTGTGGCTCGCGCTCAAGCGCGAACCGGTAGAAGTGCAGGGCGCGCTCGCGATCCCCTGTGCGCGTCTCAAGAATGCGGCACAGCCGCATGATGGTCGCTGTGTCGCCGCGGCCCTGAGCGATACGACGCTCGAGGGTCTCGGCGAGGTCGCTCCAGCTGTCGAGGCGCTCAGCAAGCTCTTCGAGGGCGTCAAAGTGCGTGTCCGGCTCGTCGACCCGATCGGCCAGCAGCTTCAGCGTCGCGAACGCCGCCTCGGGCCGGTCCAGCTGCGTCAGCTCGAGCTTCGACATCTTCTCAAGCGACTCGATCACGAGGCTGTCGTCATCGAGCGCACCCGTGTAGAGCGCGATGAGCTTGTCCCAGTCCTGCCGTGCGGCGTAGACAGGCTCCAGCAGGCGGTAGATGCGCTGCCGCTGTACACCCTCGCCCCACATCGCCTCGACCGCGGCAATGGTGGCGTTGTCTTCCGGCTCGACCGCCAGGATCTCGGTGTAGATAGCGAGCGCCGACTCCGCGTTGGCGAGTCGGTTCCAGCGAATTCCGGCAAGCTCGCGCCGGTTGTCTAGTGCGGCCGGGCCCGACGGCTCGCGCTTGAGCTGCTGGTCGAGTAGCTGATCGAGGTCGTTGAAGCGATCGAGGTCGCGGTAGAGTCGCCGCAGCTCGTTGAAAGCGTTGTCGTTGTCGGGCTCGTCATCGAGTGTCGCCCGATACAGGCCGACCGCTTCCGCCTTGCGATCCGGATGACGCCCGAGGAGCTCGCCAAGCTCGGCACGAACTGCCGTGATGTCGCCGCGCCGCTGCTCAAGGCGCGCGGAGAGCGCTAGCATCAAGGTCGGCTCGTCGCTGACTTCACGAGCAAACACCTCAAGCCGGTCGACCTCCGAGTCGAGCCCTTCCACATCGCCGTGTTGAATCAAGCGACCGATCGCGGCCATCACGGCGGTGTCGTCTGCCTCTGCACGATCGAGTGCGTCGAGGTCCGCGCGCAAGTGCGCGTGGCGGTCCGCTTCGGCAACTCCGGCGGCGACGCTGGCAAGTACCTGGTTGAGCTTCTTCGACGAGTGACCGCCGAGCGTGACGACACGGTCACGCAGACGAGCACCCTCTTCGCCCATCGGGGCGAGCGCATATGCAGCGGTAGAGTGTCCCCAAGCGCGCTTCGAGTCGTTGACGGGACCGGCGTAGAGCGTCGCCAGCTCATCGTGGACCTCAGCACCGACGATCCCCGGGTCCTTCTTCGTCAGCTGAGCCTCGAGGACCTCCGCGAGCTGCTTGTGGTCCTTGGTGCGCCTGAGCGCTCCGGCAAGAATGAGCCGCGCGTCTGCCTCATGGGCTGGGTCGTCACAGTAGGCGCGAACGGCCAACAGTGCCTCGGCTGTGTCCGGCGCGAGCGCAAGGCAAGCGCGATAGTCGTCGAGGGCTTCGACGTGGGCGCCTAGCCGGTTTGCGCGTAGCTCTGCGACCTCCAAGAGCAGAGCTGCCTGTGCCTCGGCGTCGCCATGCTCCTCGGCAAGCTCCCGCTGGACGTCGATGATCATCGCGCGGTCCGCCCAGCGCTCGGTCTGGGCGTAGAGGCTTGCCAACTGCTGAAGCGCCACCTCGTCGTGCGGCGCTTGCGCGAGCAGTGCCTCGTAGGCCGTGATGATGGTCTGAGGGTCCTGAATGCGCTCGCTCGCAACGCGCGCAGCCCGGTGGAGCAGGAGCTGTTCGTCTTCGGTTCCAGCAGCGGCATCAGCGGCTGCGAGCAGCGCGATGACGAAGTCCTCGTCACGCCCAGCGCTCTCCATCCAGATGCTGAGGTCGTCGACCACGCGCGCGCGGAGCTCTCGCGACGCGTCAGTGCCACCGTGAAGATCGGATAGTGCGAGCTGGCCCTGCTCGATCGCGTCGTCGAGGCGCCCGATCGTGCGGAGCGAGCGGGAGAGATCGCTCGTGACACGCCCTCGTTCGGGTCCGGCGGGCGTGTCGACCACGATCCCTTCCTGGGCCTCGATCAGCCGCGGAATGTCGCCAGCCTGGCGATGGATCTCGGCCATCGCGTGCAGGGCGCCTAGTCGTTGTTCGCCTGTCGACGCGGCCTCGCGAACTCGCTGCCATGTCTCGACGGCAAGACGCGGCGCGTTGAGCTTGCCGCCAGCGAGGCGCGCGGCACGAGAAAAGAGCTCGACCGCGTCGTTCGGCTCGAGGGTGTGCTCACCGCAGATGACCAACGCGTCGTGCAGTCCTCGCCAGTCCTCGCTGTGGACCGTGATGTTTTCCATCGCCGTCAGCGACTTGGTGTCGCTGGGCGCCTCGGCGAGGGCCTGGGTGTAGAGGTCAAAGGCTTGCTGGGCGTCGTCGGGCGACTCTCCAGCGGCCTCAACCGACGGCAGCCAGACCTCGGCCGCCTGGCGAAGGACCGCGGCCCGCGCTGGCCCCTCGGCCTCAAAGTCGGCCCGGACGAGCAAGACAGCCATGCGTCCGTCGCGCTCGTCGGTCTCGCTGTAGTACTCCTCGAGCGCGTCGAGGATGAACTCTCGTTGTTGTGGGGTCGACTCCATGGCGCGAGCCATCTCGATGAGGCCTTCGCGCGCGTCCAGCCCAGCGCTGGTGTCGATCAGCCCCACCAGCTCGTCAAGAGCACTCTCCCAGCGGCCCAGGTCATCACGCCAGAACAGTGCCCGGCGAAGCTTCACAGACGCTTCGCGCTCAGGGTCGGCGGTCGTGGCGATCCACTCGTCAAAGTGGGCCGCGGCGTCATCGGAGCGGCCTTGATCGATGAGCAGGCCTGCGAGCTTCAGGGCGACTTGCCAGTCCTCCGGGTACTCTTCGCGCAACCGGCGGTAGATGGCGACGGCGTCGTCGGGCCGCTCGAGAGGTCCGGCAAGTACCTGGGCGCACTCCATCAGCTTCTGCTGGCGGGCTGCGGGCGTCTCGACAAGGTCGGCCGCTGCGAGTTTCGCTTCCACGAAGAGGCCAAGCTCGGCGCTCTTCTTATGAAGTGTCTCAAGAGCTTCGTAGGCCGTGAGCAGGCGCTTACGGTCGGAGCTCTCGGTGACGACGATCTTAAGCTGGGCGACCGCGTCGTCGAGCTCGATCAGCTCTCGGTGATAGATGTCGGCAAGCACAATGCGGAGACCGTGCGCGTCGGTCTCTGTGAACTCGTCGTTGGTCGGCAGCTCTAGCTGGTGCTGGAAGGTCTCTGCAACCGCTTCCCAGCCGTCGGTGATGCCCGCGAGCCGCATGAGCTCCCACAGGGTGTCGCGGTTGGCGGGTGTGAGGCGGAACCGCTCAAGCTGTGCGTTGAGTGCTGCGGCCGGGTCGTCTCGGACACTCTCGTGAAGCATCGCCAGCTCGTCGAGCAAGCGGATTCGCACGCCTCGGTCGTCGGTGGCGCCCAAACGCGCGTCGAGTGCTTCGATGAGGCGCTCAAGATCGCGTCGCTCACGCAGGATGGTCTCGATCAGCGGCGCTGCGCCCGCACGCGTTTGTTCCCGCTCGAAGAGCTCTTCGACAATCCGCTGCAGGTCGTCGTCGTCCGTTGCACCGTCGCTCTGCTTGACCACGGGCCCTTCGACGATTGCGCGCACGTGGTCGAGCGCACTCTCAGGTTGGTCCAGCTCGTCGAGGTACAGGCGCGCAAGGCGATGCTGCACATAGCGCCGTCGCGACGGCATCTCCGTGCGCGTCAGGAGACCTTCGAGGGATGTCGCCAGGTCGGCAGGCGTCTCGTCGAGCTCAAGCACACGAACAAGCGCATCGAATGCGTCGTCGTCGTCAGGCGCGACGTCGAGGATCTCCTGGTAGACCCGTGCCGCGTTGGTTCCATCGGCGAGCACATCCTCGTAGAGCTGGCCGAGGCGCCTGAGCGGTGCCAGCCGCTCCACATCGTCGGCTGCAACGTCAGCGCGCGTCTTAAACACGAACTCGAGCAGCTCGAAGCCGTTGGTGCTGTAGCCAATCTCCTCAAGGGCCTCGAGCGCAGACGCGTCGCTCGGGTCCAGCTGGAGGACCCAGCGGAAGTGCGAGACCGCGGTCGGAAAGTCTTTGAGCCGTGAGCGATGGATATGGCCAAGGGCGCGATGAATCGCAATCTGAGCGTCGCTCGACTCGCCGGGGAGGGCGCTCAGGCTCTCTCGGAGGGCCTCAACAGCGCGCTCCCACGCAGTGGTTCGTGACGCCGCGCGCTCGAGGGCGTCGATCGAGACCTCAGCGCCCAGTCCAGCCTCTGCCGTGATGGCTTGGCACCATGCGCTGAACGCCTCGTCGTCGCTGCCCGCTTTTTCGTGGAGCTCGGCAAGCTCCCGCCACGCGGTCATTCGTCGCTCTGGATCATCGCCGAATCTGGCAAGGCTTTCGAGAGCGGGCAGGCGGCGACGGGCCGAGACACCGCGGCGGAAGCGATCCACCAGCATCTGTGCGATCTCTGCGCGCTCTGGCGTCGCGGTTAGGGCGCTCTCGAGGTGGCGAATGGTGGCGTCTTCGTCGTTGAGCAGCTCGCTCGATGCGGTCGCGATCTCCACGTGGATATCGGACGCCAAGAACTGGTCGTCGATGCGCTCGGCGTAGTCGCGCAGGAGCGCCACGTAGCCGCGCCAGTCTTCGCGGGGAGCATAGAGCTCTCGAAGGTCGGCCCACGCGCGGCGCGTGACGTAGAGCTTCTGCAGAAACGCTCGCGCCGTCGTGTTGAAGGGACTGAGCTCGGCGATCTGAGTGAAGATCTCCTGCGCTCGCTCCTTGTCGTCGAGACGCGAGTACACGAGCTCCCCGAGCTCAAGCAGCACTTCGACCTTTTGTTTTCGTGTCTTCGCTTCGGCCAGCTTGCTCTCAAGCATGACGACGTAGCCGTCCCAGTCTTCCTGCTCAGCGTGCAGGTCCTGGAGGGCTTCGGTCGCCGCGGCATTCTTGGGGTCGAGCTCCAAGACCTCACGCCACCAGGCGATGGCATCGTGCGGGCGGAAGAGCGGGTCGGTGGCGAGCTTGGCGAGTTCCTGCAGGACATCCAGGCGCTCTTTGCCTTCGAGGAGCGCCAGCTCGCGCTCGTAGGTCTCGTAGAGGTGGTCGGAGTCATGGCGCCGCTCGTACACATCCCGCAGACGACGGACAACGTCGAGGTTGTCAGGCTCGAGGTCCAAGATCCGCTCAAGCACCGGGATCGCTTGGCTCTCGGACTGGATGCGGTTGAGGTAGAGGTCGGCGATCTCACCGAAGAGCGCGAGCTGCGCTTCTGGCGAGTCGACGGCTTCCACCTTGCGCGCCAGGACGCCCACGAGATCCGACCACTTCTCACTGGCTTTCAGTCGTCCGGCCAGGCCGTCAAGAGCTCGGTGGTCCGTGGGAGCGAGCGACACGATGCGCTGGTAGGTCTGAATGACCAGCTCCGGCATCGGAAGCTTCGATGGATCCTGGTAGACGTCGATGAGCCGAAAGAGCAAGCCGGTCCTGGCTTCAACATCGTCGGCAGGGGTTGCCTTGAGCCAGTGCTCAAGCAGCTCCACGAGCGCATGCCAACGCGCAGCGTCCGCATGCAGCACAGCGAGCGACTCGTAGACCTCGGCGTTGTCGGGTTCGTCCACCAACACGCGACGCCACGCATCGACGGCTTTGTCGTAGCTTGCGAGCTCGGCGTTCGCCACGGAAGCCATCTCGCGTGCGACTGACACGCGCTCGCTCACATCGTCGAGCTCAGCGGCCGCGAGGACGTCGTGGAGCTGCGTGAGGTTGCTGTACGTCCGCCGGGGCTCCTCCCGCTGACGGTACCAGCGACGGTAGAACCGCAGCGCAGCCAGCGACCGCGGGTCGGTGATGCGGATCCGACGGTAGGCATGCTCGGCGCGGTCGACGTCGTCGAGGTGAGACTCGAAGAGCTCTGCCTGCTCGTGCAGGAGTGCGAGCTTTGTCTCCTTGTCGTCGGTACCGTTGATGCCGTCTTCAAGAATCAGTGCGGCGTTGTTCCAGTCGCTCTGCGCGGCGACCTCTTGAGCCCGCGCCATGACCTGTTGGGCCGAGGCGGGCGCACCGGGTCGCGCGGCGGCAACCGCCAGGAACTGTTGGGCTTCGTCGTGTCGCTCAAGCTCGTCGAGCAAACGGTAAAGACGCCGTCGAAGGACCCCTCGGCGGTCATCATCGGCGGTCTCGAGCAGTGACTTCCAGAGCGCGACCAGGTCGTCTCGGCGGTCTTGGGCTCGCAGCAGGGACTCGATGGCGGCCTCAGCCTCGGGTGCGGCACCCTTGTCGAGGGCGCTACGGAATGCGGCCTCTGCGGCCTCTGCGTTGTCGCTCGCGAGCTCCGCTTCGCCCAGGTTGGTGAACGCCAGCACCGCGTCGCTCGTCGATGCGTTCTTGGCGCGCTCGCGCGCATCTGCGAGGGCGCGGTTGGCGTTGTCGCGTATCGACGCGATGGTCTTGAGGCCGTCGGCGGCTGCGGGGTCGCCGGGACGAAGCTCAACGAGGGATAGGAAGTAGCGCTCGGCCGCTTCGATCTCGTTGGTCGCGAGCGACCGACGACCGAGCTCGCGTAGCGCCTCGAGGCGCTCGGAGCCTTCACCGATCGCAAGCAGTGCGTTGGCGAGGAATGTTGGGGCGTCCGAGATGCGGTTTGCACCGGCCAGCTTTGTCGCAGCGTGGACGTCGCTCACGTCTGGACAACGTGTCCAGGCCTCGGCCAACAGGCTCGCAGAGCGGTTGGGGCTTGAGACAGTCGTTAGCCGGTACGCCCGTCGGTAGAGCGCAGCGGCGTCGCGGGTCCGGCTGGTCTTGGCGGCACGCTCGGCCAAGATGTCGGCGAGGATCGCCGCAAGTGACTCGGCCGAGCCGGGATCGGCGTCGGCCACGATCGAGCCAAGCCCTTCCCGCAAGAGCGCGTAGTCGCCCTTCTTCACACAGGCCGCACTAAAGCGGCGCGCAAGGTCCAGGTCGGATGGATTGTCTGCGAGCCGGTCTCGCAACTTCTCTAGCGCTGTCGCCACGTCGGTCCTTTGTCGACTGCATCATCTAATACCCCACGTTCGCAGGCTCCGCTACCGGCCTAGGTGGCTGTGTGAGACGAATTCGTGCTCGAGAGGATACTTTCTGTGAGCGCGGGCGTGGCTGGCTCAGCCAACCCGCAGGTCAGCGCAGCCAGTCGCGTGCTGGCAACGCGCCGTTTCCGACCTCCGGTCGGTCGTGGAGAGACCGCGACCGACGGGCCGCCCCCGTGGCATGCTCACGCCCATGAGCGAGCAACACCCATTCGTTTACCTGCACGATCGTCTCGTCGATCGCTCCCACGCGCGTGTCGACGCCCTGTCACTGGGATTTCTGGCGGGCGCTGGCGTCTTTGAGACCGTTCGCGTCAGCCAGGGCAGGGTGCTGGCCTGGCGCGAGCACGGTGTGCGCCTGCTGGCCTCGACCGCCGCGCTATCTCTGCCCGTCCCCCCGTCTATCGATGCCCTCCGTGAGGCACTCGACGCGGTTGTCGCTGCCAATGAGCTGTCAGAGGCCCTCGTGCGAGTGACCTGGGCCGCGCCGGCTGATGGCGTCGAGCAGGGGATCCTCCTGGTTCACAGCCGTCCTCTTCCGGATCGTTGCCGCATCGCTGAAGCGGACGGGTTGCGTACCTTCATCAGCGACGTCGCCCGGGCACCTGGCATTGCGCCTCACAAGTCCACAAGCTACCACGCCGCATGGCGCGCACTCAGCGACGCGCGCCAGCGCGGCCCAGAGTGGGAGGCGCTGCTGGCAGATGGTGCAGGCTACGTGTGGGAGGGCGCCACCACGAACCTCTTCGTACGCGACACCGAGGGCTGGTGCACGCCGCCGGTCGACCGCTGTGCGCTAGCGGGGATCGGCCGGGCTGCAACCCTTCGCGCGGCGTCGGACATCGGCATTCGCATTGTGGAGCGCCCCGTCGCGGCGAAGGATCTTCACGTCGCGACCGCCGCGTTTCTCACGTCGAGCAGCCTCGGCGTGGCGCATGTTCGCTCGGTGGGCGACCGCAACTTGCCGCGCGTTCCAGCCGTGCGCCGCCTAGCTGACGCGGTCTGGAGCCGCTGGCGGGACACAAAAAGCGGGTGAGTCTCACGCGGCCGAGATCACGAGGAGCTGCGCCCCTGGACCCGCGTTGAGCGCATCGCAAGTCATCAGATTTCGCATTTCCCGGCAACGCTGCTAGGCCCTCGGTCGGCCGCCGATCTGCTTTAGTGCTGCCCAGACCGCAGCTTCCGACGCGTGAATCTCTGGCTCGGTCAGGGTTCGGTCGACGTGGCGAAGCGTGACCGACCAGGCGAGGCTCTTTTCGCCCTCGTCGATGCCTTCGCCGGTGTAGATCGATTGGAACGAGACCTCGCTGATGAGCTCGTTGTCGGCACCGACGATGGCGTCGCGAACCCGCGCA
>CALHXW010000282.1 GCA_938040325.1 uncultured bacterium | reverse complement strand
GCGATGCCCTCGCCACCAGCGCCGGTGCATTCGCTTCGCTCACCCGAACTCGACGATGCTCGCAGGGCCTTCATTCGGCCGACGCTGCTGGCAAGTACATCGCGTTCGCCTCGCTCGAAAATAGCGCTTGATTTGGGTCTGGCGCCTCGGCTGGACACCCTGACGGGCGCGAGGATGTCACCGGCCACAGCTGGATTCTTGTGAGAAGACGGCGCTGGTGTAGCTTAAGCGCGCGCGACCCCATCGACACGCGCGGGAGTGACGCCCATGACCGGTCTAAAGTTCATCGCTGTGGCAGCCATGGTCGCCGTTGGAGGCTGCGGCACGACAGCCAGCGAGACCCTCTCGGCTGGCGAGACCACTGCGGAGCTGGCCAACCCAGCGCTCATGCCCGGCGTTGAGGCGGTCCAGGATGAAGCGGCTCGCGACCACCTCACCCAGTGGCACCGTGCGCACCGAGCACCTGGGAGCACGTTCGCGCTCGCTCGGCTCTACGCCCCCGGCGAAGCGACCACGGTGCTGATCAACCAGCGTGTGGACAGCGGCGAGCCGGAGACCTGCCGGGTGCTCGTGCACAAGGTTGTCCTGCCTCACGATCCCAGCACAGAGACAACCGGCGCGCAGGTCGGCGTCAGCTGTTGCGATGGCGTCGCATGCCAGCTCGATGCCGGCGGATCCATGTTGGCGCTGGAGCGTGCCCTCAAGAGCCACGACAAAGCAGCGTTGGCCGCGCTGGTGTCACCCCGTGGGGTCGCGATCACGCTCAGCGAGGCGAACCCGAGCGCCGGACTCGTGACGGCAGAGCTGACGGTGAGCGCCGATGAGGTCGCAGCCAAAGGGCTCGAAGGCATTACGACGTTCGACACGCTTCGCTACGACACCCAGTGCGATGCCCGCGGCGACGCTATCGAGTGCTCGTGCACCACCGCAGGCGTTCAGCAGCGATGGCGCTGGGCACGGGGCGAGCAAGGACTCCTGAAGCTGACGGCCGTCGACGAAGACGGCGACTGACCACCACGCCAGGCAGAGCATACGCTGATCCGACGATCGGCGAGACCGACCTCGCCGAGATCGAGGACCTCAGGGTCGGCCGAGAATCGTCGAGTGGCTACAGCCCCCGTGTTTTCAGGCTCTGGCAGGGTTGTCGCGTCGACCTGCGTACTTTTTTGCGCACCCAACCTTGCCAGAACCATACGATCGTCTAATACTGTCTCCACTGACGCTGGAGACTCGAATGGTCGCACAACTCTCACCGCACCCGCCGCATCGCTTCGACGACGAGCCTGCTCCGTACGATGAGAGCGAGCTGCTGACGATGTCGCCGCTCGGAGCGCGCGACCTCGCTCTTAAGTTGCCGCTGACCACCCGCTTTGAGCTGCGAGACGACATCACGCCACTGCAGTTCGCGTTCCTCGACCTGCACGGGTTTTTGATCTTTGCCGGCGTGCTGCGTCCCGACGAGCTCTCGATGATCCTCTCGGAGATGGCGCGCGTCGAGCGCAAGCTCATCGACGAAGACATCACCTCGGTCTGCGGCGTACCGGTCTGGTTTGCCCTCGACCCCGATGGAAACCGCACCGTCCAGCGCATGGGCTTTTCGTCGTACTACTCCGACAAGCTCGAGGCCCTGGTCACCGACGCTCGCTTCGAGCCGGTCCGACGCTTGATTGGCGAGGATGCGCGGATCGGCACGCGCGAAAAAGACGGCGTGGTGTTCAACAGCTACATCAACACCCCCACCAGCTTGCGACCAAACCTTGGCTGGCACACCGACTCGCTGCGCGACATCGCCTACAACCGCGAGATGCCCGGTCCAATGCTCAACGTCGGCTTCCACTTTGACCGCATCAAACCGGAAGACGGCGGCTTGCGCCTCATCCCCGGCACCCACAAGCAGTCGGCCTGGCCGATGCTCACGCGCAAGCTTCACTTCCTCGACAACAAGGAAGACAAAGACGAGGTCATGGTCGAGACGTGGCCAGGCGACCTGACGCTGCACGACGGACGGATGTGGCATCGCGTGAAGGCGTCACCTCACGTCGGCGCAAAGAGCCTGCGCCGCAGCATGTACGTGCCCTACGTCGTCGACCGCTACCAGCCCAAGGACGCGTCGACCAAGACCAATGCGTACATGTTGGTGCTCGACGCCGTCATCAAGACGAAAGCAATGCTCAAAAAGCGCAAGCACAAGAAGCTCCTCAAGGCGACGCGCAAGCGCTAGGCCCAAGCGCTGTTTTCGAGCGAGGCGAGTGCATCGCCAAAGCCGCAGCCGAAAAAAGCGCTTGTTTTGGGGCCAGACTAGACTAGAGCCGCTTCGCAACAGTCCGGGCTATCGAACGCCGGTCAGTCGCTGCTTCGTGTCCGCAACGCGCTGGAGGAAGAGCTCCATGATGATGCGCGACAACGTCGCTAGCCGCAGGGGCTTGAGCGCCCAGCCGTCGATCCCAAGCGAGTAACATCGGTCGCGGCTTGACTCGTCCGCCGTCAGCGCCACCAACGGCACACCGCAGTGGCCTGCGCGGCCGCCCCGGATCGCCTCGATGACAGCGAACCCGTCCATGCCTGGCATGTAGAGATCGAGCAGCACCAGGTCGAACGAGCCGAACGTGAGGTGCTGGAGCGCCTCGCTGCCGCTCTTCGCCTCGACGGTTGTGTGCCCCAAGTGCTCAAGCAGCTTGCGCGCAATGAGACGATTCACCACCGCATCGTCGACCACAAGGACCCGCTTCGGAGCGGGCAGAATCAACGGTGTTTGGCTGGCGTCCATACCACTACCAGCGGCCGAAACTCGCCGTGCCTAAAGGCATCAGTTGGCCAAGTTCCTAGGAGTGTCGGTTGCGCCCGGACCAATCGATCTGTTTATCGCGTCGCGACCAGAGATCGCGGCTCTCACACGGCGATGGCAGCAGCCAGGACGGGACGAAGCCCGCGGACCGCTTCGCGCAAGCTATGGAGCCGCAGTGGTTTCATCAGCCAACCATCCATCCCGTGCTCCCGGCAGCGCTTCTCGCTGCTCACATCGGCGGTGATGGCAATGATCGGTGTGTCTGGATCCCCCGCTTCGCCGCTCCGCACGGCGCTCGTGACGGCGTACCCGTCGATCGCCGGCATGTGAAGATCGAGCAGGATAACGTCAAACGCGTCGGCTCGAAGCATCTCCAGCGCCGCCTCCCCGCCATGGACCTCGACGACATCACAACCCAGCGCCCGCATGAGCTTGCCAGCGATCAGCCGATTCACAGGTATGTCGTCAACAACGAGCACCCGCAGCGGTCGATCGTGTGAATTGTGAGCTTTCGATAGGGCCATGGCTCTAGAAGTCGACAAGCCAACTATCCCGCTTGAGGTTTTGGATCCGCCAAAAGAAACCAAATGTGAGCCCGGCGGGAATCATCGCCGCCCGCGACGGTGTCGCTTGTCGTGACGACGGCCTGCGTAGCCGTGGCCGCGACCCGCAATCGGCGCGTCCCGAAGCATGGTCGACTCAAGGCGAACCCCGCTTGGCGCATAGCGCGAGAACCAGCCGTTGTAGCGTCCGTCGCTGAGGTACGCTTGCATCCGCTTGCGCCCGTTGTGGTGATACGCCGTCCAGTAGCCGTTGGGCGTCCCGCTTGAGTAGTAGCCGCTCACCAGCTTCGTCCCACGCCGGTTCCAGACCGTCCAGTAGCCGTTGCGAACGCCGCTTTGATAGTAGCCAGACTCGGCCTTGGTGCCGTTGGCGTGCCAGCGCGTCACCCAGCCGTTGAGCGTGCCGTCCTGGACGTAGGCGCTGAGGCGTTTCGTGCCGTTTCGGTGCCACGCTGTCACCCAGCCGCTGATCACCCCGCGGCGGTAGTAGGCCGAGTACGACTTCTGCCCGCCCGGATGCCAAACGGTCACCCACCCGTCCGCCTGTCCATTGCGGAAGTATGCCTGGCTGGCGCGAGTGCCGTCCGCGTGGCGTAGGGTGCGCCATCCGTCGACGCCGTGGGCCGCCTCGGCCTCGTGGGGCGACAGGCATGCGAAGTCGTCGCGGATGCGTTCGTCTGACGGCAGCACGCGGCTCCAGTGGGTCCGGTCGGGGCGACAGTCCTGTCGACCATGCTCAAGGTCGTGTTGGTGACCACGCCGATGGTCGCGGGACTCGTGTGCGCTGGCGTCAACGCTGACGAGGGTCAAGATGGCGGCGATCGTAAAGAGGTGTCGAGGCATCGTGTTCTCCTGGGAGCTCCTCGTTGCAGGTGCCGGCAGTTCGTTGCGACTCGGCGTCTCCCTACCGACGGCCATCGCCATGATTGGTTCAGACAAAGCGCGATGATCGGGGAAAATTGCCGGCCGATGCGTCATAGTCACTCGCGGATGCCCTTCGACTTTCCCTCGCTTCGAACCCCACGAATTGCCGCCTGGACGCTATGGATCGTCCTGGCGTTTCTGTGCCACTCAGCCTCCGCGGCGCCCCCGCCGCCCGACATCCCGGCGGCGCCGGACGCGCCGCCGGACGCGACCGCGCCCACCACGCGATTGAGCCTGCCCGTGGCAGGCCTGTGGGTTGAGCTCCCCACGCCCGCCAACACCCGCTGGAGCGTCCGCGGCACTTGGCGCTACCACAAGCGTGAGGGCACGACCCGTGCCGATGTGCTGGCGCGACGTGACGCGTCGGGAAAGGTCGACCTCACCTTGCGGGTCGACTTTGCCACGCTGCACGACCCGCGCTGCCCCATGGAGCAGCCCTTTCCGATCGAGCTGGCAGGCCACGCCTGGGTCCACGAGCCACGACCAGGCGGGATGGCCTTCCTGTGCTTCGCCCCCAAGCGCGGCACGATCCGCGTCGAGCTCATCGACCCTGCCCGCCTGCCACTTGAGACCCACGCCGACACGCTCGACGCCCTGCGAAACGCCTACGCCACCCGCGAGCTCGCGCCGACCCAGCCCACCCGAGACCCGGCCGTGACCCAGCCGCCTGAGACCCATCGCCCGCCCGCAGTGTGGAACCTCACGCGGTCAAAGATGAAGGCTCAAGCGCCAGACGACGGCTACGTCTGGGTGCGCTCGACACCGACCCCGACCCGATCCTTTGACGCCATCATCAAGCGAGTGCCCGCCTTTCCGGACGTGCAGGTGGCGCTGCAGCGTTTTCCGCTCGATGAGTTCCGCACCTGCGAGCGCCTCAAGCGCTACATGACCAAGGTGCGCCGCTGGCGCGTCCGCGAGCCCTTGCCGGGGACGCCGCAGGGCTTCGATGGCGACCTTGCCAAGCGCTTCGGTCCGTGGACGACGCGTCACCTCTGCAAGCGCATCGGCGACGCGCTGCTCGATATCCGGCTGTCGTCCGCGCCGGCACCAACGACGCTGGAGCCCTACGCCGAGCTGCTGCGTCGCCTTGAGACGGCGGCACAGACGACGCCTGAAGCGGCGGAGACCTGGGCGCCCTCACGCCACCGCTACGTCACCGACCGCTTCCTGCTCCGCAGCCTTGGGACCAGTGTCGCCATCAGCAATCGCGCGTCGTCCCCCGGCGACAGCTGGCGCATGGCGGGTCCTGGTCTTGACGCGTCGCTCCTGTGGGCAGTCCGCAACGGGCCGATGCTACGGACGCGCCTCACTGCGGCGGTCGACTTCGCCACCGCCTTTGACGGCGGCCCCGCGGCGGAGGGACGTTTCGGTGGTACGCACCTTGAGTTTGCCATCGACGGGTGGATCAACATTGGCTTCGACACGCGAACCATCATCGCCCTCGGGGTAGGCTTTCAAGCCGTCAACGGACCGCTGGTCGAGGGCTCGTCGCTCACAGGCGGCGTGATGTTTATGCAAGACCTCTACTACCAAGACAGGTTCGGCTGGTCGCTACGGCTATCGCCTCTGAGCCTCTTTGCCGAGCACGGCCAGTGGGCGTTCGCGCCGCTGTCGATCGAGTGGCAGGGCGTCTGGCCAGCGCAGGGCCTGACGGCGGGCGTCGAGTTCCAATACGTGGGTGCGCCGACGTTGACCACAGGGCCTGGTCTGGCACAGGAAGGGGCCGCTCTCATCCTGCGCTTTGGCTTTGGCGCGAAGGTCCACTGATGACGAAGCACCACCGCGCGCGCTGGCGTCTCGCATCGACGTGGCTGCTGCTGCCTCTTGTCGCCGTCACGACCGCGAGCTGTGGCGATCCCAGCGGCACCGCGACCGACCTCACGGCCAGCATCTGCCCGGTCGGTACGCGAGCTGGCGGCTTCGTGGCCGCGCTCGAGGACGGCTACACGACGCTCCAAGGCGCGGTGGCCGATGGGGTCTCAGTCGAGGTCCCAGCGCTGGTCGTCATGGAGGAGGCAGGCTGCCAGCTCGTGCGCTCCGAAGCCCGCTTCTGCAGTCCGCCCTGCGCCGCGAGTGAGGCCTGCGGTCTCGGCGGCGTGTGCGTCTCTCGCCCCCGCAACGTCGACATCGGCGCCGTCACTGTCAGCGGGCTCGCCAGCCCAGCGACGATGGTCGCACGGCCACCGACGCTCTTCTACAGCTTCAGCGGCGAGCTCTTGCACCCAGGCTTTACCCTAGAGACCGTCGCGGAGCTGACGACTGCGCACCCAACGTTTCCCCTTCAGCTACGCGCAAGAGGCGTGGCTCCCCTCGTTATGACGACAACAACAATGCCGCTGACGCCTGGGAAGATCTCGACCGTGAGCTGGACGTCCGACGGTCCCGGCGCCGGCGTGGGCATTGAGCTCGAGCTCAACATCGCCAACCACGGCGGGACGCCGGGCAGCCTCGTGTGCCACGTCGACGACACCGGAACCTTCAGCTTCCCTCAAGCCCTCACCGACGCGCTGCTCTCCGAGCCCTACTCAGGCTTTCCATCGCTTCGCGTTGCGCGGCTTGGGGCCGGCTCGACCGAGACAGCGGCAGGCTGCGTCGACTTTCGGCTCCAGTCCGAGACCGTCCTGCCCGTCGACATCGAGGGCCTGGTGTCCTGCAGCTCAGATGTCGACTGCCCCGATGCTCAGCGCTGCCAGGCAGATCTTCGCTGCGCCACGCCACCAGGCGCCAGGTAGCCGTCGCTCAGCCGCCCTTGTCGACGTAGCCGAGGCGCGCCTTGTAGCGGTTGGTGTCGACGTTGCCCCACAGCGCGCGATTGGCGAGCAAGGTCCTCAAGCGCGCACGGTCGTTGGTGTCGACCATCTTCTTGAAGTTGTAGCGCTTCCACTTCCGCTTGGTCATGTCGCCTCGGTAGAAGAGGTCGACAAGCACGTCTTGGATGATCTGGTCGGCGGAGTTGATGTCGGTGCCGGTCCAGTTCTTGAGCAGGCGGGTCGCGTAAGCGAGCTTCTCTCCGTAGACGAGGTCGAAGAGGTTCTTCTGCTGCTCGGGCGTGATCGACAGCCCCTTGTTGTTGCGGCAAAAGCGTGACGCCTTCTTGCCCTTGAGCTTGCCGCCCTCGGCCATCTTTGCCGCCGTGCTCTCATCGACGCCGGCGTTCAGCAGGTCCCGCTTCACGTCTTTTTTGCTGCGGTGCTTCATGTCGTAGCCGCGGCCGATCGTGACGCCCGACCAGGAACCTGGGCAGTGCAGAACGCGTGAGTGAAAGCTACCGCCTTCGTTCTCGAGGCCTTCGTTGTCAAAGGTCAGCTGACCGCGCGCGACCTCGAAGTCTCCTTCTTTGTCGTTGCTCGCCTGCTCGGGCGAGAGCGCCGCCTGCTGCTGCTCAAACGTCATCGCCTCAAGGGCGGTCTTGCGGCCGCGCAGCTTGGGACGAGGCGTTGGGATCGGGACCTCGACGCCTGCGCGCAGCCCACCTTCTGATGCGTACTCTAAGCCCATGCTCTTGCCCTTTATGCCTCGAAGGCCGACCACCCGCCGCAGAGATTACGACTTGACCGACGGTTTCGCAATCATCGGCGGAACCGACTGCGACCTTGAGGCTTGCCGCTGACCCGCGTGCTGCTTGAGCGTGCGCCGTTTTCTGGGGTGCCGCGCGACCGCGCGGCGCTCTAGCTGTGTCAGCCAAAGCTCCCACATTGTTGAGCAACCGCCGGTCGGTAGATGCGCAGCAAGAAGTCCTCGTCAAAGGCTTGCGTCGCTTCCTCGGGCTCCACCTCCAGCGCTTGCTTGATCCAGTACTGGAGGATCTTCGTGTCACCGAGGCGATCACCCATTGCGGTGATCAGCGCACACGCCTGGGCCCGATGGTAGCCGCCCCAGAGCTGCTTGGTCGCGGAGTTAAACGCGTCCTCGCGCGCCGTGCCTTCCATCTCGGAGATGGCGGATGCAAGCGCTGTCACGTCGCCCGTCGACGCGGCCTGTGCCGTCAGCCGGTTGAGCGACGGGCTGCGAAACATCATGACGACCGTCAAGATTGCCGCTGCCGCAAGCACGATGCCGATGGTCGCCGTCATCGCTGCACGGGCTCACGTCGCTCCGGCCCCTGAGGTGCCTCGCCCGGCGCTTTCGCGGTCGGTACGCTCGCGACAGGCCGCATGACGACCGTCGGCACGGAGAGCTTTTTCGTCACGAGCGCCGCGCGGTTCGCTTTGACGTTGGCCGCGGCTGTCCGCAACGCGTCCTGGATATGTGGCACGGGCTCCGAGCTCACGCGGTTGGTGAGAAAGCCCTCGACCGCCTCCGCGCGCATGGTCTTGAGGGCGCGCACGGCGTTCTCGCGCAGCCCAGCGTCCGGCGACGCCAGCAGCTCAGCGATCGTCGGTGCCGCAGCGTCTTTGCCAACGATGGCCCAGGCGATGACCGCCTTACCGCGCAGCCCTGGCGCGAGCTTGGTGTCGAGCGCGCGCTGTCCGAGGTAGGTCTCGACCGCTGTGCTGGGAAAGTGCGACAGGCTGCTGAGCGCTCGCGAGCGCTTAAAGCTCGCCGCGGTCGTGTCGTCTGCCACGCCCATCAGCTCTTGGGCCACATCACCCGCGGCGCCCACGCGCGCCCAGTCCTCGGCCTTGGGGACGTACTCATAGCCGCTGAGCAAGATGTCGACGCTCAGCGGTGCGGTCTCGGCCGGCGGGCCGGCGTCCGGTTCTGGCTCCGTTGCGCACGCTTGCGGCACGAGTAAGCCCGCACCGAGCACGGTGATGAGCGATAAGATTCGTTTCGCCATGATCAGCATCCTACTTGGTGATGGGGTTGCGACGCAGGACCTTGCCCTGCTCGGCCGACGTGCCACGAGCGGTGCCCGAGGCAGCCCAGAACATGAAGTTGTCGGAGCCGCTGCTGCGGCACTCTTCCGACGACACGTAGCCGTCCCAGTTGCTGTCGCGGCTCGCGGAGCACTGGACGGTGTCGGGTAGCGGGTCGTGAGCGGTGCCTGTCGCCTCGCTCGTGTGGAACAAGCCCATGAAGTGAGCGCCCTCGTGGGCCATGACCTGACCCAGCACCGGCGGGTCGTTGATGGCGCCCGAGAGCGTGACGGCCACACCGGAGTGCGGTCCGCCTGCAATGCCGGGGGGACCCGGAATACCGCCAGCAACGCCGAGGATCACGAACCCTTCCTGCCCACCGAGGATCTCCTCGACGAAGTAGAACTGAAGCGTGTCGGGCTTGTTGCCGAGCCGAAAGAGCTGGCTCAGCTCGCTCGTTGCGCCCTCAACCGTGTCCACCGTCCGCAGCGCGGCTGCGTTCTGAATGTCCTCGTAGGTGGGTCCCGTGACGTCGACGCCCATCGAGGCGTAGATCGCGACCATCTCGTTGTGGGCCTGCTGAAAGCGTGCGTCGCCTGGCGCGGTCGCGGCGTTCATCCCTTGGGGCGCCCCGATGAAGTAGTAGGATAGCGCCAGCGTCTGGCGTGCAGGGAACCCAGCCGCCGTCTTTCCGAAGACGCGAATCTGAGCGTTCGCCGAGCCCTGTGCCCGGGCGAACGTTGCGCGGTACTCGCCGGGAACCAAGTTCACGTTGGGGCTGTTGGGGAACATCCCGGTGAACGTGCCCGCCGTCGGCAGGAAGCGCACCCGAGAGTTGGCGGGGTCCTGGATGTCGAAGATGGTCGTGTTGCTAGGCCCGATGAGCTTGAGCACCGACATCGGCTGGGTGTCGCCGTCGTCGACGTGGATGACCGCCGAGATCGCGTTGGGCGGCACGGTGAAGGTGATCTCGTTGGAGCCGGTCGACGTGATCTGGAGCGTCTGGTTGGCAAACTCGGTCAGGGTGCCCGGCACCGACGGCGACACGCAGAAGCCGCTCGCCGTGTCACAGACCTGCTCGCCGTCGCAGTCGACGTCAGCCTTGCAGCCCGGCTGGCAGCCGCCGTCGAGGCAGACGTAGCCGAACCGACAGTCGTTGGCCGTAGCGCAGGCCGAGAGGCAGCGACCATCGTCGCAGACGGAACCATCGGGACAGGCCGTACCGGCCGTGCAGCTCGCGGTGCAGCTGCCGTTGGGCCAGGTCGTCTCACACATCCCGCTGAGGCAGTTGCCGGCAGCAACGCAGAACGCGCCGATCGGACCGGCCGTCGGCGAGCCGTCTTGGCATGAGCCCGTCGCTGGGTCGCAGCTCTGGCCATCGGGGCACCGTCCGAAAGCATCGCAGCGCGGCACGCAGAAGCCCCGGACGCTGGTCCCGTCTTGTTGCTCGGCGCTGATCTCGCAGCGATAGCCAGGCCGGCACTGGGCATCGGCCTCGCAGCGGGACATGCAGGTCGGCGTTGCCTCGCCCCACGTGTAGCACTCCGAGCCCGGCTCGCAGGCAGTGAACTGGGTGCCGCAACCGCTCGTGCAGTACCCGCCTGGGTACGTCGATAGGCAGCTCCCAGAGTTGCACTCGCCATCGGCGTCACACGGCGCGCCCACGCCACTGTTGACGCCCACACGCGGCACGCAGTTGCCGTTGGCCACGTCGCAGACCTGACCCTGGGGGCAGCTCGCATCCGATGTGCAGCTCAACAGACAGATGCCAGGCTCTGGGCAGATCGCCACGTCGACGTAGATGTCGAGCTCAGGCTTGCGCTCACACCGAAAGCCGTCGCGGCAGTCGTCGCTGCTGCAGCAGCCGTCCATGCACAGGACGGCCTGGTCGCTGAGCTGCTGACAGATGGAGCCTGCCGCACAGCCGAGCTGTCCCAAGCTGCTGCAGTCGCTCGAGCAGTAGCCGTCAGTGCCCATCGACAGGCAGGTCGCCGAGCCCGATAGGCAGTCGGTCTCGGTCGTGCAGGGCGCTCCGACCTCGCCGGGCGCTGCCTTGCCGGGCGCGATGCTCGGCTCACACGCAGAGAAGATGCCAAGGCTTGTGATTAGAGCCCCAGACATAAGCCAGTTCGCAGACAGTTTCTTCATGGCCCGCACCTTACTCACACACGCATCAGAACCCAATGCCTGTGCGAGACCGTCCCGAAACTTTGGCGACATTCACCGCGAGCGGCCGATGACCCGCGGGGCGTTACACCCGCCCATCATCGACACGGACGGCCGCGTGACGCTGCGTCGGTCTTGCCATACGCTGAGGTGTCGCGTGGTGACACTCGGCGCTATGCTCACGCTCGACGATCTCTCGCCCCCGGAGCCCGAGATGGACTTCTCATTTGATGCGGTGATGGACGCCCCGATCGACCAGGTGATGCCGCTGCTGCGCGACCGACTGGTGGAGCTTGTCCCCTACCTCGACACCGTCGACGCCATCGAAGAGGTCAGCCGCGACGTCGACGGGCCGGAGGTCAAGATCGTCAACGCGTGGCAGGGCAACAGCAAGGGGCTACCCGCCTTCGCGAAGCCCTTCATGACCAAAGCGATGACCTCGTGGGTTGACCACGCGACCTGGAACGCTGAGGCGCGGACGATCGCGTGGCGCTTTGAGCCCCACAAGATGAAGACCCTCTACGACTGCGGCGGCGTCAACCGGCTCGAGGACCTCGGCGACGGCCGCACCAAGCTCGTCATCAACGGAAGCCTCGTGGTGAACCCAACAAAGTTTCCGCGGATGGTGCGACGCCTCATACCGAAGCTGGAGCGCTGGGCCATCAACCGCATCAAGCCGAACTTGGCCGAGATGCCGCGTGCCGTTCAGAGCTTCTTGGTGAGCGGTCAGCCACCAAGCTAGTCCCAAATCAAGCGCTGTTTTCGAGCGAGGCGAAGGCGATGTGCTTGCCAGCGGCGTCCGCTGGACGAAGGCGATGCGTGCATCGTCGAGTTCAGGTGAGCGAAGCGAACGCACGGACGTCGCTGGCGAGGGCATCG
>CALHXW010000281.1 GCA_938040325.1 uncultured bacterium | reverse complement strand
CTACGCCTACGCCTACGCCTACGCCTACGCCTACGCCTACGCCTACGCCTACGCCTACGCCTACGCCTACGCCTACGCCTACGCCTACGCCTACGCCTACGCCTACGCCTACGCCTACCCGTACCCGTACCCCTACCCCTACCCGTACCCGTACCCCTACCCCTACCCCTACCCGTACGCCTACCCCTACCCCTACCCCTACCCCTACCCGTACCCCGAGGCGCACAAAGCGCAAGCGTAAGCGCGAGGCGTATGCCTCAGTCGCGGCCGGCAGACTCAGTCCGACATACTCGCCAGATACTGGCCCGTGCGGGAGGCTTTCTTGCCGATGAGGCGGGCGAAGCTGCCCTGGTGGAGGACCTTGCCACCGTGGACGCCGCCGCCTGGGCCCATGTCGATGACCCAGTCGGCTTCGCGCATCACGTCGGCGTTGTGTTCGACAACGATGACGGTGTTGCCGACGTCGACGAGTCGATGGATGACGTCGAGGAGCTTTGGCACATCGGCCATATGCAGGCCGATGGTGGGCTCGTCGAGGATGAGCAGCGTGTCGTCGCGGCGCTTCTCGCTGAGGAAGCTCACGAGCTTGATGCGCTGAGCTTCGCCGCCCGAGAGCGTTGGCGACGACTGGCCGAGCGTGAGATAGCCGAGGCCGACGTCGTCGAGCAGCTTGAGCTTTGCGGCAATCTTGGGCACGCGCTCGAAACGCTCGACGGCGACTTTGATCGGAAGTGCCAGCACGTCGTGGATCGACATGCCGTTCCACCGGACTTCTAGCGTCTGACGGTTGAAGCGCCGGCCCCCACAGACCCCGCACCCGACGTAGGCGTCGGGCAAGAAGCTCATCTCGAGCTTCTTCTGGCCGTTGCCATCGCAGGCGTCGCAGCGCCCGCCCTTGACGTTGAACGAGAACCGGCCTGGCTTGTAGCCACGAATCTTGGCGTCGGGGTGGCTGGCAAAGAGCTTTCGAATCTGGTCCCAGACGCCGACGTAGGTCGCTGGCGTTGAGCGTGGGTTCTTGCCGATGGGCTTGTCGTCAACCTGCACGATGCGATCGAGCCCATCGAAGCCCTTCCGGCTTGTCCAAGTGCCACCACCCTTGGCAAAGCCCTGCTTGAGGTCGACGGCGGCCATGACGACGTCAACGAGGCTTGACTTGCCGCTACCGGACACGCCGGTGACAACGGTGAGCCGGCCCCGCGGGATCTTGAACCTCGCCCGCGACAGGTTGTGGTGCTCGACGCCGCCAAGCTCCAAGAACGTCGTTGTCTTGGCGGTGACCGAGCGCCGCTTCTTGCGGCTCAGCGGACGTCCTTCGCGCAGGCACTCGCCGGTGATCGAGCGGTCGTCGGCCAGCACCGTGGCCAAGTCGCCCGCGACCATGACCTCGCCGCCCTCGACACCCGCCCCCGGCCCCATGTCGATGAGCACGTCGGCGGTCCGCAGCGTCATCTCGTCGTGCTCGACCATCAAGATGCCATTGCCCCGAGACTGGAGCTCGTCGAGCGTTCCCAGCAGGCGCTCCGTGTCGGTCGGATGCAGGCCGATCGTGGGCTCGTCGAGCACGTAGAGCACGCCCGACAGGTGTGCGCCCAGCTGCGCCGCGAGCCGGATCCGCTGCGCCTCGCCACCCGAGAGCGAGCGGACGCCCCGGTCGAGGGTGAGGTAGTCGAGGCCGACCTCGGAGAGGAACGACGCCCGCTCGCGGACCGCCTTGAGGGGGCCTTCGGCAATCGCCTGACCCCGGCTACCGAGCGGCAGCTCCTCGAGGAACGCCACGACACCGGGCGCCGTCAGCGTCAACACCTCGGGCAACGATCGCCCGCCAAGCTTCACGCTTCGTCCGACCGGGCCGAGCTTGGTGCCGTCGCAGTCGCCACAGACCTCCCACTCGGTCTTGGCGTCATCATCGAGAGTGTCAGGGTCTGCAGTCACGCCCCAGCCGCGGCAGGCCTCGCAGCGACCGAGCTTGGTGCGCGCCGAGAAGTAGCGCGGGTCGTAGCTGCCGCGCCGCTTCGTGTTGGCACTCTCGACCTCGAAGAGTCGTGCAGGACTGAGCGCACCGGCACGACCAACCTCGCGGAAGATCTTGATCTGTCCCTCACCCAGCTCAGCGGCAACCTCGATGAGCTGCATCAGCGGGCTGAGGTTGTCCGCGTCGACCCGGCCGACCACGAACTCGATGTCGTGACTCTTGCGCTTGCGCAGCCTCGGGTTCGGCGCCGGGTTGCGGAGCTTGCCGTTAACGATGACCTCGACGCCGGCCGCTGCCGCACGGGCAAAGACCTTCTTGTGCAGACCTTGCCGTGACTGGACGATCGGGGCCGTGACGATGATCTCGCTCTTGCCGTCGACGAGCGCCAGGTGTTCAGCCAAGCCCTTCACCGAGACGCGGCCGGCCATTCCGGCTGTGCCTACCTCGCCAAGACGCGCCCAGAGCAAGCGCAGAAAGGGCTCGATCTCGGTGACGTTGGCGACGTTGCTCCGCGAGCCACCCCGCGTTGTCCGCTGCTCGATGGCGACGGTCGGCGGGATGCCCTCGATCCGGTCGGCGTCCGGCCTTGAGAGCTGCGTGATGTACTGACGTGCGTAGCTCGACAGGCAGTCGAGGAACCGGCGCTGACCCTCGGCGAAGACGATGTCGAACGCGAGCGTGGACTTGCCGGAGCCCGACACGCCACTGACAACCGTGCGACCGTTGCGAGGAATGGTGACGCTGACCTGCTTAAGGTTGTGGACCCGCGCGCGGGTGACCTCGATCGTCCCGCCGCCGGTGGCGGCGCGGTACGGCTTGACCGCCTCGCCGACGCCGTGGCTGAGAGGGTCGATGCCGGCAAGCCAGCGCGCTAGGTGCTCCCCGGTCGCTGTGCCCGACGCCACCAGCGCTGCCGGCGGACCAGCGAAGACCAGCTCACCGCCCTTGTCGCCGCCCTCCGGCCCGAGGTCGATGACGTGGTCGGCGGCGGCGATCACGTCCAGGTGATGCTCGATGACCACAACGGTGTGGCCGTGACTCGCGAGCTTCTTGAGGTTCGCCACCAGCCGGTCGACGTCCGCCAGATGGAGGCCGGTCGTTGGCTCGTCCAGCAGGAAGAGGTAGCGCGCGCCCGACCGCGTCTTGAGGTGCTGGGCCAGCTTCAGCCGCTGGGACTCGCCACCCGAGAGGGTCGCGAGCGGCTGGCCAAGCTTGAGGTAGCCGCAGCCGACTTCCTGGAGCGCCAGCAGCCGCTTGCCAGCAGCCGACTTCATCCCAAGCAGCTCGATCGCCTCGTTGACGGTCAGACCCAGCATGTCGGCGACCGTGTAGTCGCGCCAGGTGACGTCGAGCACTTCCTCTTTGAAGCGCTTGCCGTTGCAGACCTCGCAGGTCAACAACACGTCGGCGAGAAACTGCATCTCGACTTTCTCGACGCCAGCACCTTCGCACGCCGCGCAGCGCCCCGTGCCCGTGTTGAACGAGAAGGTCGTGGGCGTGTAGCCCCGCTCCTTGCTGAGGTCTTGCTTGGCAAAGAGCTTTCGCACGCCGTCCCAAGCTTTGACGTACGTGGCCGGGTTCGCCCGCGAGCTTGCCTGGGGGGGACTCTGGTCGACCCACACCACATCCCAGACGCTGCCGAGACGGTCGATGCCGTCGCAGTCGCCCGGCGGGTCGGTGACCTTGCCGCGTGCGCGCAAGAAGTTCCTGTAGAGGACCTGCTCGAGCAGCGTCGACTTCCCGCTACCGGAGACCCCGGTCACAACGGTGAGATGCCCCGCCGGCAGGTGCGCATCCACACCCTTGAGGTTCTGAGCGCGTGCGCCGCGGATCGTGATTCCAGGGCGCTTCGACGTGTCTTTGTTGGCCGGGGTGCGGGGCGCTGACCGGGCAGCGAGCGCCTTGGCGGTTGCGCTCTCTTCGACCTCGTGAAGCCCGCTCGCGGGTCCCTGATAGACCACTGTGCCACCGGCGGTTCCCGGGCCTGGACCCATCTCGACCACATGATCGGCCACCCGCAGCATGTCCGGGTCGTGCTCGACGACCACCACGGTGTTGTCGCGGGTGGTCAGCGCCGCCAGCTGGTTAGCCAAGCGCTCAGAGTCCGCTGGATGCAGGCCGATCGTCGGCTCATCGAGCACGAAGAGCGTGTTGACGAGCCCACTGCCGAGGGCGGTGGTCAGGTTGGCCCGCTGGACCTCGCCGCCTGAGAGCGTACGCGCCTGCCGCGCCAACGACAGGTAGCCAATGCCCACCTCGACCATGTACCGCAGGCGGCTGTCGAGCTGATCGATCACCGGCGCCAGCGCCTCAGCGGCAGGTCCACGCGGCGTCTCCACCAGCCATGTTCGTGCCTCGGTCACCGGCAGCGCCAAGACCTCAGGGATGGCGCGCCCACCGAGCTTGTAGCGCAGGGTCTCGGGCTTAAAGCGCGACCCGCCACAGTCAGGGCACTCGAGGTAGCTGCGGTAGCGGGCGATGAAGATGCGCACGTGCATCTTGTAGGACTTGCGCTCAAGCCACTTGAACCACGGCCGCACGCCGAGGAACTCGCCCAGCTTGGGCCCGCCTCCGCCGTCGAGCAGCGCCGCGCGGTCACGGTCGTTGAGCTCGTTAAAGGGCATGCTGCGGTCGATGCCGAGCACGTCGAGCGCCTTTCGCAGCGCCGCACGCTCCTTCGACATCCGCGGCATCAGCCAGGGCTGAATGGCTTTCTCAACGGGCAAGCGCTGATCGGGCACCACCCGGTCCATGTCGATGCCCATGACGCGCCCGAACCCGCGGCAGGTATCGCAGGCGCCGATGGGGCTGTTGAAGCTGAAGAGCCCTTCGGTGGGGCTAGGGTACTCGTTGCCGCAGCAACGCTGCGCCTCGGTGATCTGGCGGCTGACGAACGCGCCGTCGCGGCCTTCTAGGTGCAGCGTCGCGTCGCCCTGCCCCATTCGGTACGCAAGCTCGATCGCCTCAACCAAGCGCTCGCGCTCGGCTGCAGCGATCTTGAGGCGGTCGACGACCACGTCCAGCGACCCCTCGGGCACTTCGTCGCCGAGCCGCTGAGTCTTGCCACCGCTAAAGATGCGGTCATAGCCTTCGCGCTTGAGGTAGAGCGCGGAGACGGCGGCATCGTCGCCAGCACCTGCCCGAAAGCGGAAGGTCACCACGATCCGAGCCCCGCCGCTCTCATCGAGCAGCTGGGCCGCAACGGTGCCTGGGTGGTCCGGGATGACGGGCTTGTTGCAGACGTCACAGTGCATGACGCCGAGCTTGGTGTAGAGGAGCTTGAGGTAGTCAGCGACCTCCGTCAGCGATCCCAGCGTCGAGCGCGACGATCGGATCGAGTTCTTTTGCTCCAGCGCGACGGCCGGCAGCAGCCCGTCGATCCGGTCGACGTCAGGCCGATCCATGCGCTCAAGAAACTGGCGGGCATAGGTCGAAAAGCTCTCGACGTAGCGACGCTGCCCCTCCGCGTAGAGCGTGTCGAACGCGAGCGACGACTTCCCTGAGCCACTGACGCCCGTGACGGCCGTGAGCTTTCCCTTCGGGATCGCGACCGTGACGTCTTGCAGGTTGTTCTGACGTGCGCCGATGATTCGGATGGTGTCCGTGCCCGACGCCCGGCCTTCGTCGGCGCTGGAGTCACGGTCGCTGTCGTCATGGTTCGGAAGCCGGCTCATGGGACGGCTCTAGCGCGAGGGGCAAACGTTGGCAACACGATACTGAACAGATGTTTCGCAACGTGCCGGAGACGACTCGGTTATCCGATGTCTGACGCGTTCATGCGCTGGCCTTAGGTTCTAGGAATGCACGCGCGTGTCGGATCGGAGCCTGCGTGTCTGCGTCGCCAACAATCGGGATAGGGGCAGCCGGTAATCCCGGCTGGGCCCCTCCCACACCACCGGACATGCGGGTCCGCATCCGGCGGTTCGTAGGGTTGAGGTTACGCGGCAAGCCTGGGAAGCCCAAGCGTGTCGAAGAAGCTGATTGGGAAAGCGGCGTTGAGGTTGAAGCGCGAGTTCCGCCACCAGCGCCGGCTGTTGGCAGCCACGATGCGGGCACGCTCGGGCTTCATGCCCAGCGCGATGAGTTCCCGGTAGATCGTTGCGCCATGTCGCCAGTGCTTGAGCTGAATCGCTCTTAGCCTGTGTCGAATCCACTGATCAAGCCGACGAAACACACCCGGGGTATCCGCCAGCCGGAAGTAGGACTTCCAGCCGATCAGATAGCTCCTGAGCCCATCGGCGACCTGTTGCAGGTTCCGACCGCACGAGCGGCGTGTCAGCCACCGAACGCGCGTCTTCATCACCTTAAGGGCCTTGCGGGCGACCTTGCGCTTGACGACGTGTCCCTTGGCTACCCAGAAGGTGAAGCCGAGAAACTTGCGCGTAAACACAGACGCCACCGCGCTCTTGTCCTCGTTGATGACCAGTCGAAGCTTGCCATAGAGCTGCCGGAGCAGCTGCATGACTCGCTCGCCGGCCCGTCTTGAGCCCACATAGACATTGCAGTCGTCGGCGTACCGAACGAACGCGTGCCCGCGGGCCTCCAAAACCTTATCAACGACGTCCAAGAGCACGTTCGCAAGAAGCGGCGACAGCGGACCACCTTGCGGCGTCCCCTGGTATCGCTCGACCGCCACCCCGTTGGCCATCACGCCAGCTTTGAGGTAGCGGCCAATGAGCCGCAAGACCGACTTGTCCGAGACATGATGCGACATCAACCTCATGAGCACATCGTGGTTGACGCGGTCGAAGAAGCTCTTCAAGTCCACGTCCACCACCCAGCGCCGGCCACCGCTTACGTAGCCCTGGGCTTCGCGAACTGCGTCGTGGGCGCGGCGTCCGGGTCGGAACCCATGGCTGTGCTCAGAAAATGTCGGATCAATCTGCGGCTGCAAGACCTGCAAGAGGGCTTGCTGAATCAGGCGGTCCAAGACCGTTGGAATACCAAGCTCGCGCTCGCCTCCGCCGGTCTTCGGGATGCTCTGCCGCTTGACTGGCTGAGGCTGGTAGGTGCCCGAGACAAGGGCGTCGCGAACCCCGGGCCAGTGCCCTTTGAGCCAAACCGGCAGCTCATCCACCGTCATCCCGTCGATACCCGGGCTCCCCTTATTCTTCCTTACTCGCTTCAACGCGGCCAGCATGTTCGAGCGCGATAGCACCCGAGCCATGAGGCCGCTCGCTCCTGAGTGTGTTCGGCTGATGGACGCCGGCGGGACTTCCTCGCTTCGCTGCCGACCGTAGGCTTCACCCCGGCCAAAGAGCGGGAGCTCCAATTGCTTGGTCATCTGAGGCATGGTCCCTTCGAGTCCATCCGCTACTGCACTCTCTCCTACGTTCGGCCCTTCGCTGTCGCCAGCTACTATGGCCTCTGCTGACTTCTCGCTCCGTCTCTGACAAGACGTCCCCCTTTCAAGGGCGAGGCGAGATCTCCCCGGGTAAGAACACCAACCTTCTCCGCACGACCGCCAGATTTACGCCGCTACCCTTTGGCCACTGAGGCTTCGTGGTTCATGGCCCACTCGCCCCGGTCACAGCGCCTCGTATCTGGTTCTTGTTCATCGGCCCGCGGATGCGATCCACGCTTCCTTCAGACGATCGGTCACCCGCACGCCCTTGCGGTTCACTTCCCTCGCAGTGGCCTGCTCAGGGGAGGACTTACACCTCCAAGTCAGTGCCCATGCCGGGCACACCAAAAAAAAGGAGGCCGGGAAATCCCGACCTCCTTCAGTCACCCGAGGGTGAGACTTACTACTGACACATCATCGCGTCGGGGTCGCCACAGACACCTGCCGAGCAGTAGTCAACGCCTTGGCAGTTGTAGTGCGCCAAGGTCATGTTGATGTCGCCCGTACCGGTGTACGTGTGGTTGCCAGCGCGGTGGGTCCAGTCGATCCATGTCGCTCCGCCGAAGTCAGCCACCACGTGGCCGGCGCCTGCGCCAACCTGGAACGGGTGGACGCTGTTCGCGGGACGCTGGGTGAACGTGGCGAAGTGGGTGTTGGGGCTCGAGGCGAGCTCCAGCCGTCCACTCGTCATGTCGAAGTACTCCCAGTTCGCGATGTCAGAGCTGTTGTCGAAGGCCTTCGGACCGCCGGAGCCGACGCCCGCGGAGCCCTTGCCTCGGTAGTTGAACGTGAACTCGAAGTTGTACGTCGTGCCGAGCGTTCCAGCACCACCACCCAGCGAGACAACCTTCGACGTACCCCACATGCGGAGGGTGTTGTCGTCGAGCCAGACCAAGTACGAGCCAGGCTCGGCGCTCATGAGTGCCTTACCGCTGCCGTAGAAGCCGGGCAGCCAGAAGATGCGTCCGCCACTGACGTTGTTGATCTTCCAAGCCTGCTTGACCGCCTGCGTGAAGGGGAACTCCGCGCACGCGTCGTTGCACGACTGGCCGTCGTTGCAGACGTCGTCATTGTTGGAAGCCTCACAGACACCGTGCGAGCAGTAGTTGTCCGTGCACGCATTGCCGTCGTCGCAGGCGTTGCCGTTGTTGGGCGTGTAGACACAACCCAGCTGCGGGTCGCACGAGTCGTCGGTGCAGGGGTTGCCGTCGTCGCAGTTGTCGTCGCCGGTACCGCCGACGCACTGGCCAGCCACGCACATGTCAGACACGCAGTCGTAGTCGGTCAGCGTGACGTTGAGGTCGCCGTTGCCGTTGCGGACATGCTGTCCGTTCGTGACGCGGGTCCACTGGTACCAGACGGCCGCACCGAAGCCAGCATCGTGCAGGTTGGCGTGGTTGCCGACCTGGAACGGATGCTTGCTGTTGGCGGGGTACTGCGTGAGCTTCAGGTAGTCGCTCGACGGAGCGGCAGCGCGACGAATGCGGCTGCTCGGCTGCAGGTCGAAGTACTTCCAGTGGTCGGTGACGCTGTCGTCGTTGATGCCCTTCGGACCGCCGGAGCCCTCGCCTGCCTCGCCCGCACCGCGGTAAACGAGGTCGAGGTCGATGTTCCAGGTCTCACCCATGTTGCCGCCGCCGCCGCCGAGGCTGGTGACGCTGGCCGTACCGGTGATGGTCGCCGTGTTGTCGTTGTACCAGACGAAGTAGCTGTCGGGCTGAATCGTCATGCGCAAGATCTTGCCGTCGGTGACGAAGCTGTGGAGCCACAGACCCGAGGCACCTTGGCCATTCTTCGTGTTGGTCATGTTCCAGACCTTCTTGACGTTCGGACCGAACTGGCTGCACGTATCGTTGCAAGCGTTTCCGTCGTCGCATGGACCCTGCTGCGGGGTGTTGACGCAGCCCTGTGCGGGGTCGCAGCTGTCTGCGGTGCAGGGGTTGCCGTCATCGCAGGCGTCGTCGTTGGGCGTGTTGCGGCAGCCCTGAGTCGGGTGGCAGCTGTCGGTGGTGCAAGCGTTGCCGTCGTCGCAGCTCGTCGGAGCATCGCCGGCGCACGAGCCACCCGAGCAGACATCACCCGAGGTGCAAGCGTTGCCATCGTCACAGCCAGTGCTGTTGTTGATGTGGACGCAGCCTTGGCCCGGGTCGCACTCGGTGTCGGTGCAGACGTTGCCGTCGTCGTTGCAGACCGCGGCGGGTCCACCGAAGCAGCTTCCGCCACTGCAGGTGTCAGCCGTGGTGCATGCGTTGTCGTCGTCGCACGGCGCCGTGTTCGGGACATGCTGGCAACCGTCAACCGGGTCGCAGATCTCGTCGGTGCAGACATTGCCGTCGTCGGTGCAGTTGGCCGACTCACCAGGCTGGCAGACGCCAGCCGAGCAGGCGTCGCCCGTGGTGCAGACGTTGCCGTCATCGCAGGGAGCCGCGTTGAAGACGACCGTGCAGCCGTCGACTGGGTCGCAGAACTCGGTGGTGCAGGGGTTACCGTCGTCGACGCACTCCTCGCCCTCACCGGGGATGCACACGCCGCCGCTGCACATGTCACCATTGGTGCAAGCGCTGCCGTCATCGCAGGCGCGGTTGTGGTTGACCTCGACACAGCCCTGGGCCGGGTCGCAAGCCACGTCGGTGCAGGGATTGCCATCGTCGTTGCACGTGACCGCTGCGCCAGCGTTGCAGGTACCGCCCATGCAGTAGTCGTTGTCGGTGCAAGCGCTACCGTCGTCGCAGGGGTTGCTGTTGTTGACCGTGATGCAGCCGTCCTGCGGGTTGCAGACTTCGTTGGTGCAGGGGTTGCCGTCGTCCGGGCAGTCCAGGTTCTGACCCGGGGCGCAGACGCCGCCGGTGCACTGGTCGCCGGTGGTGCACTCGCTGCCGTCGTCGCAGGGGTTGCTGTTGTTGAAGGTCACGCAGCCCTGGATGGGGTCGCAGAACTCATCGGTGCAGGGGTTGCCGTCGTCGGCGCAGTTGAGCTCGCCGTCGGTGACGCAAGCACCCGTGGTCGGGTGGCAGCTCTCAACACCGTTGCAGGCGTTGCCGTCGTCGCAGGCCACTGCGACGTGCTGGCAGGCGCCGTTGATGCAAGCATCGTCGGTGCAGGGGTTGCCGTCGTCACATGCGTCGGGCACTTCAGCTGGCATGCAGCTTCCGTTCGCTTCGTTGCAGATGAAGTTGATGCACTCGGTGTTCTGGCCGGTGCAGTCGACCTGCTCGTGTGCGCAAGCACCGGTCGCCGCATCGCAGGTGTCGGTGGTGCAGGGGTTGCCGTCGTCGCATGCGGTGTCCGCAAACGTCGCGACGCAAGCGCCGTCCGTCGGGTTGCAAGCGTAGGTTCCGCACTCGCTGTTGAGGTTGGAGCAGTCGACAGGCACATGCGAGCAAGCGCCGCTGGCCGGGTCGCACACGTCGTCGGTGCAGGGGTCGTTGTCGTCGCAGTTGACGGCCTCTTGGACACACTCGCCGGCCTCGTTGCAGGTGGGCTCACCGTCGCAGAGGTTGGTCTCGCAGTCCGCACCGGTGCACTCACCGAAGCTGCAGGGCTCGTCCGGCGTCGCCGTGTTCATGCAGGTACCGGCCTCACACGTGTCGGCGGTGCAGTCGTTGTCGTCATCGCAGGCCACGTCGCTGAACATCGGCATGCACTGCCCGTCGGTGGCGTTGCAGGTGTAGGTCGCGCACTCGGTGTTCTGACCGCTGCAGTCGACAGCCTCGTGGCTGCAGGCGCCGGTCGCTGGGTCGCAGCTGTCGGTGGTGCAGGGATTGTTGTCGTCGCAGTCCACGGGAGTTTGCTCGCACTGTCCTGCTGCGCTGCACGTCGGAACGCCGTCGCAGAGGTTCAGCTCGCCGCAGTAGTCACCCACGCAAACGCCGGCGCCGCACGTGACGTTGGGCGTCGGGTCGTGCTGGCAGGAGCCGCTGGTGTCGCAGCTGTCAGTCGTGCACTCGTTGTTGTCGTCGCAGGTCTTCGGGCTACCGTTGCAGGAACCGGCCGAGCAGATGTCGTTGTCGGTGCAGGCGTCGCCATCGTCGCAGGCGTCGGTGTTGTTGAGGTTGCCGCAGCCGCCGTAGAGGGTCGCGTCGCAGACGTCGTCGGTGCAGGGGTTGCCGTCGTCGCAGACGACCGCGCTGCCCGCGCACTCACCCGCCTGGCACTGGTCACCACTGGTGCACGGGTCACCGTCGTCGCAGGGGTTGGTGTTGGGGACGTAGCCGCAGCCGCCGTAGACGGCCGGGTCGCAGACGTCGTCGGTGCAGGGGTCGCCGTCGTCACAGACGAGCGGGTCGCCGCCGCAGGTGCCGTTGACGCACTGGTCGTTGCGGGTGCAGGGGTCGCTGTCGTCGCAGGAGCCGCTGACGTTCGAGAAGTCGCAGGCGCCGGTCGCGGGGTTGCAGGTGTTGATCGTGCAGCTGTTGCCGTCGTCGACGCAGTCAACAGGTGCGCCACCCATGCACTGACCAGCGACGCACATCTTGCCGGTGACGCAGAGGTCGTTGCCGACGCAGGCGCCCGTCAGGTTGGTCGTCTCGCACTGGCCGGTGGCCGGGTTGCAAGCCGAAGCGGTGCACTCGTTGCCGTCGTTGCCGCAGTCGACCGGGGCGCCGAGCTGGCAGGAGCCGGCCGAGCAGATGCCGTCCGCGAAGCAGGCTTCGCCGCAGGTGGCGCCGTCGTTGTCGATGAACTCACAAGCGTAGGCGCCATTGGAGGAGCTGAGCGTCGCCGAGACGCAGGGGTTGTCCGTCTGGCAGACAAAGACCGTCGACTGGTTGAGGGCGTTGTCGTTGGCCTCGTTGCCGTCGACACCGTCGCCGCTGGGCACGTCCACGTTCGCCGCGGTGGTCGCGACGTAGTTGTAGGGTCCGCCGCCCGGGGGGGCTGCGTCGGTGTTCTCACCGGGCACTGCGACGACCTCGACGACCGCGATGCGGCCCATCGGGAAGGTGCTGAAGTCGCAGGTCACGACGTTGGTGACGGGGTTGTGGGTGCAGGACTCATCCGCACCAGGCGAGATGAAGTTGAGGCTCGAGTACTCGAGGTCGCCAAGGGCGAACTGTCCCTGAGCGGTTGCCGCGGGAGCCGTGCCTGCGTTGAAGAAGCTGACCGTGTAGGTGAGCGGCTGACCCGAGAGAACCGGGTTCGGAGCCGAGGTGATCGTCACGCCCATGTCGGCGCCGGCGCCCGAAGCGACAACCGTCGAGACAGTCGCGGTGTCGTTGGCCTCGTTCGCATCATCCTGGCTGGCATCAACCATCGCGCTCGACACGAGAGCTGCGCCGCCCTGCGAGTCCACCGTCGCGGTGATGGTGACCGGAATCGACGAGCCGGAGGGCATCGAGTCGAAGGTGCAGGCGACAACGTTGCCGGTGACGGTGCAGTTGCCCGAGTCCGGGGTTGCCGTGATGTTGTTGAGTCCCTGCGCGAGCACGATGCTCATGGTCGGGCTGGTCGCGGTCTGGGGACCGTTGTTGGTGATCGTGGAGGTGTAGGTCAGCGTTTCGCCGTTGACGACCGGATCGGGCGTGTCGGTGATCGTGACGGACATGTCTGCGCCCGTCGCGGCGATGACGTCGGTCGTGCTCGACGTGCTGTTGTCGCCGGGTGCGGCGTCGGTCTGATCCGACGTAGCACCCGTCATGGCCATGAGCTGGCCGACGTTGTTGGCGGTGAAGACGAGCGAGAACACGGCGTTGCCGCCGGCGGGGATGTCTCCACCAGCGCAGATGACCGGCTGGCCCGCGGCTGCCTGGGTGCAACCCGAGGTCGAGTCGCCGGGAACGAACGTGGCGTTGGCGGGGACCGTGAACTGATGCTCAACGCTCACGCCGGTCGCCATCATGTTGCCGTTGTTGTCGACGGTGATGGTGTAGGTGACGTTGTCGCCGAGCGCGACCGGGTCAGGAGCGTCGGTGACGCTGACGACGAGGTCGACGGTTCCGCCTGCGGCGATCGGGGTGCTGAACGTGGCCGAGTTGTTCGTGCCATCGCTGTCGGCGGTGCCGTTGCTGGTGATCGTGACCGAGCCCGACATCGTGCCGGCACCGGTCGGGGTGACGTCAACCGTCATCGACCAGGTGGCGCCAACCGCGAGGGCCGGGACGGTGCAGGTTGCGCCGGCTGAACCGGGAGTGCAGACCGCGCCAGGTGCCGAAGCGGCAATCGCGCTGGCGAGCGCCGGGTCGTCGAACGTCAGAACGACGTCGACGTCGGTGGCAGCGGCGGGACCGTTGTTGGTCGCCGAGACGGTGTAGCTGTGGCTCATGCCTGCAACGCCACTCGTCGCCGAGGAAACCACGGACACGATCGCCGGGTCCGAGTCGCCGTCGATGGCGTCGGTCGTGTCGGTCGTGATGTTGTTCGGCTCGTCGGGATCTTGGGTCGCGTGGTTCGCGGTCCACTGGGTGCGGACCGGACCGGCCGCCGACGGCGAAGCGGTCACGAGGACGTCGACCGAGGCGCCCACGGCGAGATCGCCGAGGTCGCACGTGATCTGGGCGTCCGCGACGCTGCAGGTGCCGTTGTCAGGCGACGCGCTGGTGAACACAACGGTCGGATCCGTGTAGCCAAGAGGCGCGGGGCTACCGTCGAGCGTGACGGTGATCGCGTCGTTCGGCCCGGCGTTCGTCAGGGTCACAACCCAGACAAGCTCGCCGCTGGAGGAGACGGGGTTGGCAAGGCTGACGACGGAGGTGCTTACGTCGGCTGTGCCGTCCGTGTTTGCCCCGTTGACGGTATTCGTACCGCCTGACCCTTCGTCAGATCCACAGCCCCAGCTGGTGGCTACCGCCACGCTCGCTAGGACCAAAAACTTGTAAGCCCGATTCATCAGTTCGTCTCCTCATTCGTTTATCGGTGCGGTCACAGCACGATGTGAACGCGCACAAACCCGTAGGTTCAGTTTCTGAGTAGTTGGGTGGCCGATGCGGGTCAACGAGGACGGCAAGAGGTTTCTCGCAGAAAGTTACACGCGATTCTTAGCCTATAGAAAACAGACAGTTACGCAGTGTTCGGGATCATCCGCTGCTGCGGCGTGCGCACAGATCGATACCGTGAACGAGCATAAGTCGTCGTTCCAGCTCGTCTTTATTGGTTTTGACCGGAAGGTTCGAGGAATCTGAGCTCGTGATACCGGTCGCCTTCATGAGCACAGCTCGCAGAAAAAGTGGCGGCTGCGCGCGCACTTAATCTTCATGTGCACGCAAAGTGTGCGGGCGCACATTTTTCTGTGCGGGCGCACACTTCGAACGCGAATAAGAAATGACTCGGATCGAGTCGTCGGTTGCGAAGAGTGAGGGTTGCTCTGGATTCGGCGGCGTCATCGCTTTGTGATTCTGGTAGCGTGTGAGCATGACTTCGCGCC
>CALHXW010000280.1 GCA_938040325.1 uncultured bacterium | reverse complement strand
TAGCTGCTTTACAGCTGGTGACATCGCCCCAGACAACCCATGCCTCGTCTGCAATGGCGGCACCACTTGGGCCGACAACGACGGCGCCGCCTGCGAAGACGGCGACGCCGTCTGCACCCTCAACGACAGCTGCATGGGCGGAGTGTGCGTGGGTGGGGAGGGACCAGTGGACGCACTGACTGACAAGGCCTGGGTGCCTATCGACGTGACGGATCCAGACTCATCGAGCGCGTACCTCGTCCACGCGGCTGGTCTACACACATTTTTCGGGTTGGCATTCGAAGGAAGCGGTCTGTTGGTTGGAGATGATGTTGTCAGTGATGGTGCCAACGATGCAGTGCTTGCACGCCTTAACGGCGCGGACGTCCTCAGCATAGCAGCCACCGTTAGCGGTCTGGGCGACGATATCTTACTGGCGTTGGATTCCCACAATCAGTCGTTGATTGTCTCTGGAGTACAGGCTGGCGGTGCCACGCTTTCCGTGGACGACACGGAAACACAACTTAGTGAGACCGAGTCCGGGTTTGTTTTTGTCATGTCGCCTTTTGGCGAACTCGCCTGGCTGCTCGAGATCAATCAAGGCCAGCCCTACTGCGTAGCGATGGATGGAGCAGGCGCTACAGTCGCAGGCTCCTACGGTGGCGCGATCGATGTCACAACGTCTAGCGCTGCGTCGATCTGGGCCGCTGAAGAGCCAGCTGCCGACGGAACATTCGTCATCGATCTGACAAATGGAGGTGGATTTCACTCAGCCACAACGATTGCGTTTGATCCTACCTTACCTCCGCCTGCCGGCTCGTTCATCATTCCACTCGGTACCTTTCGAGATGGAAGAACTGTCGTCTTCCTTTCGAACTCTGGCAACGTCCCGATTAGCGTTGTGGTCGACGTAGATGGAACCCCAACGCCATTCCCCCTCGGGGGCAACATCGAGACTTGGCTCGTCGATCACAATACAATGGGTACGCCAACCGTGACTCGCCTCGCTGAGCGGCTGCCTGTCGCTGCGGCCCCCACTCAAGCTCCCGTAATTTTCCTGCCCACCGCGTTCTTTGG
This sequence comes from uncultured bacterium, assembly GCA_938040325.1. Lineage (GTDB taxonomy): Bacteria > Myxococcota_A > UBA9042 > PHBI01 > PHBI01 > CALHXW01. The sequence continues at coordinate 16,660 of CALHXW010000280.1, read as the reverse complement.
GCTTGCTCATGCTACTTCGGACGGTGGATTTGTTCACGGGTCGACGCTGCAGCCTAACTCAAGCGAGGTCGTTCAAGTCATCGACGGAACGTCTCAAGATCAAGTGGATAACACCTACGTCGTGAAACGAAACGCGGCGGCGGAGGTGGAGTGGACTGCCGTGTTTAACTTTGGGCCGGTGAGCATCCTCAATGACGTTTGGACGACAGAGGATGGGATCATCGCCGTCATCGCAGGGACTGACGAGGGCACGATTGTCGTTGACGGTACATCCATCCACACATCGCCTTTAGGCGAGGGCACTGGCACGCGAATGGTGAGCCTCGCCAACGATGGGACAGTGAACTGGGTTAAGCGGCTAACAACGGGAGCAAGTGTCGGTGGTCGTGCGGTATCTGCACATCCGGTAAATGACACCATCTACTTTGCTGGCAACATGAGTCCTTCGACGAAAAACTTCGGGACGTCCGTCAATCCCATCGAAGTCAGCGCGTCCGCTACGTTTAACGGCGTCATCGGCAAGCTGAACTCAAGCGGCGAGCTGACGTGCAGTTCGAACTAGCCGGACATCCCGACCTCTTGGCCCATCTCCGTTCGCGTTCAAGCTGACCTTGTTGTGAGTCTCTAGGAAACTAACAGACCGCTAGTTGAAGGGAATGCAGAATTGGATGAAGCACTGAATGCAGATGCCGTTGCAGCCCGGGCACGTAAGTCCGGGCGGAGCTTGTTGAACGTTGCAATCGCCACTGGCTGCGCAAACCCCGTTGACGTCGACATCGTTGCAAAGGTCCACGTCGATCGTGGTTGAGCACGACACACCGGAGGTGGAGAAGCACGAGCCTCCTTGGCACTGGCCCTGCGGACACTCGCTGCTCGATGCGGTACAGCCGGAGCCATCTGCCTTGTTGGCGGTGCCGCAGACGCCGCCTTGGCAGCGACCTTCTTGGCACTGGCCAAGGCCGCCTTTCTGACAGCCTTGGCCCTCGTTGATGGGCGTGCCGACGCAGATGCCGTTGCTGCACGTGCCGATGCTGCACGCGTCAGCGTCGCCACACTGGCTGCCATTGGCGGCGTTGACGGTGATGCAACCGACGCCAGCCTGGCAGGTGTCGACGGTGCAGGGGTTGCCATCGTCACAGTTGGTCGGGCTGCCGGCGACGCAGACGCCCTGGCTGCAGCTGTCGTCCGAAGTACACGGGTCGCCGTCTTCGCAGCTACTGGTGTTCTGCTCGAAGAGGCAGCCGACCGTTGGATCGCAGTCCCAGTCCAAGCAGGGGTTGCCGTCGCCGCATGAGAGCGGGTTAAAGCCGGTGCAGACGCCGTCTTCGCACTTATCGACCTGGCTGCAGACGTTGCCGTCGTCGCAGAGCTGGGTGTCGTCGGCGACGTTTTCGCACTCGCCCTCGGAGTTGCAGAAGTCGGTCGTGCAGACGTTTCCGTCGTCGCAGAGGTCCTCGTCGGTCTCGCCGTCGCAGTCATCGTCGAGGCCGTTGCAGAGCTCGGGCTTGGGTGCCTCGCCGACGCATTCCTCGACGCCATCGGTGCAGGTGCCCTGCCCGGGGCACGTGCCGAACTCGTTTTCGATCTCACAGACGTAGTCGGGCGCAAACTCGTCGACTTGGTCGTTGCAGTTGTCGTCGACGCCGTTGCAGGACTCTGGGAACGGCTCCGCTGCGTCGCAGAGGTTCAGCCCCTGGCTGGTGCAGGTCCTCGTGCCTTCGCACTCGCCGTTGTCGTTGCGCTGCGAGCAGGTCGTCGATAGCTGGAGACTCGTCGCGAGCGGGCTGCACTGGCACTGGCCACCGCCGCTCGGCACGCATTGATCGGCTTCAGCGCCGCCACCGACCGGGACCGTCCGGCAGACGTAGCCGATTGGGCAGCTCAGGTCGTCGGTGCAGGCACCGCCACAGAAGCTACCGGTGTCGCCATAGGTCAGACAGAAGTTGCCGGCTTGACCCTCGCCGTTGCAGTCGACCGTCTCGTTGCAGGGATCGCAGAGGTTCTTGAAGCGCTGAACACAGATGAACGTCGCGTCCACGCCGGGGGCTTCCCGGCAGTCGTAGAACTCTGGACACTCGTCGACACAGGTGCGGCTACAGCGTCGACCTTGCGACGTCTGCAGGCACCAGCCGCTGTTGCAGTCGTCGTTCTCGTCGCACTCAAAACCGAACTCACCGGGCATGGGCACGTAGGTGTCGACAGGGCGCGTGGTGTCCTCTTCGATGGTGGTGTCGCCCAGCTCGGACGAGTCCGTCGCGTCGGTTGACGTCGAGTCGCTCAGGTTCGTGTCGATGGTGACCGTGGTGTCGGCCACAACCGTGGTGTCGGCCTGGTTCGGGTCGGTGTCGTCATGACAGCCAGCCGCCGTAAACATCAAACCGAGAAGCACCGTCTTGCCAATTCGAGTCATCCGCGTTTCCCCACGAAGTTCTGTGTGCGGCGAAGCTTAGCAGGCATCAACGAACAGATCTCGTTTGTCAGTCAAACTTCACTCAGGAGCGGCAGGCAAGAACGTCGCGCCTGCCGAACACCCCATGATTCCTAAGGCACCCTGCCAGTTGGTGTAGGGCACTGTCGCCCGGAGGTCCGGCGACTGAACACCCAGTGGCGCGTTGTAGGCGTCGGCAATGATGGCTCCGAGGTCGGTGAACGAGAAGCTGTCCCAGTTCGTGCACCACACGCCAGCGGACTCGGTCAGCGCTTCATACACACTCGAACCCGGCAGTGTCGGCGACGAAAACGCGTCGGTCTCTTGCTCGGTCAACCCGAGCAACTGCATCACGCCCTTGCCGAAGTTCGACCGCTCGCCTTGACGCGTGAGGTAGATGACCTGCTCGCAGCCGGCATTCTTGAGCGCCTGGACCGGGTGGAGATCCGACCAGCCACCGGCCGACACGCGGGTAGCGCTCATCTCGATGGCGCGCGCCAGGCCAGGCTCCGCGGGCGACAGCGACAGCGCCTCGCGCCAGGTGCCTTGGCCAAGGTTGAAGGCTTTTTGGGTCTTGGCGTCAGCGTAGCCGTTGAGGTTGCCAACGACCGCCGAGACATCGACAGCCGCGCCCCAGTAGCCGAACTGAACGTCGGCAAAACTCGGTTCGAAGGTGTAGGGCAGCGCATTGAGGAAGTTGGCGTAGGCATCGCGCCAAGCATCAGCAGCGTCGCCGGTCAGGACCGACGTCATGGCCAGCACACGGAGGTTTGCGCCGACGCGGTCATCGATGCGGTTGATGATGGTGCCTTCCTGGGGGATGAAGTCGGCGCGCCACGCCTGCAGCATCGTCTTGAAGTGCTCACCACAGGTCGTCTCGCCGAGCGGCAGTGCGGCCACGCCGTCCCAGAACATGCCGCGCCCGGGGAGCGCGCAGCTCTCCATGAAGGCTTCCCAGGCCTGCGCATCGCTGGCGCCGTAGCCGGCGTAGAAGCTGCCGATGCGGCCGACCTGCGCGGCCAGTGCTCCGAAGTCGACAATGCCGGGCCGGATGAAGATGGCGGGATCGTCGGCGGCGAAGCCACCGAGGCCCTTGAGCGAGGCCCACACGGCTGGGACGTGGTAGCCGATGTTCGGGGAGCTGCCGAGGAGGTCGAAGATCTCGTCGTTGACGAGGTGTTTGACGTCGTCGGACTCAAGGAGCGTCAGCAGCGACGTCAGCGCCTGGGCGAAGTTGCCGTCGGTGATGAGGGCGCCGATCCCTTGCTCCTGCGCCAGCTGGACCACGCCGAGAAGCTGGTTGACCGCCACGGACTCGTCGCGCTGGCCCATCTCCGCGAGGTAGCCAAAGATCGACTTGTACATCAGCCCGAGGCGCGCTCCCGAAGCCTCGCGTGTGCACGTGGTGTCGCCGCAGGTCGTTACGGCGGGGTGCATGTGCATGCTCTCGGTCAGAAAGGACGTCATCGACCCCGAGCTGCCGCCCGCAATGCCTGCCAGTGGGCCGAAGTGCTCGACGATACGTGCGAGCGCCGCGAAGTGCGCGGTGATGAGCTGACCGTTGCCGCGGACCGCCACGCAGACATCGCTCGGCCCGGGTGGTGGGGTGGTGTCCGGCGGCGGAGTGGTGTCCGGCGGCGGGGTGGTGTCCGCTGGCGGGGTGGTGTCCGCTGGCGGGGTGGTGTCTGCCGGTGGCGACGTGTCGGGCACGAACGTGTCGGCGACGAAGGTATCGACCAGATCTGTGCCGCCATCGCCACCGTCGTCACCGCAGCCGCCGCTGGCGAAGCCCGCTGCCACAATCAATGCGGTCAGGCGTCCGCAGTGCTTGACGATCACTGGCTGCACTCCGTCGGGCCTTCGAAGTCGTACGCCATGCCGCGCTGGGCGATGAGGGCTTCGATGGCGACGCGTGACGCCCAGCCACGACAGAACCAACCGTCGAGGAAGTCGACGATATCGACGCCCTCGGCGCCTCGATCGACGTAGTCGGTGGACGGCAAGTAGTTGAAGACCACGTCGTAGATCCCGTCGGCAAGGGCGTCGACTTGGTCGACAGTCTCGCCAATAGCGCTATCGGCGAGGTCCCAGAGCAGCGCCGTCACGAGGTACCGCGAGTGGTTGCCTTCGGTGCCAACGTTGAAGGCGTAGGGCGACGCGGCGACTTCCGTCTCATCGACCAAGTAGATGCCAAAGGGGCGGCTGTTGACGTAGTGCGGGGTGGCGAGCACGTCGTTGGCAAAGAACGTCGACACGCCCTCGGTCCACGCACGTCGAGGGTCGTCACGTGTCCCGTCGGTGATGCCGCCAGGGTGGTCGTCACGCGCAGCGGTGTCGATCGCGAAGCGGAAGAACTCCTTGAGGATGACCATGTCGTCATACTCGTCACGGTCGGTGTCCTTGCCCTGAATGCTGACGGTCGTCAGATCGGTGCACTCGCCCTCGTCGTAGAGGAACTGCGAGCAGTAGAACGTGTCGGTCGTGTCGCTGCCGGTCTTCCAGAAGGCTGTTAGGTCGCCGAGCGTGCGGCCCGTCTTCAGACGAATCAGGTCGTAGCCGCGCTGGATGACGTCGAAGATGTTGAACGCGCCAGCGTTGAGGTCCACGGTGATGTTCATGTCTTGCTCAAACACCTCCTGGCCAGGCTCGAAGATGATCGGTGGTGACGTCACTTCGTAGAGCTTCTTGAACTTCGGGTGGTCGAGGATCTCGATCTCGCGCAAGCCAAGCGTCTCGTCGGTCTTGGCTTTGACCGCCACGACCAAGCCCGGCGACGTCGTGTTGCCAAAGCGGATGTTGTAGTCGCCGTTGCGGTCGGTCGTGCCGTTGCCAACGACCACACCGTCGAGCTGGCGAATCTCGACGACCGCGTTGCGCACCGGGCGCCAGCTGAGCGCGCCAAACCCTGTCTCGTCGAAGGTTCGGTCCTGGTAGCGAGCACGTCCCTTGATGGTGTTTTGGCACGTGCTGTCGAACTCGGTCACGAACGTGGCGCCGCTGGCGCTGAGCGTGTCGGCGTTGGCGTTGAAGCTGCCTTCGTAGATCTGGGTCTCGCCACAGACCTGGGTCGTCACGACGTAGCTCGGCCCAACCGAGGCGTTGCAGCCGTTGTAGTAGTTCACCAAGACCGTGTACGTACCGGCCGGCGACTGTCCTTCGGGCCAGAAGATGTTTTCGTTCTTCACGCCGTTGGCGGGGCAGCCGATGTTGGAGTCCAAGTCGAGCTCGGCGCCTGAGGCACAGCCGGTCTTGTTGGTGAAGTTGGTCTCACACCCTTGGGGGTCGATGACGTGGAGGTCGACGTCGGCGTCGGTGTCCCAGCTCACGCTGATCTGAATGTCGCCGGAGCCCACCGCCTTGACCGTGAAGACCTTCGAGCCGTAGGGCGAGACACGGCCACGTTCGTCGCGTGCAGCAACGCGGATGGGAAGCACGCCCGGAGGGGTCTCGTAAGGGGCAAAGCTTCGCAGCAAGATCTGGATGTCTTGGAGGGTCTCGCTGACGTCGTCGACGGGGATTTGGTAGTAGCCGACATGGCCTTCGATGCCGACGATGAGGCCCACGATGGCGCTTGGCGTGTCGTAGACGTTCAGCTCGGCGAGGAGCGGCGCCGAGCCCCCGGTCACGATAAAGTTGCTGTCGGACGAGATGGTGGGCGCCGGGGCATCCCAGTCGGCGTCTGGCACCGGGAGCTTCTCGTCGACATAGATCCCGTCGGTCAGCCGCAGCGGGGTCTCAGGTCCGTTGCGGAGCACGACGAACATCTGCTCGAAGGAGACCTCCCAGTTGGCCGCCTCGACGGCGATCGTGATCGGCACCTGATAGGTCCCGTCGCGCCGTGTGTTGTCGCTGTCGATGACGTGGGTGACCGCCCAGCGGCCACCGCCGAGGGCGTAGTAGAGCTCGTCACCGGGCATCCACTCGCTATCGAGTGCCGAGAAGTTGGCGCTGATCTCAAGCTCCGGCGGGCCCTCGAGCTCGACGATGAGGCTCACGACGTCGCCATTCTGGACGGCCGCCGATGATGCCGTGACCTCGACGAAGGTGATCTCGGGGTTGTTGCTAAAGACCGTGACCTCATGGTCATCGCGCTCGAACCCGTCTTGGGCGTCGGCTGTGATGGTGAGGTTGCCGCGCGGGTGCTGGCGCGTGTCGATCCAGAACTCGGTCGGCAGCTTCACATCGCTATGCGCGTACTCACCGTTGATGAGGTACGACACGTTGTCGACCACGCGCTCGTCCATGCCGACGGCCTCAGCGCGAACCAAGATCGTGCCGGCGACCTCATCGGTCGCGACCGGCGCTACGATGCGGACAAGCGTCGGCTCGGCGTCGCTGTCGTCGTTTGTGTCGACGTTGTTGGTGAAGTCGCCGGTGTCGTCTCCGCCGCCTGGCGTCGCGTCATCGTCGACGACGTCGTCTTCACCGACGTCTTCGGCAACGTCGTCGACGGCGTCGGGCTCAACGTTGCTCGGGTTGGTGTCGTCAGAACCGCACGCAGCGAGGGCGAGCGAAACCATGAAAATGCTGAATTGTCGTATCCCCATTGGCGCAGCCTAGTGCTTCAGCCCGTCCAACAAAAGCTCCAAGATAGCTGTAGGTTCGAACGAGCTGGGACCGGGCGGTCTCCCCCGCACAAAAATCCCGCGTTCAAGCATCCACGATCGCACGCGGTGAGCGGGACTAGAAGCTGTCGTCGCGGGGTTTGGCAGATCGGGGACTCGACGGGAGGATCCCGGATTTGTTTTACTAGGCCCATGACGACGATGCTTCGAACGACCAAGCCCTTGACCCTCGCACTCGCTGCACTGGCAGCCATCACGCTCACGACGGCTGCCGTCGCGGTGGATGTCGGCCCCCCCATGCAGAAGCCCGACGGCGAGGCTAAGCCGCTGGTTGAGCTCTTCACCTCCAACTACTGCCCAGCCTGCCCTTACGCCGAGTCAGTTCTCGACGAGATCCAGGGCATCGAGCGGCTCGCCTACCACGTCACGATGTGGGACTACGGCCGTCACAAAGACAAGTTCGCCACGCGCGCCTGGTCGAGCCGCCAACGCGACTACATGCTCAATCGCCGCTCGACCAAGACCTTTACGCCGGAAGCCATCATCAACGGCAAGGCCAGCGCTGAGGCCAATCGGTTCGCTGACTTCAACGGTGCTGTCGATGTCGCAAAGCTCAACCAGAGCCCCGTCCTCTACAAGTTCTCACGTCACAAGCGCGACATCTCGATCAAGGTCAGCAACCAGTGGCCGCTTCACATCACCAAGCCCAAGCTCCGCGCTGCCTGGACATCAAGCGATAAGAAGCAGTCCGTGAAGTGGGGTGACGAGCGAAAGAACCTCACCAACCACCACGTCGTGCTCAAGATGGAGACGCTCTGCGACATCCCCGTCGAGGCCGGGTCCAAGACGTGTGCGACGTCCACGAGCTGGCGCAACAAGCCCAAGGGCGCAAGCCGACTGGTGGTCTTCGTCCAAGACGACGTCACCATGGAGATCCTGGGAGCTCACTCGCTGGACCTCAAGAAGCGTCGCTAGCCGGTCTTCTCAGAAGCCTTCGACTGCGGCCGTGGCACTATCCGAGAGCGGAGCAGACTACTCGTCGAGCATCAAGTCGGCGGTCGAGCGTCCCGCAATTGGCTGAATGTCGAGCGACACGCCGCGCCGAACGACGACCTCTGCGACTGCCGTTGCAACCTCTGTGGCGAGATCGGTGCAGAAGGCATGCCGCTCGGCCGAGCGAAACACCGGAAACTGACCGGTGAGGGTGTTGCAGACGATGGAGGTACCGCGCGCGTCGCCTCGATCAACGCGGCGATGCCACACGCGCTCAAAGTGGTGGATCGCCTCGACCAGGTCTTGGGTGACGGGGCCCGCAGGGTCGGGATCGCCAAAGATCTCGCCGAGGATGAGACGACCGGCCACGATGGCGCCGCAGTGCCCATCACCTGTGAGTCCGCCGCGACGCAGCGACTGGTAGGCTTGGGTCCGGCGGTTGAACGTCTCGGCCAGCGCAATTCCGCATGAGCGATGTGGCGTCACGACGCCGTCGTACAGAATCCGGCACTTTTCCCGCGCGGCGGCGACTTCAGCGAGCTGTGCTTCGGTCAGGGGAGCATCGGGCAAAACATCTGAAGTACTCGTCATGGCCATGGAATATATCGCGGACGCCCAGCCAAGCCAATGGCACTCCGTGGGTCTGTCGCGAAAAGGCCCGGGGGCTGCCGTCGGTTGTGGGTTCGCTCACCCCGAAGCGGCCGACGCGTCAATGAGGTCGGACCGCTGCGGGAGTGCAGCCTATTGCCGCTCGCCGCTGAACCCAGTCGTGAACTTGACCTTGGCGCCGAGGACGAGCGCGTCGGCATTGCCATCACCGTTGGGGTCGCCTGCCCACAGGCAACCGCCTGCGTAGGCGGTGATGACCTTCCCGCCAGTCATGCGCTCAACCAGCCAGTCGCCTTCCGACTCATCGCCGCTCGTCTCAAGCGAGGCACGTGCTTGCGACGTGCCCAAGAGCAGGCAGTTGAAGCCGTTGCTCGCGACTCCGGCGCCGAGAAATAGGTCGAAGCGGCTGCCGGCTTCATTGATGACACCGAACCGGTCGGTGCGCTTAACGCCAATGCGGCCCTCACAGACATCCTCGCAGTCGGGGTTGAGGCTGTCGTCGGTGCAGGTCCGATCGTCTGGAGCAATGAGCTCACCATCGCAGTCTTGCTTGAGCAGGCTCGCCCACATGCGGTGTGGGAAGTTGTCGTTGCGCTGCTCAAGCTGCACCGACTCGGGCCAAGCTTCGCTCGGGCAGATGACGTCGGTCCGAGCGCAGTCGAGGTCAAACGTGAAGGGCTCACCGTTGTGGTTGATGGTGACCGAGCCGCCTTGTGAGCCCACGGTCTCCTGGTAGACGTTGCCGCCGATGGTGATCTCCACATCGAGCGTGTCGTCGTACGTGATGTCCCACGTGCCGCCGATATCAGGTGCGGGACTGCGCGAGTTGAGCGCACCACAGCCGTCGCCGGCTGCCGCCCCGAGGAGTGGCAGGGTGGTCGCGGCAAGAAGGCTGGCAAGAAGTCGTTGTCGCATCGGTCGCTCCAGGTCGCCTGTGGTTGAGCAGGTTGATGAAGGAGCCGACGAACGTCAAACGCTCGAATTCAATTCAATACTTGGGTGCTGCCTTGCGAGGCCCGCGCCCTCAGGACGTGCCCATTCGTGCGAACATGAGGTAGAGCATGATGAGCCACAGCAGGTGGGTGATCCCCGACCACATGGCGATCTTTTTGATGTGACCGCTGACCACGCCGGTGTCGGGGGTCTTGTTCGCTTCCAAGTAGGCAACGAGCTTCTGGCCGGCCGGCTTGAGCATCACGAAGATGACGCCAAGCTCGATGACCATAAAGCCGAGAGCGGCATGGTAGTTGGGCGTGACGACCTTGAACCCACCGCGGTAGAAGATGAGTGCCAAGCCAAACGCCAGCGTCAGCAGGGCGCCAACCGTGGCGAAGCCGCCTCGGCGGCTGTCTTCACGGGCAGCGCTGAGCATGGCGGCGTGGCCGAGCGGCATTGCGCGGCGAATCGCGCCTGTGCCTCCGATGGTCGCTCCAAAGGCAAGCGCTGCTGATGTGATGTGAAGCACCACGAGGATTACGTAAGGAACGTCCATCTCAGCTCTCCTTAGCAGTCGCAGCCGCAGCCGCCTGCTTGCTCACGTAGTCGTCTTCGAAGGTCGACTTGCAGCTTGGGCACTCCAAGCCACCAGGTCCTCGCCGACCCATCTTACGGTTGATGTACGGGCTCTCGCAGGTCTCGCACTTGACGGGCAGGGGCTTGTCCCACTGCGCGTAGTCGCACTTCGGGTAGCGAGAGCACGAAAAGAACGTCTTGCCGCGCCGCGAGCGCTTCTCGGTCAAGAAGCCTTCGCCCTCGCACTTCGGGCAGTCCACGCCGGTCGAGATGGGCTTGGTGAACCGACACTCCGGGTAGTTGCTGCAACCGATGAAGCGACCGTACTTGCCGCGCTTGTACAGCAGGTCTCCGCCTTCACACCCTTCTTCCGAGCAGGTCTCACCGACCGGCTCGTCCTCGACGAGCTTGATGACGCCAGCGTCATCCTTGGTGAACTCGCCCGTGAAGCGGCAGTCCGGGTAGTTGGTGCACGCGAGAAACGACCCGTTGCGGCCGAACTTGATGATGAGCGGCGCCTCGTCCTTGGGGCACGTCAGGTCGGTCGCGATCTCCTCGCGCTTGACGTCGCGCATCTCGGTCTTGGCGACCTCTAGCGTCTTCTCGAGCCCGCCCCAGAAGTCTTTGAGCAGCGTGCGCCACTCGACCTTCCCGTCTTCAATCTCGTCGAGCTGGTTTTCCATCTTGGCGGTGAAGCCGATGTCAAAGAGCTGCGGGAAGGACTCTACGAGCAGGTCGCACACGATCACGCCGAGCTCCGTCGGGTGGAACCGCCCTTCCTTCTTCTCGACGTAGGTCTTCGTCTGGATGACGCTGATGATCGACGCATAGGTCGACGGCCGGCCAATGCCCTGCTCTTCGAGCTCGCGAACGATCGTGGCTTCAGTGAAGCGCGGTGGCGGCTGGGTGTGGTGCTGCTTGGCGACGGCCGAGACCATGTTGACCTCGGTGCCTGCAGGGAGGTCGGGCAGCCGTCCAGCTTCGTCCTCGACGTCGTCGGCGCCTTTGGCCTTCTGGTAGACGGCCGTGTAGCCGTCAAAGCGCAAGATGGAGCCTGTCGCGCGGAAGATAGCGTCGCCGCCGGCCTCGATGTCCATCGTGGTCGAGGCCCAGATGGCAGGCTGCATCTGACACGCCACGAAGCGCTTCCAGATCAACGAATAGAGCTTGTACTCATCGGGCTCAAGGAAGTCCTTCACGACGTCTGGTGGGTAGTCCATCGACGTCGGGCGAATCGCCTCGTGAGCGTCCTGTGCACGACCCTTCTTCTTAAACTCTCGAGGCTTGGCGGGCAGGTAGTTGTCGCCGTACTGGTTGCTGATAAAGGCGCGTAGGTTGGCGATCGCATCATCGGAGATGCGCGTCGAGTCAGTACGCATGTAGGTGATGAGACCCACGGCGCCGTCAGACCCGAGCTCCTTACCTTCGTAGAGCCGCTGGGCGACGCTCATCGTGCGCTTGGCGGTAAACCGGTAGGCACGTGCCGCATCCTGCTGGAGTCGCGAGGTGGTGAACGGCGCTGGTGGTTGCTGCTTGCGGTCGCGCTTTTTGACCTCTTTGATGAGCCACTTGCCGGCTTTGGCTGCCTCGACAGCTGCTCGGGCATCCTCGCCCGTGCCGGGAAGCTTTGCCGCTTTCTCACCCTTGAGCGAGTGCAGCTTTGCCTTGAACTCGGGCCCAGTTGCGCCCTTCAGCATCGCCTCGGCCGTCCAGTATTCCTCGGAGACGAACGCCTCGATCTGGCGCTCGCGCTCGACGACGAGTCGCACGGCGACCGACTGCACGCGGCCTGCCGAGAGACCGCGTCGGACCTTGTCCCAGAGTAGCGGGCTGATGTTGTAGCCAACAAGACGGTCGAGGATCCGTCGGGCCTGCTGGCTGTTGAAGCGGTTGAGGTTTAGCTCGACCGGCTCGTCGATCGCCTCACGCACGGCACGCTGGGTGATCTCGTTGAAGAGGACGCGGCGAACCTTCTCGGGTGGAACCTTGAGCTCGTTGAAGATGTGCCAAGCAATGGCCTCACCCTCACGGTCGGGGTCAGGTGCGAGGTAGACCATCTCGGCTTTCTTCGCCGCCGAGCGAATCTCTTGGAGGACCTTGCCTTTGCCGCGAATCGTCTCGTAGTGAGGCTCGAAGTCGCCGTCGACGTCGACGCCCATCTTGGACTTTGGCAGGTCCTTGACGTGCCCAACGCTCGCCTTCACCTCGTAGCCGGCGCCCAGGTACTTCTTGATCGTCTTGGCCTTCGAGGGGCTCTCGACCACAACCAGTGCCTTAAAGGTCACGCTACGCTCCTGATGAATCGAGGTCGTCGCCCGGTCCGCGGGGGCGACGCGTGGCGCTGGCGACACAGTTTGTTGCGTTGCCAACGTCACATCTGGACGCTCCCGTCTCACGTCGAGGGCCGGTAGGTCAAGATCCGTCCCCTCTTGTCTGGCATGTCGTAGCGCCTGCCTCCCCCTCGCCATTCGCCGCTATCTATCCGAGCCATCAACAGTTTTGAGTGGTTGTTCGTTCAGGTCTCGTCGGCAAGGCACCCGCGTGCCCGCCCGCTCGCCGGAAACTGTCGTGGATCATGGTTGCGTCTCGCGCTGAGATTCGGACCGAGTGGTGGTGTCCACGACGAAGAATGTCTGCGCCCGACGCTCGGCAAGGTGCGCCTGTGCGTCACGCGCCGTGGCGTGACCGGCGCCTGCGCCGTCGAACCCAAACCGCAGTGGCGACGGGTGTCGCCACCGCGGAGGTCGCACTACCTGAGTGGGGCTGCCGCTGCGCGACGCGCGGTCTTCTTCGGGATGACGAGCTTTGACGCGAGCGTCGTTGGACCCTTGACCCGCAGCCATGGCTTGAGCTTTCGGACGGTCTTAAGGCCGATGCCGCGGACCCGGGCAAGCTCCACCGAGCGCTTGAAGGGCCGCTTTGTCCGGAACGCCACGATCTGCTTGGCACGCTTTTCACCGATGCGGGGCAGGTACGTGAGCTGTTCGACGGTGGCGGTGTTGATGTTGATCACGGCCGTGTCGGGCTGTGCCGCCGAGGCGGCGCCGGCGCTAGTGATGAGAAGCGCAGCCATAAAGCAGGCGATGAGCGGTTTGATGGGCTGAAGCATTGGACTCTCCTTATCGAGATCGAGACAGGGTTGCGCACCGCGAACACCGCGATGCGGCGAGCGACGAAGCAGCTTCCGTGCCAAGAGTGAGAGTTCCATTATTTCGGCAGGTTGGAGCGCGCGACGATCCCGGTGGGACACCGAGGTGTCTCACGCTCACCGTAGACCGCGTGTCAGCGCTGTCCCGCGGATGCGACAACGTGTGTCACAATCGCGTAAGCGTTGGATTCAGTGGAGGATTGAGCCTTGGGTTCCGCCGCCGCCTTTAGGCTCGATGACGCCAAACTTCTCCTCGTAGATCTTGAGGTTCTGTCCGAGCGCGTTGAAGAGGAACTTGGCGTGAATCGGGCTTAGGATAAGGCGCGAGAGGACCTTTGCGGTCTGGCTTTGGGGTGGCAGGAAGAGGGCGTCGAGGACGAACTCCGTCTGGTTATGAAAGATGCGCGCCATATTGATGTACTCGCCAAGAGCGGTCTGCTCGTCGAGCTGCACGTTGATCTGGACGGTCTTCGGAGGGTTCTCTTTGGGTGCATCTGCCATCAGGCTCTCCGGCGTTGGTTTCGAGCGGTCGCCCACCACCGCGCAACACGGCTTTGTCGGGCGCGGGCGAGCGTAGTACAACGTCGCGACTGCGGCCACCCGGCAGCTGCAGCGGCGGGACAGGAGGTGACTCATGGCAGGCGACGTGATTTTGGCTATCGACCAGGGAACCACTGGCTCCACCGCGGTCATTCTGACGGTCAACCTGGACGTTATCGGAAAGGTGAACATCGAGTTCCCCCAGGTCTATCCGCAGCCAGGCTGGGTCGAGCATGACCCTGAGGCCATCTGGCGGAGCATCGAGGCCTGCGTCACGGCAGCGCTCGCTGAAGCCGGCAAGACCGGCGCCGATGTCGCCGCCATCGGCATCACCAACCAGCGCGAGACCAGCGTCGTCTGGGACCGGGCGACAGGCGCTCCCATCCACCATGCCATCGTCTGGCAGTGCCGTCGCACCACGGACGTGTGCCAGAGCCTGCGGGCAGAGGGGCACGTCGACCGCGTCAGGCAAACGACCGGGCTGGTCCTCGACCCCTACTTCAGCGGCACCAAAGTTGCGTGGATCCTCGACCACGTTGAGGGAGCGCGGGCTCGTGCGGACGCAGGCGAGCTTGCCTTTGGCACGATCGACAGCTTCCTGCTCTGGCGGCTCACCGCTGGCGCAGTCCACGCGACCGAGGTGAGCAACGCGTCCCGCACGATGCTCTACGACATCAACGACGGCGCGTGGAGCCAGCCCATGCTGGACCTGCTGCGGGTGCCGCGTGAGGTCCTGCCGGAGGTCCGTAGCTCGTCGGAGGTCTACGGCAAGACCTCGGGACTCGGTTTTCTGCCCGACGGCATCCCGATTGCGGGCATTGCCGGCGACCAGCAAGCCGCGCTCTTTGGCCAAGCCTGCTTTTCACCGGGCCAGGCGAAGTCGACCTACGGAACCGGCGCGTTTGTCTTGATGAACACAGGCACCGAGCGCGTCGCCAGCGAGCGCGGGCTCTTGACGACGGTCGCGTGGCAGCTCGGCGACAGCCCGCTGGTGTACGCCCTTGAGGGCTCGGTCTTTATCGCCGGCGCAGCCGTACAGTGGCTGCGCGACGAGCTTCAGATCATCGACGCATCGCCCGAGATCGAGGCCCTCGCTGGGTCGGTCCCCGACACCGGCGGTGTTGTCGTGGTGCCAGCTTTCGCCGGCCTCGGCGCTCCCTACTGGGACCCGGAAGCACGTGGAGCCATCCTCGGACTCACTCGCGGCAGCAACCGAGCCCACATCGCCCGCGCCACGCTCGAGGGCATCGCGCACCAGGTCGCAGACGTGGTCGAAGCGATGGCGGCCGACAGCGGCCAGAGTCTCGCTGGCCTTCGGGTGGATGGAGGGGCCTGCGCCAACGATCTCTTGATGCAGCTCCAGGCGGATGCTCTCGGCACCGACGTCGTGCGCCCGATCGTTGTCGAGACAACCGCTGTCGGTGCGGCGCTCCTTGCCGGGCTGGGGGCGGGTTTGTTTGAGGGGCTCGACGACATCTCGGCCCGCTGGAAGAAGGATGCGTCGTTTGAGCCGGCCATCGACAACACAGCCCGCAGCTCGGCTCGTGCGGCGTGGAGCAAGGCCGTCGGTCGAGTTCGGTAGCCTTCAAAGGGGGGCGCTCGACCTGCACGCCTCAGGGTGGTAGGTCCACGATTCTGCGCGGGATTGGCTGCCAATTGGCGCGATCGCCGCACCCATCGCCACAAGGAGTCATCATGACCACCGCACTCGCTAAGCACTCGGTTTTGGAGCTGGACAAGCTTCGAATTCGAAAGAACTTTTGGACCATCTTCGGGGCGAAGTTCCGGATCTTCGACATGAACGAAGGCCTCGTGGCGACGTCGAAGCAGAAAGCGTTCAAGCTCAAAGAGGACGTGCGCGTCTACTCCGACGAGGCGATGGCGACTGAGCTGCTGACGATGTCTGCACGGCAGGTGGTCGACTTCAGCGCGTCCTACGACATCGTCGATGCAGTCACTGGCGAGAAAGTTGGCGCGATTCGCCGCCGGGGCATGAAGTCGATCTTCAAAGACGAGTGGGTCATCCTCGATGTCGAAGATGTCGCGATTGGCACCATCAAAGAGGACAGCGCTGGACTGGCGTTCTTGCGACGTTTTCTGACCAACCTCATCCCCCAGCGCTTCGAGATCAGCCTCGATGGCGAGCCGATCGGCACGATTCGGCAGTTCTTCAACCCGTTCGTCTACAGCGCCATTGTTGACCTGAGCGCCGACCGTGAGCGCAAGATCGACCGCCGCCTTGCCGTTGGTGCCGTGGTGCTGCTCTTGGCCATTGAGGGCCGCCAGTCTTAGCGGTCATCCGCCTGCAGGCCGCAGAGAGGGGTCTATGCCAAGCCCAAGCAAAGGGATTCCGGTGACATGTGAGCGGTGCGACTGCGCGTTCGAAGCCGCCGCATCGATGCGCGGTGGCGTTGCAGCCTGCCCGAAGTGTCGCTCTGCCGTCGCGGTCAAAGGCGGCTTCGAGCCGCTCTTTTGGGCGCTTGTCGGCGGAGGGCTGACGGTCGTTGCACTCGCCGCGCTTGGGGTCGCGAGCGCCAGCGGCAGCGTCTGGGCCGGCATTGGGACGTTCGCTTTTGGCGCCGCCATCACCGGGGTCATCGTCTCGTCGTCGTAACGGCCGCTGCCGGGGCGACTCGAGGATGCCGTGACGCCGAGATCGGCCCAAGACGCCCGACATGCTCGCCGCCAGTGATGAGACGAGAGAGACACGCGTGTCCCGTCCGGCTAGACCCAAATCAAGCGCTGTTTTCGAGCGAGGCGAGGGCGATGTGCTTGCCGGCGGCGTCCGCTGGACGAAGGCGATGCGTGCATCGTCGAGTTCAGGCGTCGCTACTGAATTTTGCAAGGGCGCGGTCATGAGCGCCG
>CALHXW010000279.1 GCA_938040325.1 uncultured bacterium | reverse complement strand
CGCGGATGTCTTCAATGGCGACCAGCTCGACTTTGACGGCGACGGTGTCGGCAACACCTGCGACCCAGCTGACGAGGGCGTGGTCGCATTCGGCGGCGCGGACAACCTGTTGGGCTGTGGCGGCGGTTCGTCGCTGCCCGTCGGCTGGATGCTTGCAGTGCTCGCGCTGGTAGCGATGGCATGGCGGCGACGGGTGGCCTAACCCGCCTTCACCGACCAAGAACGCCGCTCACCTCGAGCGGCGTTTTTGGTTTGAGGTGGCCGGTTGCGACGGAGGTGCTGCGATGGTCGACAACGCCGGGCCCCAAGCGGACAAGGTCGTCATACCCCACATGGCAGGTCACTTCCGCTGTCTGTGTCGCATGTTCAATCAGCGCGATATCAGCTCGCACCAGCACGGCAGCCGCTCGTCGAGCAAACCCAAGAACACGCGAACACCGGTAACATGCTGAAAACCCAACAGACACCCTCTAAACCAACCAATTTTTTCGATCACTAGGTTTACTCTTTGGACATGCCCGGGTCCTCCCAAACGAACCACAGGAGAGACCCATGACCGCAATCGCCAACACCACCTTCGACGCCATGCCTTCCATCGAAGACCTCTACCGCGACTACGCACCGATGGTTCGACGTCGCGCTTGGTCGGTGCTGGGCGACGAGAACGCGGCGGACGACGCGGTCCAAGAGGTCTTCACCAAGGTGATTCGCACCAGCGACGGATTCCAGGCCAAGGCGTCGCCCAAGACCTGGCTCTACCGCGTCACCACGAACTACTGCCTCAACGTCAAGCGCGACAGCGCCCGCCGGCGTCGACTGCTTGAGCAGAAGGTCTTTCCCGCCACGACACGCTCCGGTGGCTCCCTCGAGCCGCGCGTCCAGGTCTCGTCACTGCTCAAGTCCATGCCCCCGGAAGTCCGCGACGTTGCCAGCTGCTTTTACCTCGCCGGCATGACCCAGGACGAGACGGCCGACAAGCTCAACATCTCCCGTCGCACGGTCGGCAACCGGCTCAAGATCTTCCGCGACACCGCACGCGCCGCGCTCAGCGCATAGACCGAGGACGCCGCGAGGCGCCTGGCGCAACGCTCGCGCTCAGCCCTCAGACGACAACATTGCCGGTGTCCTGCTTGCTCAGCTCGCACCGCAGCTCGCCGCCGCTGGCGAGCCCGCGGCCCAAGACCTCAGGCGCCTCGCCTTGCGTCTGGCCGTCGAGGCGCGCGGTGACGACCCGAAAGCCAGAGGTTGGTCCCGTGGCGTCGAGCGTTTCGCGGGCGAAGAACCGCGAGACCAGCTCCGAGCTCGCGAGCTCGACAACGCTACCGCGGGCGCCGCGAAAGAAGCGCCTCAGGAACGGATTCGAGAGCTGAGTCGGCGGCTTACGTCCGCGCTGAACGCGCAAACCCAGCGTGTCGACGTTGCCCCAGCGCACGTCCGGGATCACGCCGTGACCGGCGATCCACCACGAGCCGCTCGAGCGGCGCTGCCAGAGCGCGTGGTCGGCGAAGCGCGCTGGCGCCACACCGAACGCCACCTCCCACCCCGCCAAGAGCTCGTCCCGCTCGCTCCCCTCGGCGCGCCGCCAGTCTTGAGGGACCGGCCCCACCTGAGGACTGCCCGGACCCGTCGGCGGCAGCGCCCGCGCGTCGCCGCCATCGAGCCGGCGAAGCTTCGCAACGAAGAAACCGCCGGTGTCGTTGTGATGCGGCCACAACCGCGCCGCGTTCGCGACATCGGGTCGGTAGCTTCGTCCGCGCCACTCGGTGATGCCGGGCGTCGTGACGAGTCCGCTCGGGATAGCCAGGGGCTCGATGGCTGCCACCTCGGGGTAGATGCTGTCGAGCACCTGCTCGTTCTCTTCTGGAGCATAGGTGCAGGTCGAGTAGACCACGACGCCGCCCGGGCGCACCAAGCGCAAGGCCTTGCGCAAGAGACTCGTCTGGAGCTGAGAGATACTCGCCCGATAGCGGTCCATGTCGCGCCATGTCGATGCATGCTTGCGGCTGGTTCCCTCGCATGAGCACGGCGCATCGACCAAGGCGGCGTCGAAGTGCGGAACGCCATCGGCGATGCGGTTGCCGTCAGCATGGACCACGGCCGCGCACGACACGCCGAGGCGCTCAAGGTTGAAGCGAAGCTTGGCGAGACGCGGCCGGCGACGCTCGGTCGCAACGATCAGACCTGAGTCTTGCAGGGCCACGGCGATCTGCGCGGTCTTGTTGCCCGGCGCCGCGCACAGGTCGAGGACCCGCTGTCCCGGCGAGAGCTCGAGCTGGTCGACCGCCCACATGGCTGCCTCTTCTTGGGCATGCAACCAGCCAATGCGGTAGCTCAGCCAGCTGCCGACCGGCGTGTCGTCGGGCAGGCGCCAGGCACCGTCGGTCCAAGGAACGCGCTGCGCCTGTGGGGCCAGACGCGCAACCGTCGCCGCGGCGGTGTCGAGGTCACAGCGGAGCGGGTTCGCCCACAGCACGCGCGGCAGCGGCCGGGTGCTCGCTGCCTCAAACGCCGACCAGTCATCGATCAGGTCGCGATAGCGCAGGAGATGGTCGAGGTGAGCCATACGCGCTTGCCTACCCCCTCCAGTCGGCTTGCGCTACGTCGTTGTCGCCGAACCGACACCAGCCTGCAAGCCCGCCCCAGCGATCAGTCGCTCGGCGATCAGCTCGTAGCTGGCGACCCGGGCGGCATGGTCGGCGGTGATCGTGACCAGCGTCAGCTCGTCGACCGCCCAGCGGCGCGCGAGGTCTGACAGCTGCTCGGCAACGCGATCCGCGGCGCCAATGATCGAGACGCTTCGACGCCACGCAAGGGCCATCTCTTCCTGCGGTGAGTAGCGCGCGCTGGCCACATCCGCCGGCTGCTGGAAGGGCTCGGCGACCCCGCGCAAGAAGCTCTGAACGAACCAGTGCTCGGAGCTACGCGCTAAGGTGCGGGCGTCGTCGTCGGTCTCGGCGGCGATGACGAACCAGCCGAGGTTGACGCGCGGGCGCTGGCAGCGCGCCGACGGACGAAAGTGCTGGTGGTAGGTGGCCAGCGCCGCCTCCGCGTGGCGTGGGTCGATGAAGCCGCCGAACGCATAGGGCAGACCTCGCTCGGCGGCGTACCGCGCGCTCGTGGGGCTGGTCCCCAACGCCCAGACGTGGGGCGCGGACTCGGCGCCTGTAGGCGGCGGGGATGCAAAGGTCGACGGCCACCGCGCGTCACCGCCATTGAGCCAGCCCAGCAGCTCGTCGGCGTGGCGAAACGGCGGCCCCGGCTGCAGCAGCTCGGATCGCAACGCCGCCGCCGCCTGGTGCTCTGTGCCGCCTGCCCGCCCAAGCCCGAGGTCGATGCGGTCGCCGAAGAGCGCGGCGAGAAGCCGGAACTGCTCAGCGACCTTGAACGCGCTGTAGTGAGGCAGCAGCACGCCGCCAGCGCCCACGCGGAGTCGCTGCGTGACCGACGCGATGCGGGCGATCAGGATCTCGGGCGAGGCCGACGCCAACCCGGGGTCGCTGTGGTGCTCGGCAACCCAGAATCGGTGGTAGCCAAGCCGCTCGCCGTGTCGTGCGAGGTCGACGGTCTCGTTGACCGCGTCGACGGCCGTCTGGCCGGCGCGCACGGGGGACTGACAGAGCATGTTGAGGAGGGGACGTGTCATGACGCGATCCTATCTACCACAAGGCAGGCCCCACCGAGGCCCAACCTCGCGGTCGCGAGAGCGTATGAAGCGACCGGTGTCGAGACGATCGGTGTCGAGGCGGGCGCGTAGCGTGGCGTGGCGAGCGGCTCGCGACCCAGCCGGCCACCACGTACGGACCTTGAGCAAAGCCCTGTCCTTAGGCTATGCCCCTGCCAACATTGACGACGGGATGCAGCGCAACGCTCGCCTCCCTGAGCAAGCTCGAGAGGTCCCATGAAGTCGATCCGAACCCTACTGACACTCTGTGCCGTCGCGACCCTCGCGGTCTCCACCGGCTGCGGTAAGTCTGACAGCACCGCGACGGCCCCCAAGACCGCACCGCTCGCCGCGACGCCGACCGCGAAGACGGCAACCGGCAGCGCCGCAGCGGCCAAGACGCCGGCAGCACCCAAGAAGCTGGCCCCGGCGGAGATCAAGTCGGCAGCAGCCCGCAGTAAGGCGACCCGCAACGCCATCCGCTCGCGCAAGGTCAGCGTCGATGGCGTGAGCTTCAAGGCGCCCCTGGGATGGCGCACGGAGATTCCGAAGAGCCAGATGCGCGTCGCACAGTACCGCTTGCCGCGAGCCAAGGGTGACACCGCCGACGGCGAGGTCTCCGTCATCGCCGCTGGCGGGACCGTCGAGGCCAACATCGCACGCTGGAAAGGCCAGTTCGAAGGCACCCCTGTGCTCAAGCGCAAAGACCACGAGGTCAACGGCAAGACCATCACGTGGGTCGAGCTCGAGGGCACCTTTCTCTACAAAGAGCGCATGATGGCGCCGGGCCCAGGCAAGAAGCTCGAGAACTACATTGTCCGCGGCATCATCATCCCAGGGCGCCGCGGTCACGTGTTCGTCAAGGGCTGGGGACCGAAGAACACAATGACCGAGCAGCGCGACCGCTTTGGCGAGCTGATGAAGTCCGTCGCCGCGAGCAAGGTGAAATAGCGCGACGGCTCGGCAGAGCCCCTCGCGAGCGACGTCCGTGCGTTCGTTTCGCTCACGTGAACTCGACGATGCACGCATCGCCTTCGTTCAGCCGACGCAGGTCACAAGCACATCGCCTTCGCCTCGCTCGAAAATGGCGCAGGATTAAGGACGAGCGCCACCGTCAGCGTGACGTGGCGCAAGGTACCGTTCCGTTTCGTCTAAAGCTCGCCGCAGCGATCGTCGACGGAGTCCGATGACAGTGGAATGCCGCGCCGCGTCATAAACCACTATCCGT
>CALHXW010000278.1 GCA_938040325.1 uncultured bacterium | reverse complement strand
CCGGTGCTTGCCAGCGGCGTCGGCCGAATGAAGGCCCTGCGAGCATCGTCGAGTTCGGGTGAGCGGAGCGAGCGGACCGACGCTGCTGGCGAGTGCATCGCGGAAGGCGCAGCCGGAAAGAGCGCTTGTTTTGGGGCTAGTTGTAGTGCGCTACGCCTTAGGTCGGGTCGACTTGGTGTCACCGACCGACCGTTGTACGTTGCTGTCAGGCACATGATCGGAGAGGCGGATGAGCGACGACGACGGAAAGAGCAGCGGCTATCAGGGCATCGGCGGCGCATTCATCTACACCGATGATCCCCAGGAGCTTGGCCGTTGGTACGCTGACGTCCTGGGCGTGGAGACGAGCCCGATGGGCAAGAGCCTCTACGTTGAGCTGCCAAGCAGCGCGTTGGTCCCGGACGACCGCACGGCCAGCACAACCTTCGCGCTGATGAACGAGGCCGACAAAGACAAGGCGAGCGGTCCGGCATCCGTTCGCCTCAACCACCGGGTCGCAGATCTCGACGCAGTGCTCGCTCGGCTGAGCGCACGCGGGATCGCATTCGACGGGCCAGACGACGACTACGGGCGGTTCGCGTGGTGCAACGACCCGGCTGGCCATCGCGTTGAGATCTGGGAGCCACCGCCGGCCGATCCGCTGGCTGGACCGGTGGTGGTGGCGCCATGGGGCAAGAGCTTCGCAACCGATGGCGCCGGCATGTCGGAGCGCATGATCGACGAGGTCGTGGTCGTGAACGCACCGCGCGCGCAAGTGTGGCAGGCATGGACCGACGCGTCGCTACTATCGACGTGGATGTGTCCTGCATGCCGAGTCGAGCTTCGCATTGGTGGACGCTTCGAGATCCTGTTTATGCCCGATGCTCCCGAGGGAATGCAGGGCTCCGACGGGTGTCGTGTGCTCTCGTTCATTCCAGAGCGGATGCTCTCGTTTTCGTGGAATGCGCCGCCGCCGCATCAGTACACGCGCTCGCGCCACACGTGGGTCGTGGTGGAGCTGACCGCGGCAGGAGCGCAGACCGAGGTGAGACTAACCCACACCGGCTGGCCAGAGCTGACGGGCGCGTGGACCGCCACCTTCGAGTACTTCGAGGCGGCATGGCCCAAGGTCCTGGCGAACCTCGTGGATCACTTCGCCTAGCAGCGTTGCCGGGCGTTGCGAGAGCTGATGACGTTGCGATGTGCTCAACGCAGGCCCCAGGGGCGGAGCTGCTGTTGATCCTCGAGATGTCATTCATCACCCGAGCGGCACACCTCGCACGCGTCCCAGAATCCGCACTTCCCGGCAACGCAGCTACCGCGCTAAGCGACCTCGGTGGCGAAGCCGAGCTTCGTGGCCTTGGGGTCGGCAGCGCCCGCGAAGTACTCGTCGAACTTGGCGCTGGCATCGCGATCGCCGAAGAGGATCCGGCAGGCCTCCATCAGTCCGGGTGAGGCCTCGATGATCTCGTCGCGGGCGACCAGCGCGATCTTGCTGCGGCGACGCATGAAGTCTTCGAGCTTCGTGACCATCTCGGCGCGCGCAGCCTGATACAGCTCGGCTCTGACGTACTCGGTGCCCTCGATGAGCAGCTCTGCCATGCTTGGATCGATGCGGATGTCTTCGAGCAAGCGCAGCGCTTGTGCGTTGTAGCGGCGCCAGAACCGCGTGCTGAGCGGCTCGGAGCTTGCTGGGTGGGTCATCGAGTCCAGATCCATCAGCTTGGCTTGGTGGTAGAACTCCTCACGGACGACCTTGGGAGGCTCGCCGTACCACCGTCGCTTGTAGTGCGGCAGCTCGACACCGAGCTCTCGCAGCGCCGCGGCCACCTCATCGCCCACGTTGACGCAGTCGGTGAGCTTTCCGCCGTAGATACTGATGTGGCGCTTGGCGGCGTCGATGTCGACGGCATGCTTGCGCGAGAGCGAGGTCCACTCGCCGTCGTCTTTGGACTTTTGGCGCTGATCGACAACGAGCGGACGCACGCCGCAGCGCTCGGCGATGATGTCGGCCTCGGTCAGCGGCTTGTCGAGCTTCAGCAGCGCGTTGATGTTGTCGAGGACGAAGCGTCGGTCCTCTTCGGTCACAACCGCCGGGAGCGCCTCCACTCGGGTGTCGGTCGTACCGACGCTGGTTCGTGCGCCGAGCGGGATCGCAAAGAAGAGGCGGCCGTCGCTGGCGAAGAACGCCAGCACCCGCGGGACCGTGGCGATGCGGTCGACGATGAGGTGGATGCCTTTGCTGTAGAGATGCTGGTGGCTGGTGGAGACAGCGGTCTTGTCGTTGTGCTCATCGACGAAGGGACCGCAGGCATTGACGAGCGTCTTCGAGCGGATCGTGATCTCGCGTCCGGTGATGACGTCGCGCGCCCGTGTCGTCCAAAACGTCCCGTCGAACGTCGCGCCGAGAGACTCGACGTAGTTCGCGACGATGCCTCCGTGGTTGAGCGCCTCGCGGACGAAGCGCCAGACAAAGCGGGCGTCGTTGTCGACGAGGTAGGCGTCCGAGTACTCCACGCCGCCTGCGACGTCGTCGATCCGCACCGCGGGCTCGCGCTCGGCAATGGCCTTGGCCGAAAAGAGCCGTGGACGCTTGGTGAAGAAGCCACCCATGAGCCAGTAGAGGCAGGCGCCTGCGAAAACCAGAAAGCGCGACTTTCGAAAGCTCTTCTTGATGGTCGCAAGAAAGCGGATCTCGCGGACGGTCGACGGGTAGGCCTCGAGGAGGTGGTTGCGCGACTTGCAGAGCTTGCGGACGAGACCAAACTCGTAGGTCTCGAGGTACTTGATGCCGCCCCACACCAGGTTGGACGACTCTTGACTCGTGTAGTGGGCGAAGTCGCCGCGATCGATGAGGGCGACCTTGGCACCACGGCTCGTCAGCGACGAGGCGCTGACCGCGCCATTGATGCCGCCGCCGACGATGAGCACGTCGAACTCACGCTGATCGAGGCGATCGATGTTGCTTTGGCGCAGCTTCACGCTCTGACCCTGCTGGCCGTGACGCGTCGCGTCAAGCCCCGCGTCACCGCTGGACGAGCACGTGGATACCGAAGGCCAGCGAGCTGTGTGGCGATGCGCCTCGGCTATTTGCGGACCAACCACTCGAAGAGGCCACCTGGGAGAAGGCGTTCGAGGGTGACGCCGACCTTGGCATCGGTCCCGACGAGGTAGTGACGCCGTGGCCTTCGGCTTGAGAGCGCCTTGTCGATGGCCTTGGCGACCTGGACGGCCGGCGTGGCCTTGGCGCTCAGCACCTTCATCTTCTCTAGCCGCGCGTTCATAGCGGCGCTGTATCGGGCTCGGGCCTCCTCGCTGAGTCCGGCGTCGAGGGCCGCTGCCTCGTCCCACGTCTTGTCCCAGATGGCGCTCTCGATCATGCCGGGCTGGACGCTTGAGATCCGAAATCCCTCGTCCACAAGCTCATGCCGGAGTGCGGTCGTGAGTGCCTCGACGGCATGCTTGGTCGCCGCGTAGCCGCCGACAAAGGGCGAGGTGATCCGACCCGAGACAGAGCTGACATTGACGATGCGCGGACTGGCGCTACGCCGCAGGAGCGGCATGCAGGCTCGCGTGACGGCGACAAGCCCGAACACGTTGACGTCAAAGAGGGCTCGGAGTCGCTCCATGGGAAGGACCTCGGTCGGACCACCGAACCCAACGCCGGCGTTGTTGACCAGACCATCAAGCGGCTGCTGGCCGAGCGTATCGCCGAGCTCTTCCAGAGCCGCTGCGATGCTGCTCTCCTGGGTCACGTCCAGCTTGACGGGGACGAGACGCTCCGACCCAAGCGTCCGCAAGGCGTCCGCGTCTTTGTCCTTACGGACCGTCGCGAAGACGCGATAGCCGCGACCATCGAGGTACTCAGCGGTTGCACGACCGATACCGGTCGACGCGCCAGTGATGAGCACGTTGCGGGAAGTCATAGGTTCACCCTTGTTGAGATCGTGGTCGATAGGTGCCACGGACGGGGCATGTTTTCCAAGCGCTCGACGCGCGTCCCGGCGGCACGACGACGTCGCGCGGTGCTACGGCGGCGAGGTCAGGGAGCGAGACCCTCAGGACTGGCGGGCCAATTTAAGGGCGAGCGCCCCTACGCCGCTATGATGCGCACCTCGTTCGCCTCGCTCGAAAACAGCGCTCTAGTCGAGCCCGTCGACGTCGAGGAACTTGACCCGGTCACCGGTCGCGATCCCGACCTCTTGGCAATAGCCACCAGGGACTTCGATGACGAACCGGCTCGGTCGGTCGACGCCGCGCGGGGTCTCGTCGAGCGGCGTGGTGTTGGCGACAATGCCGACGATGCGGCGCGTGTCGTCGACAAAGATCATGTCGAGAGGAATGAGGGTGTTGCGCATCCAAAACGTCTGCTTGCGCTGGCGCGGCATCAAAAAGAGCATGCCGGTCCCCTTCGGCAGGTGCTCTCGAAACATGAGCCCGCGCTGTAGCTCTTTGGGCGTTCGCTGGACCTCAACCGCGACGCTCAGGTCGCCGTTGTCGGTCACGAAGACGACGCGGGCGCGGGCGTCGGGCTCTCCCTCTGCTGGCGCTGCCGGCGGCTTGGTCCTCACGCCCTTCGGCGGTGTCACCTTGGCGGTCTTGGGCGCGTCGGCACGCTTCGTTGGGGCTGGGGTTTTGGTCGCTGGGCTGGTCTTGCTTGCGGTCGGGGTCGCAGTGACCGTCCGTTGCTGCTCGCCACAGCCCGCAATGGTCGACAGCGACAGGACCACGACAGTGAAGGCCGTGAGGGCAGGCCGGAGCGCTCTCGTCGACGGGGTGATCGTCATCGGTGGGCCGGTCCGTCGATTGGAAGCACGCTCTCGAGGTAGGTGCGATTGGCCGGTGAGAAGACGCCGGGGCCCTGTCCGTCGATCTCCGCCCGCTCCTCGAAGGGGCGTAAGCTGCCCGCGTCCATGATCCATCCTGGGTTGTCCCCTTCGTTGTGAATCCGACCTGCCTCAGCCGTCAGGCCCAAGGTATGCCCCACCTCGTGGACGATCGTCGAGCCGATTAGGTTGCCGAGCACGCGTGCGGCCAGCCGTACTTGCTCGCCGCGCGCATCGTCTCTCGCGCTTTCGCCGGCGGCGGCTGGGGTACCGCCAAGGTCGGGCAAGAGCTCAGCGAAGATGTCATCGAAGCGTGGCGAGCTGAGCTGTCGGTCTGACAGCGAGGGGCTAAACGTCAGCATCTCTTCGACGAAGATCCCGCCGTACGCGGCATAGTCCAGTGCCCGCGTGTCGGCGTTGAAGCCTCCGATCACATCGTCGAAGCGCAGGTTGCCGATGTCCTTGCCCACGGTGTTGTCGAGGCCGAAGAGATCGCCCCCATTGGGGTCTGGGCCAGCGACCTCGACGACCGCAAAGTCGACGTTGTCGGTGGGCGTGTTGCCAACGAAGCGGAGGTTGAGCCCAGCGTAGTCGCGAGCGAGCACCTCGAAGATGCGGTCGATAACCGCGGAGCGCTCCGCGAGGAGCCCAAAGCGCCACAGCGCCTTGTCGAACGCGGGAAGGAAGCGCACGTCGACGATCTGGAGAGGGTTGCCGATCTCGAGCACAATCTCCTTGGAGGGGCCTTCGATCGCGTCCTCCCCCGACAACACGAGGGCTCGCAGTCGGCCACGCAGCGTGCCTGCTCGGGCACCCAATCCCTCAAGCTGGTTGCTCTCGGTGACCTCGACGCGCAGCGCGACCGCCAGCTCCGCGTTGTTGCGAACCGACTCGGGAAAGAAGACCAATGGCTCGGCACCCGAGTAGACCTCGACAGGCCCGCGGCGCGGCGCAAACTCCCCGTCAAAGAGCAGGACTGTGGCGACCTCAAGCTGGCCGTCCGCTTCGGCGAAGCCTCGTCCTTCAATGCGTAGGATCTGGCCGCGGGTGGCGACCGTCGGGGAGATGCCTGTGATGATCGGTGGCTCCAAGTCGATGTCGACGTCTGCGCTCGGGCCTTCAAAGCGTGCGCCGGACGGCAGGATGTTCACGGGTCGCACCGTGCCGGTGAAGCGGCCAGGGCGGACGCCGAAGACATCTGCTGTGAGTCGGAAGCTCGCCGCCGTGCGCAGCCAAGGATTGATGACGCGGATCGGAACCTCGAGGTCGGCGATGGCGATCAGCGTGCCGTCGCCCGGCGCGAGCGTGCCGCGAAAGCTCAACACGGTGAGACCTTCCGCCGCCTGTACGAAGCCGTCGCCAGACAATGAGATCTCGTCTCCAATGTAGCGCTTGCCGCCAAGCTCTTCCGGGCGATCGAGACGCGGAGTGACGCTACGGGCGAGCAGGATCGTCAGGGGAAAGCGCCGGCTGTTGATGAAGCTACCGGCGGTGTCAAAGCGCCGGATGGTCATGGTGGCTTCGAAGAGCCCCAGTTCCTCAAAGCCGCTTCGCCACAGCGCGTCGTCGAGCTGCACGGACAGGTGGCCGTCGTCGAGCTGCGTGCCGCTGTATCTCAGCGTCGGGATCGGCTCGCCGTCCACGGTGCCTGTAAACGTCACCTCGTGGGTGGCGAGGTTGCCAGCAACGAACCCGCTGCCTTGAAGCAGGAGCTGGGCGTTGGGCAGCAGAGGCGCGGGACCGGTGGCGGTCACGAAGATCGGTGGCAGCGAGACGCCTCCTTCGGTCGAGGACTCCCCGCAGGTGGTCACCGACAGCAACAGCGCACCAAGCACGAGCCGTCCAAGCCACCTCTCGCCGTGACGGCGCCAACAGGCGGTGCGTTGGACGCTCACACGGGGCCTACTTCAGCAGGACGGCGTCGCGCGAAACCGCGATGATCGCACCGTCGCTGATCGAAGTGGCCGAGAAGCTCGACGCGCGGGCACGGCGGACACTCACCCAGTCGGTCTGATCGGCCCCAAAGCTCGGCAGCTGAGCGAGTGCAGCCTCGGGAACCGTGAACTCGCCGTCATCGACCACGCGACAGTCGATCGATGCAACGCGGTCGAAACCTCGGCGAACGTAGCGGACCTCGGTCACGGTGTCGGGATCGGTCTCGCCTTCGTCGACCGACCAGCTCACGTGGAAGGGCTCAGCGGCATCGCGCTCGGGCTGTTCATCGAGCCACACACGTGCGCCGCGCGGCTCAAGCCCTGCGACCGAGTGCAAGCGAACCAACGTCGGTGGGTCGATGAGCGTTGAGAATGCGCCGACCTCATCGCTGCCATCGGAGCGGACCGTCAGCGGCGCGCCGGGCGCAAAGAGTGCTGTGTTCTGGCTGACCGCATCGTAGCTGACGCCGACGATCGTGCCGGCGATGTCGGGAAAGTAGTTGCTCGCAAGCGGCAGCGCATGGCTGGCGGACTCGACCAAGACCTCACCGGCATCAAGCAGGCGCACGGCAACGTCGCTGCTGGGCACCAAGTCTGGCAGGAGCCTCCGGCGAACCCGACAGGTGTCTAGCTCGAGACCGGTATCGGTGCCTACGCCCAGCTCGGTCAGGTCACCCACGCCCAGCGCACGTAGCACCGCGGTTCGCTCGGCGATGGTCTCCACGAAGAACGCCCGGGCCACGAGCTCGTCGCTCACGCGCGCGCTAAAGTCGTCCTCGGAGTAGGCGAGCGTCACCACCGCGAAGCGATCGGGTTCAGAGACGATCTCATCGGGTTCCGACGGTGCGTCGCTCGCACATGCAGCAAGTACCAGTGCGCACAACCCTGCGATCGCGCTGCCGAAGCGCGTCACGTCGTCTGGCGTTCTGGCACGATGCGCACTCATGGCGTCGTCAAACCTCGGGTCGCTGTCGGCAACGGGAAGTCGCGGCCAAACATTCCCGGCCATTATAGACGGCCTGTGGGTGTGTCAATGAAGTCGACCCATCATCGGTTGCTGCCGGCACCCATGACGGGCGTGCGCTCGCGGGCTCGCCGGGCGCTCGGACCGGGTTGTGACGATGGCGCGCGGGCGGTATGAGCCTAAGCGATGGCACCTGCTCCAACAGTTGTTAGTTGTGATCGGCATGGCATGCGTCACCTCTCAGACGGCGGCTCGCGTCCTGCGGCGATCGGTCGCTGGCGTCTTCGCGGGATCCTAAGCTGCTTGGCGACCACCGTGCTTGTGCTCTTCGCGGCCGCCCGAGCGACAGGCGCGGTCCCGACACCCGCGGCGGATCCCGTCGTAGCGACGGTTGCCGGCGTGACGATCCGTGCGGCCACGGTGTGGCAGCTTGTCGATGACGCTCCGACCGCAGGGGATGCGCTAAAAGAAGCGATCGTGCTTGTCGCGGTTGCCGGGGAAGCCCGCCTGCAGCTCGGCGAGGACGTTGCCGGCCTCTCTCACAAAGCAGCCGCCGAGCGCCTCCTGCGTCGCCTCTTCGACCCCGGCAAGCGCTGTGCTCGGCTCCCGGAGCCAGCCAAGCGCCAGCACTACGCTGAGACGGCCTGGCGTTTCATGGCCCCGGCCGCCTACACCGTGGTCGATCTGCAGGTGCTCTGCTGCTCGCATCCCAAGCGTTGTCACACGGCCGAGGCCACGGAGTGCCGGGTGACGACCCTTGCGGGCGCTCAAGCTCTGCGAGAGGAGCTCGGGACGACGGCGACAGCGGCGGCGCTACGCAAGCGCTTTGCCGCGGAGCGCGAAACGAACCCGCGCCTCGGCATCAAGCGGTACACGTTCTACTACGATCCTGCCGGCAACCGGATGAACTCGCGGCTCCAAGAGGTGGACCATGAGGTCGCCGAGGCTGTCGCAGCGCTGCAGCCAGGTGAGACGAGCGGCCTCGTGACCACACGCTTCGGTCATCACATCCTCTTCCTCGAGTCGTCGCGGCCACCGATTGCGCTGGCCTATGCGGACACGCGGACTCAGGCGATTCTCACCACCGAGCTCTGCCCGGGGCACCTCATCACGCAGCGTCAGCGCTTCCTCGAGGACCTGCTCAAGCACCTTCCGGTCACGCTCGCGCCAGACGCCGAGGCAGCCGTTGAGCGTGCGCGTCCGCCAACGTAGCAGCCGGGCGATGCGTCAGCCGCTGACGAAGCCGCGGGACTCAAGCTCGCTGCGGATCGCCTCGACCGCCGTGTCCACGTCGCCGTCCACGCCGGTAAGCGTGAGATCTGCGTCGACGGGATCGTCGCCCACGTGCACGTGGACGACAGGGAAGGGGGAGACAAGCGTGCGAATTCGCCCGTGGTCGGCCAGCGCGAAGGTGTTGGACGTCGAGACGACGACCGTACCTGCATCCATGAAGAGGTGCGCGACCTCAGCAAACCGTCGCAGGATCTCGTCGGCCTGAGCTGCAGCTTGCTCGGCGATGTCGTGATCGACGCCGAGCGCCATGTTCTTGCCGTCGAGCAGGTAGGTGTTGAGGCCTGCGTCGAAGAGCTTCTTCTCGAGCACGCGCGCCACGGCGGCCTTGCCGACGCCGGTGCCGCCTGTGAGCAGCACGAGCGCTGGACTGTGGCCGAAGCGCGCCGAGCGGTCTTGGTTAGAGACGTCGCCGGTCACCCAGGCGAACTCGCGATCGCGCATGTCTGCGCGGAGCCCGCCAAGGTTGTCTTCGACCGAGTCGAGGATGATGCCGCCGCCGGCGATCTCGTAGGCGTCGACCAACACGAAGCGCGATGTGGCTTCGAAGTCCGCGACAAGGTCAAACGCGACGGGACTCTTGGTCTCAAGGACCATCTCGGCGACATCGTGCCGACCGACCTCAGTCGTCTCGCTATCGCTGGACAGCTCGCTTGCGTCGAGGACCTTGGTGAGCTCGTGGATGCGGCAGGGGAGCTCCTGCGTGCCAAGCTTAAGCTTGTACCAGGTGTTCATCGTCATCGGCTGGCGCGCTAGCCAGACGATGTTTGCGCGAAAGCGGGTCGAGACCTTCGGCGGAACATCGACCTTTGTCATCACCTCGCCGCGGCCAACGTAGATCTGCTCGGTCAGCGTCACGCCGGTGGCGTTCGGTGCCGCGGCGCTGTCGGTGGGCGCGATGTTGAAGCCTTCGATCGACTTGACGGTGGAGGTCTTGTTCGACGGCGAGAAGAGGACCTCGTCGCCGACCTTGAGGCTTCCGGACTCGATGCGACCCGCCACGATTCGGCGGTCGTCGCCTCGCGCGTTGAACTTGTAGACGTCCTGAACCGGCAGCCGGAACGGTAGGTCTTCCTGCGGCGGCGCCTTGGTGAAGAGATCGACCGCTTCAAGGACGGTCGGGCCGTCGTACCACTCCATGGTCTTGCTGCGGATGGCCACGTTGTCGCCGTCTCGAGCGCTGATCGGAATGAAGCGCTCCGGCGTCATGCCGATCTCTTTGAGGAACGCGCGATACTCAGCCTCGATGCGGGCGAACGTCGCTTGGTCGCCGTCGACCAGATCCATCTTGTTGACGACGACGTTGATCTGCTTGATGCCCAGCATGCCCAGCATGTAGCCGTGGCGCCGGCTGTTCTCCTGCACGCCCTCGTGGGCGTCGATCAAGAGAAACGCTGCTTCCGCGCGGGCCGCGCCCGAGATCATGTTCTTGAGGAACTCGATGTGGCCGGGCGCGTCGATGATGATGATGTCGCGCTGGTCGGTCTTGAAGAAGCACCGGGCGGAGTCGATCGTGATGCCCTGGTCCTGCTCGGCCTCGAGAGCGTCGAGGAGGAACGCATACTCGAAGACCTTGCCCTGGCGTTTGCAGATGGCCTGGACGTGCTCAAGCTTGCCGTCGGGGAGGCTATTGGAGTCGGCAAGCAGGCGACCGACCAGCGTGGACTTGCCGTGGTCGACATGGCCAACGATGACGATGTTCATCTGCTCGCGTGCGAGGTCGGCTGCGAGTTGGGCGCTCATGCTGTCTCTCCTAGAGATGCCGGAAGTTCGTTCCTAGTGCGGTGCGGATCGGCGTCGAGGTCAAGATCCGGCGACGATGGACTGTCGGGACAATTCGACAAACCGGACCGACGACATCGGCGTCGAGGCGCTGCGAGCTAGGAACGCTCGTCCGGTGTCTACCACTCGCTACATGTAGCCGTCGCGGCGGAGCTTCTCCATCGCGTGCGGGTCTTCCTGGTCCTGGGCACGTCCGGAGCGCTCGGCGATGGTCGTCGTGCGCAGCTCTTCGATGATCTCGCGCGGCGTCGTGGCGGTGCTCTGGATGTTGCCGGTGCACGGGGCGCAGCCGAGTGAGCGGTAGCGCGTGCCTTGGCCTTGGTCGTAATAGAGCGGAATCACGGGGATGTTCTCGCGCTCGATGTACTCCCAGATGTTGATCTCGGTCCAGTCGAGCAGCGGGTGGATCCGCACGTGGGTGCCGGGCGCGAAGTCCGTCTTGAACTGGTTCCAAAACTCGGGCGGCTGGTCAGCGACGTCCCAGTCGTTGTGTTTGTCGCGCGGCGAGAAGTAGCGCTCCTTGCTGCGCGAGCCTTCCTCGTCGGCACGGGCGCCGACGATGACGCCGGTGTACGGCTCGGAGTTTTCCTCCGGCGCGTAGCTGCCATCAGGCTGCATGACGACGCGCTCCCAGCTGCCCTCTAGCGTTCGCTTGAGGGCTTCTGTCTTGAGCGCCCCACAACAGGTCAGGCGACCGATCGTGTGGTTCATGCCCTCGGCGAGGGCCTTCTTGTTCTGTCCAACCACCATCTTGAGGTTCCACTCGTGCGCCAGCTTGTCGCGGTAGGCGATCATCGAGTCGATCTTGTAGTTGGTGTCGATATGAACGAGCGGAAACGGCACGTGTCCAAAGAACGCTTTGCGGGCCAACCACAGCATCACGGTGCTGTCTTTGCCGATCGACCACAGCATGCAGAGGTTCTTGAAGTGCTTGTACGCCTCGCGAAAGATGTACACGCTCTGGTTTTCGAGCTCCTGCAAGTGGTCGGCCACGACGCCTCCAGCCGTCTAACGAGGGGGAGAGCGGTAACGCAATCACGAGGTCGAGACAAGGGTTGTCGCGTTTGAGCGGACCGGAGCGCGTCACCCAGTGTGGTGCGCGCGGGCAGCTGGCTGGCGGGTCGACGCCGGCTTCACGATGGCTACATGCGGTGCTCTAGCAGGCTGCTTCGGCCGCTCGCGCCAAGCGTCAGCGCGAGCCGCGGTCAACACCGAGGAGCGCGCGAAAGAGACTCTTCACGTCCAGCTGGACGTCGACCTCGACGGGTCGCTTTTCGCCATCGGCAGGCAGATCTGCAACGCGGGCAGTCCCGGGATCGTCTGTGTTGAAGGCAGCGGTGAGGTCGCGGATCGCGGTCGCGAGCAACGAACCGGCGTGGTTTCGCACGAACTCGCCGTCGACTCTGACAGGAGCCTGTTCCTCGGTGCGCTGGGGCACGACGCGCTCGTTGAGGTAGGCGTTCCAGGTGTCGGAGAGAGCATCTTTGGCGCGCGCCAGCAGCGCCACGACCGACTCCTGGGCGAGGCCTCCCGGGTCCGGTGAGTCGGGATCACGGCGGGTCGTGTCGAAGCCTGCCAGGAATCCCTGCACGAAGCGCTGCGCGTTGTTGGCAAGCTCTTGGTAGGGCGCGGGCTCGGGGATCTCCAGCACGCCGTCCTCTCGCTCACGAAGCGCGAAACGGTCCTTGAGGAAGCGGTTGGCAGCACGCGTCACCGCCGCTTGGACGTCAGCGACACTGCCGGGTTCTGGCGTCATGTCGCCGTCTTGGGGAGCCTGCTCGGGTTCGTCTTTGGGTGGTTCTGCCATGGGCGTCACGTTGGCATGCCTTGTGGGTCCGGTCGAGCCCTGGGCTTGCCAGCAAGGCCGAGTCTGCCGTCTCGTGGTCCACGTCAGGGGGCTTGACCGTGCTCTGTGCCATCGTGACGCCGGGTGAGGATCGTCAACGACAAGGCGACGAGCGGGTGGGCTTCGGGCGCGATCGTCACGCTCTCGCTGGGGCTGCGGCCTGGTTGAGCGGCCGCCCGGTCACAGCCTTGCACCAGAAACGTGGGCGACGTCGATGACCGCAGCAACCACCTAGGGTACAACGCGGTCGTGACAGACGCCCACCAACCCAAGCTGCTTGAGCGCACTCCGGTGCGCGCCGCGATTCTGCTTGGGGTGCCGCTGGTCTTCGCGTCCTTCTTCCAGGTTGCGTTCAACTTCGTCGAAGTCCGCATCTTTGGTGGGATCGGCGACCAAGGCGCGTCGATGGCCGGCGCCGCGACCTCCGACATGATCACCAGCATCTTCGCCCTTCTCGCGAGCGGAATCGGCAACGCCGCGGTGGCCGAGATCTCGCATGCGCGCGGCGTGGGCGACACCCTTCGCGAGGGGCGCCACGTCCGACAGGCGCTCTTCATCTGCATTGTGTTGAGTCTTGCGTCGGTCGTGGTTGGGCTGCTGGCGGGTCCGATTGGCTGGGCGGCGATGGGCGACATCCCTGCGCGCGAGCCAGGCACCGCCTTTCTGCGCATCATGGCGATCGGCGGCTTCGGCACGATCTTTATGGTCATGGCGATCGCTCTGCTGCGGGCCCGTGGAGACACCGTCCGTCCGCTGATCTTGGTGGCCGTCGTCAGCATGGCCACCCTCTTTCTCGAAGCGGTCTTCGTGCTCGGCTGGTTCGGTGTCGAGCCAGCTGGCCTGGCGGCGGCGGCTTGGGTGACCGTCGGCATGCGTGCCCTGATCACCGTGTGGGGCGTGTGGATGATCAACCGACAGATGGCGATTGCGCCGCCCGACGGTGAGTCGTTCGTGCACGGGCCCTCGCTCCGCAAGCAGCTTCGCTTGGGGCTCGTCTCAGCCGTGCAACAGGCCACGCGCATCGGCGGCATGCTCGCCCTGATCGTCATCGCGTCCCACGGGCTGTCACCCGCTGAGACCGAGCCGACGTTCAACGCGCTCAACATCTGGAGCAAGGTCGACCTGCCGCTGCTGATGATCGCCTTTGCCTGGGGCGGCGGGGTTGCGCCGCTGGTCGGCACCGCGCTTGGGGCGAACCGTCCAGACTACGCGAAGCGCGCGATCTGGGGCTCGGTCGGGGCCGGGATTGCCAGCGCGCTCGTCCTCACCGGGGTCATCCTGCTCTTCGGCGAGCCGATCGTGCGTTGGCTCGTGCCGGACGCGACGGCCGCGACGATCGCAAGCACCGTCAGCCTCTTGAGCCACGTATCGCTCGTCTACAGCATGATGGTCATCGGCATCATCATTGCTGCCGCCTTCAACGGTGCGGGGGACATGAAGACGCCGCTCAAGTGGGACCTTGCCATCCTCCTCGTGGTTCAGTGCGGTCTCGCCTGGCTGCTGTCGCGCAGCATGGGAGCTACCGGCCTCTACGTGGCGCTCGTTGTCAGTGGCGTGCTGCAGGGGATCGTGCCGACATTCATCTTCCTGCGTACCCAGTGGCACACCGAAGGCGGCGTCGTGGTGACCGAGAAGCGCTCGCTCAAGCGCGATCGCTGAGCCCGCGGGCGAGAGGTTGATCGCGCCGCCAGCTCGGCGATCGAACCAGGCTCGCTTTTTCGAACGCGGCGGAAAACAAGTGGTGACGCGGTGATGTGCGACAACCAAGAAGTGTCGGGCGCGCTCGGTGTCATTGTTTGCTATAAAGTCCTCATCTTCGCCGCGAGGGCGGCCGATGGGATGTGACAGATGCAATCGATCCGGAGCGAGTGCTTATGAAAGCCCCTATGCCTCACCGTTACAGCACCAACGAGCAGGACCGACGCTGGCGCAGCGTGCGCGCGCCTTTGGCGGCCATCGCCGTGCTCTTGCTGGGCGTTGGCTGCTCTGCGATCACCAACTTCGATGACGAGTGCACGATCGACGCTGACTGCGGCTCACCAGGGCTGGTCTGCGAGCAAAACCTGTGTGTTGCAGGCCAGGTGACCAGCGACCCTCCGAAGACCGCCTTCCTCTACATCGGACCGGTTGGCGACTACGGCTGGACGCGAACCCACGATGACGGACGCCAAGATCTCGAGGCCGCCATTCCTGGCATCGAGACCACGTTCGCGCCGAGCGTGATTCCCCCGGACGCGCCCGCTAAGATCGACGAGTTCATCGCCGATGGCGCCGAGGTCGTCGTCGTGACCAGCTTCGACTACATCGGGGCCGTCCAGGCAGCGGCCGTCGACAACCCCGCGGTGAAGTTCCTGTTCTGCTCCGGCTTTATTAGCGGCGCGAACTTGGGGTCGTACTTCGGACGCATGTATCAGGTGAAGTGGCTGGCCGGGCGTCTTGCTGGGCACATCACCACGTCCGGAAAGATCGGGTACGTCAGCTCCATCCTCATCCCCGAGACGGTACGCCACGTCAACGCGTTTGCGCTTGGGGTCCAGTCCGTCAATCCGAACGCCATTGTGATGGTTGACTTCATCGGAGCGTGGTTCGACCCGACCGCTGAGGCGGCCGCGGCCAACGCGATGATGGATGCGGGCGTCGACGTGATCACAAACGGAACCGACACGCCCCAGACCATCCAAGAGGCAGATCTACGGCGCAACGCCGACGGCAGCCCAGCCGTGTGGTCGATCGGCTACGACAACCCCAACACCTGCGAGCTATTCGCACCGGAATCATGTGTTGCAAGCGCCTACTACAACTGGGGACCCGTTCTCGAGCGCCAGATCCGCGCCATCATGGACGGCACCTGGGATCCCAGCGAGCTGATCTGGGACGCGATGGACGGCGCGCCGGAAAACAGCATTGTGCACCTCGAGTGGGGTGAGCTCTCGTTGGTGGACCTCAGCGTTCGCCTCGATGTGGAGGGGTTCTTTGGGCAGACCGACGTCTTCGGCGGCACGGTCATCGATGATGCCGGACAGCCGCGTTCAGGCCTCCGGGACGGCGACCTGCTGAGCATGTGCTGGCTCGTCGACGGCGTCGTCGCCACAGGTGATGGGCCGCCTTACGCGCTCTACGACATGTCGGGCTGCGTCGGCGGCGAGTAGCGGTCCGCGCCCACAGACCAAGGGTGTCACGCAGGGGTGGGGCGGGCCACGTGCTTCGCGCGCGCAAGCCCGATGAGTGGCCAGAAGAGCGCTAGGAACCCCGCGTTTCCAATGACGTTGTAGGCGCCGCCGCTGACGACCGAGCCGGTCGAGTCCACGACGAACCACACGATGAGCGCCCACCCGTATGCCGCGGCTGCGGCTGGCTCACGGTCGAGGACCCCGGCGCGGGCGAGCAGGTAGCCGCAAACGCAAAAGCCCGCCATGAGTCCGCCGAAGATGGCGCTCAGCAGCTGGCCGTGACGATCGAGGGCCGCAGGCCCTTCGCCGACCTCCGCGAGGTTGGCCAACGTGGCGATGATGTGACCGTCTCCGAAGACGCCAGCAGCACAGATAAAGACGCCGATGAGCGCGCCAAAGGCGCTCGCAGCGGAGATGATTCGGCTCTCGTTGGTCATGGACAACCTCTCGGTGGTGGTAATCATGGACAGAGAGTCCGGACGGCGGGCTCGCTCCGCAATTACCTCAGAGGTAGGACGCCGATGACACGCAGGTCCAACGATGTGCTGGCTCGCTCGATGCATAGCCACGTGTGTGAGCTCGGCACCTTGCTCAAGCGCTGGAGGCGTCTGCGCGGACTCAGCCAGCTCGACCTCGCACTCGAAGCCGATGTCTCGGCACGTCACCTGTCGTTTGTTGAGACCGGCCGGTCGCAGCCGAGCCGCGAGCTGGTAGTCCGGCTGGCGCAGCAGCTCACGCTCGGGATGCGCGACACCAACGCGCTGCTCGAGGCAGCAGGTTTCAGCCCCGAGTGGCCGGAGCGGGCGCTCACGGATGAAGCGCTGGCGGATGTGCGGGCGGTGGTCCAACAGATGCTCGAGACCCACATGCCGATGCCGGCATTCGCGATCGACCGGCTGTGGAACGTGGTGGCGACGAACGCGACGGCGGCGCTCGTCTTTGCCTCGGTCGGCGGGCAGGCCTTGCCGAATGTCGTGGACTTCTTCTACGGCAGCACCACAGGTCGCGCGCTCATCGCCAACCTCGACGACGTTGCGCGTGCCGCGAGGGTCAGGCTGCGGCGAGAGCTTGCGTCTCGGCCGCTCGACGCCGAGCTTGCGGCGCTTGTGGCTCGGCTTGAGGGCTACACATCAGAGATCGCTGACGACGCCGACGCACCGGACGGCGCGACGATCTGTCCCGTCTTGCAGCTCGGCGGCCAGCAGGTCCACACCATCGGCGTCATGGCTCAGCTCACGAGCGTTGCGGACGTCACGATCGACGAGCTCCGCGTCGAGCTCTTCTACCCTGGTGACGCGCACGCCCGTGCGTTCTTCGAGGCGCTCGCGTCGCGCGGCTAGAGCACCGACCAGGCTCATTGGTGAGGACTTGCGTGGGCCACCAAGGCGCGACGGGACAAGTGACCAAGGAGCAACGACGGTGGCTGACGTGAGTCCGCAGCAAGGCGGATGCGATTAACCTGTTCGTTGCTCTCGGCCGCATGCCGCGTTGCGTTGACCGCTGGCTCTGGCTGCTCGAGGCTCGTTCCTCATGGGTCGCCGGAGAGCACGACGTAGCCGCGCTCGCGGTCGACCGTGATGTTGTTGAGCTCGATGGTCTGACCGGCAAGCGACGGATCGAGGCTTCCCATGTCGATGGACGGCAGGGGGAAACCAGCGAGGCTCTGTCCCGCGATGTCTTGGAGGAGGCTGCCCAAGAGCTGCTCGCGGAGCAGGTCGATGAGCACGAGCTCGTCATCTTCGTCGAAGAGCGGGCTGTCGACGCTGACGATGTCCATCACGACGCCGTCGAGATCGATGTCGCCAATCGAGAGGCCAAGGTTTCCGTCAGCGTCGACCGCCACGGTGGCTGTCGTCTCGAACGCCGCGATCATGCCGATCGTCATGGGGACGCCACCGAGCGTCAGTGACGCGTCGATGCCCATCTCGCCGAGCTGGACGTAGAACTGTCCGTCGTCGCGGCAGTCGGTCAGGATTGGCGGCAACCCGCCGCTGACCGTGACCGACAGGTTCGCGACGTTGTATTGGCTGAGGTCGGCCCCGGCGAATGCGTCCTCGCCGAGCTCGATCTCGAGCGCGCCACCCCACCAGACGTTAAACAAGATCTTGTTGAGGACGTCGTTGCTCAGCGCGAACGCGAGCCGTCGGTCGTTGGTCCAGGTCGGTCGTCCGCCATCGATGCCAAAGCAGCCCCCACGCTCGATGGAGCCAGGCGCCGACCACGGCACCTGCTTGAGGGTTGTGACCTTGGTCGACAGATCAAGGTCGAGTCCGTCGACGCTGACCTTAGCCGTGTGCGGCTTGGCCTCAAGCGAGAGGTTGATGGGCTGCATGCCAGGCAGGAACGCCGGCAACGAGAAGCCCTGTGAGAGCTCCAAGCCCAGCAACGCCTGGTTGATGATGGTTGGGACCTCCTGGCGCAGGACCCCCTCAAACCCTTCAGCGACACCTTTGCGGGCGTTGTCTTCGAAGAAGTTGATGATCCAGTTGATCGACCAGTGGACATCGAGGTTGAGCCCGTTGACGGTGACGACAGCGGCGCTGGCTGTGGTCTGGGGGACACCATTTTCGATCGAGACAAAGACCTGCATCGTCAGCGAGATGAGGTTCACGGTCAGCTCGCCGCCGACGTCGATGAAGCCGTCTGCTTCGACGTCTGCGCTGATGTTGGGGATGTCTAGGGTCAGCTCAAGGGTGTCCTCGGACGGCGTGAGCGTGAGCGAGAGCGGGCCGTGCTGGAGGTCTTCGAGGTAGATGTCGTAGCCGCCGCCTGAGGTGACCGGCGAGGGCATGAAGTCCTGGATGTTGATGTCGCTGACGATCTTCCAAAAGAGCGTCGCGAGGTCGTCGATGTTGTTGGGGTCGCGCTCGCCATCGTCGAGGAAGTCCTTCGACAGGTGGGCGACGATGCCGTCGTTAAAGGGTTGGTTGGCGGGCTTGTAGCTCGGGGCGTTCACGAAGCTCTGGGCAACGCGGGTCTTGTTGCCGTTGGTGTCGACAGCCTCAACAACGAACGAGTTGAGGCCGTGGCGAGCGCTGAACGGGATTGCCAGCGGCCAGCTGTTGGTGCCGGGCGTGACGTCTTGCGGCGCCCCGTTAAAGAGAACGCTTGCGAGCCCGCCGGTCGCGTCGGTGACGGTGCCGAGTACCGTCAGCTGGGTGCCCGTGTTGGTGACCATCTCGCCGCGCTGTGGGTAGTCGATGCTGATCGACGGTGCCGACGCGTCGGCGACGAGCGTCCGCGACGCACTCAGGTTCCACGGGGCTCCGGTGGCTGTGCTGAGCTGCCAAGTGCCTTCCTCGTCCAGGTCGACCTTGTCACCGGTGGGCACGGTCTGGCGGAGCTGCCCAGCGAGGCGAGCCTCGGTCACAAGGTTGTCGCCGACCTCCGGCACGGGGTTGCCGAATGCGTCGACCAGTCGCGGCGTTGTCGTGACTTTAGCGCCCACGTTGTAGACGTTGCGTTCCGGTGAGATGTCGAGCACCAGCTGTGACGGCGCACCTGGGCGAACCGTTAGGGTTGCCGGCGTCTGCTGGACGGTCACCCAGGCTTCCTTCGGGGCACACGCCAGCGAGTAGGTTCCCGAGCGGGTCGACGTGAGCCACAGGCGCGAGTCGTCAAGGAAGCTGATGCCGTCGATTGGCAGCATGAAGACTTTCTCAAGCTCCACGTAGTTGCCATAGGCGTCCTCGCCGGGGCAGGTGACGGTCACTTCCTCACCTGCGCTGATGTCGTTGGTCGAGAGCACGGTCACCAGCGACTGCAGCGGTCCCGGCGACACGTTGATGGTGACTGGGTCGTCCGCGACGATCGAGCCGTCGGCCATGGCGCAGACGGCCTGGAAAGTTCCTGCCGTGATGAACTTCACATTGCGGCCGGCGATCGACGTGCCGGTGTCAGGGCTGACCTGGACGACGGTCTCGCCACCTGCGGCGTTGCCGTTTGCGTCCTGAACCGTGCAGCGTACCGAGACGGAGTCGCCTGCCGTCAGCTCGGTGAGAAAGAGACTTGTTGTCACCGTTGCCGGCGGTCCGGCGTCGACGCGGAGCGTCTCGGGCGCTAGGTCATCGAGGAGGGGCTGAACCGTGGTGCCGCAGCGGATTCTGTACGCGCCGGCGTTTTGGATGGCGACCTGGTCGCCGGTCACGACCACACCATCGGTCGCGACGACGCCGTTGCTGTCGAGCACCTCGAAGTCGAGAGGGGCTGCGAAGGGTTGGTTGTATTGGTCGAGCGCCTGGCAGGTCACGGTTGCCACGCCACCGGCAACGATGACCGGCGGGGTGATGAGCCCCTCCACCCGGTCCAGGCGCGGAGGGTCTGGGGTCGTGTCCTCTGGTCCAACGTCGACGGCGTCCTTGCCGTCGGTGTCACCGCAGCCGACGACCGAGAGCGCAACGAGTCCTGCGAGGGCTGCGAAACGCAGTGGGTGTGACAGTGACGTGTTCATGAGTGGCTCCCTTCGGTGGATGAGGCGCGGCCGTGTTCCCGCATCGCATAGATGTAGCGTAGCGTCAGGTCGGCTGGGATGCCGTGGCTCCGCTCGATCTCTTCGGCGAGCTCTCCCACGGTCTTGTCTTGGCCGAGCTGGCCAACGATGAGGGGGGTGACCTGCGTGAGCTTGTCGCCCCACTTCGCGACCTCGTCGTCGGTGATGAGAAGTCGCTTGAGGGTCTGCTGCCAGATGACGAACTGGAGCACCGCGTAGATGGCCACAAGGATCCACAGCGGGAAGCTGAAGTCGCCGAAGCGAATGATGAACCAGTCGTAGCCGAAGATCTGTGCTCCGATCATCACCAGGGCGATGACGGATGCGATGATTCCAAGTCGTAAAGCGGTCATGTTGCTCGCAGGTGAGGGCGCCGAGTGCCGGGGCAGCTTACGGCCGTCGCGACCCCCTAATCAAGCGAAGCGCGTGCGCCTCCGACACAAGAGAGGCCGGGGCGCGGCGCGCAGCCGAGCGGCACACGCCGACGGGTATCGGCGCGAACTCACATGTGCGCGTCCTGTGGGCGCCACCGTGTCGCTGGACCGAACGTCGGACACAAAAGAGCCGGTGGCTCTGGGCCACCGGCTTGTTTCCTTGATGCGAGGGCGTTGCGGCCCTCCGTCGCTCAGGCCGAGCAGTCGAACTGGGCGACGTCGATGACCAGCAAGCGCCACTCGCCGTCGACAACACCGAAGTAGAGCGTCATGCCGTTGTCGGTCGAGACGACCTGCGTGTCGACGTTGGCTTCAAAGATCTGAGCCGCGCCAATCTCGTCGGCGCTGTAGTCGGCAAACCCGTAGTCGTTGAGCTGGATCATCAGCTTGCTGACGCCGTCGAAGCTATCGGTCGGCGTCGCGAAGCAGCCCTCTTTGTCGAACTCAGTGTCGCAGTCGTAGGTCGGTGCCTCCTCCTGCTTGACCTCGCAGGTCAGGCCGTAGGCGGTCGTTGTGGCGTAGGCCAGCGCGTTGGAGA
Organism: uncultured bacterium; assembly: GCA_938040325.1. Taxonomy (GTDB): domain Bacteria; phylum Myxococcota_A; class UBA9042; order PHBI01; family PHBI01; genus CALHXW01. The sequence continues at coordinate 6,483 of CALHXW010000278.1, read as the reverse complement.
CTTCCTCAAGGTCGTTGAACTTGCTCGGAACGTCGGCAACGCCCGGGCGATGGATGACCCAGATGCCCATGTTAGGGTCGACGAACTCGTCCCAGCCCGCGCCAACGTCGGCAGCGTAGAGCTCCACGACGGGACCCAGCGCGCTCGACGGGTCGACGCAGCCACCGGCGGCCGGCATGAACTCGTAGTGCAGGCTCGCACCGTCCTGAGCGCACTCGCATGCGCCGTCTTCCCAAGCGCCGCCGCTGTTCCAGCAGAGGTCCTCGTTGTTGGCGACGCTGGCTGAGCCAGGCTCACAGCCCTTCGCGGGGTTGAACTCCCAGCCGATGCTCGCGCCGTCCTGCTCGCACTGGCAGGCGCCGTTTTCCCACAGACCGTTGGTGGCCTCGCAGAGCTTCGGCATGACCGCAGCATCGGACTCGGGGTCCACGCAGCCACCGTCGAGCGGGGAAAAGACCCAGCCAATGCTGGCGCCGTCTTGCTCGCACTCGCAGCCGGCGCCGCCGTCCTCCCAGAAGCCTCCCGTCGCCAGGCACATTGCGGCATAGCCGTCGCCGCCACAGACCTGGTCATAGTCGGCGCAGCAGTCGCCGTTGTCGCCGCATGCTTCGTCGCACCAGCAGCTTCCGCCGCTCTGGCCGCCACAGGCATCGACACACGTACCGACGTTGTCGGCCTTGCCGAGCGGACCGCGCTCGGCGGTGTTTGCGTCGTCGGTTGCGGCGTCTCCGCATGCGCCCAGCGAGAGCAGCGCGGCCGCAGCGGCGGATGTGAACAGAGTTGAGAGGCGATTGGCGGTCATAGGAACTCCCCTGGGATGTCAGTAGATAGTGAGTGTGCGGGTGTTGCTCAGGCCGAGCAGTCGAACGATGCAACGTCGATGACGAGTAGACGCCAGGCACCGTCGACGACGCCGAAGTAGAGCGTCATGCCGTTGGCCGTTGAGACCACTTGAGTGTCGACGTTCAACTCGAAGCGCGTGGCGGTCGCGATCTCGTCGTCGCTGAAGTCCGCGAACTGGTAGCTGTTGAGAAGCGCCATGAGGCTGCTGATGCCGTCGTAGCTGTCGACGGGCGTGGCGAAGCAACCGTCTTTGCTGAACTCCGTCTCGCAGTCGTAGGTGGGAGCCGATTCCTCAACGACCTCACAGCTAAAGCCGTCGGCGCCGCTGACGACGTAGGCGAGCGCGTCGGAGACCTCAGCGAGGTCGTTGAACTTCGCGGGAACGTCCGCAACGCCTGGACGATGGATGACCCAAAGGCCAACCGAGGGGTCGACGAACTCATCCCAGCCAGCGCCGAGATCATCGGCGTAGAGCTTCTTGATGCCGCCGATCGCGAAGTCGGGGTGGACGCAGCCGCCCTCGGCCACGATGAACTCGTAGTCGACGCTGGCGCCATCTTGAGCGCACTCGCAGCTGTTGCTCTCCCAGACGCCGCCGGTGTCCTCGCAGAGCGCGTCGAGCTGAGCCCCCTGAACGCAGACGCCGAGCTGGGTGTTGCACGTGTAGCCTGCGGCGCAGCCGAGGTCGTCTTCGCAGAGGACATCACCGGGGTAGCAGACGAGTGCTTCCGAAGGCGCCGCGCTGCTGTTGCCGACGAAGCGGTCTGCGAACGCGGCCGACGTCCCGGGGATCGCCTCGCAGTCGTTGTTGAGAGGCGAGGCTTTCGACACGCAGATGCCGCTGCCGCCGCCGTCAACGCTCGTGCAGAACGTCGACGCCGAGCCAGCCTTGTCGGGGCAGTAGCCGTCACAGGCGAGGCTGCAGAAGCCATAGCTCTCAGCGCCGCCCGCGATGCTGAACTCGAAGCAGCTGCCGGCCGCGCCATCAGCGCTGAAGTTGCAGTCGGCCTCGACAGCGCAGACGTCGCCGACGAAGGGGGTCGGCACCGGGGTGGAGCCGTTGAGCAACGGGAAGACCTGCGCATCGTCCATGTTCGTGAAGGTGTAGCCGCCTGCGATCATCGACTGGATGATGCTCTCCAGGCTGTCGGCCGTGTTGGCGTGGATGTCGTGGAACAGAACGATGCCGCCCTCGTGGCGGTTGACCTGGCTCATCACGAAGCCACCCATGTCGCTGCGGTAGGCGTCAGGCACATGGGCGAAGGTGCGCTCGGCGCAGTGACCAACGCCGCCGGTGCCGTTGGCAAAGCACCAGTCGCCGGAGTCGACGTGCCAGCCGCTGACGATGTAGTTGAAGTCGCGCACGCGAGCCGCTGCCGTGCAGCCAGCCGAGCCATACGGGAACCGGAAGTAGCGTTGCTCCTCGCCGGCCGCGACGATGATGTCGTGGGTCGCGGTGATCTGACGCTCGAGCTCGTTGAGGGTCTGCTTCTTGAGGTTCTTGTGGTCGTGGGAGTGGTTGGCGAGGATGTGCCCCTCACGCATGATGCGCGCGAGGATCTCGCGCTCGGTATCGCCCTTGACCCGGCTGCCGTTGATGAAGAACGTCGCCTTGATCTCGTAGCGGGCGAGGATGTCGAGCACCTTGGGCGTGGTCGCGGGGTTCGGGCCATCATCAAAGGTGAGCGCGACCTGCTTGCCGAAGCCCCCTTGGTCGGGGACGCGCACGCCGCTGCACTCGGTGGAGTCAGCCTTGCCGGAGTTGGCTTCCTCGGTCGCTTCGTTCCAGTTGTTTGCGTAGTCGTCGCCGTGGTCGTGGTCGTCGCCGTCGCAGGCGGTGAAGCCAGCGAGCGCGAGCAGCGAAACGGAGAGGAAGAGCAGGCGGAACGGGCGCATAGGTACCTCTTACGAACAGCGAGACGGCGGGCACTTACCACCGGTCATGCGGAGCTTACAAGGGACAGGCCGAAGCGCGCCAAAGATTCTAGACAAACGTTTGGTCGACCGCAGTCAACCTGCTCTATTTGTTGGTGTTCTTGTCGATCAGGAGCATGCCGTCGACGACCCTCATGAGCTCAGCGAGCTCGGAGCGAGAGGGCGTCGTCATGAAGACATGGGTCTGGACGTCTTTGTGGCCGGCTACGGCCGCGATCAGCTGCCGGTTGTGTCGCGTCGGGGTCACCACGTCGCTCCACGTCACGTCCGCGCCAAAGAGCGTGCCGGGCTTTGTCGTCGCCTCGCCTTCGTAGTCGTGAAGCCGCGGGTGACCGCCGAAGTAGATGCCGAGCGACGGCGATGGTGTGCCGAAGGTCGCAAGGCGCGACAGCTGGTGGACTGTGAAGTCCGGTCCGGCCGTCGAGTGCAGGACGTAGCCGGCGGGGAGCGCCAGGTCCGCAATGGGGGTGGTGTCGCCGAGTCCGATCGCGACCCGGCGACCGTCACGCCGAATGGTGCGCTTGCCGATGACCAGCGTCTTGGCCTGCTTGCGAGCAAGGCCGGTACAGGCCGCGGCAGCACCTTCTGCTTTCGCGACGTCCGGCGTCACAAAGAAGGCGATGGTCTGCATCGTTCCGTCGGTGTGGGCGACGACGACCAGATAGGCTGCGACGGCCTTGCGCGTGAGGTCGAGCTTCTTTGGTGCGAGCCCAACGGCTCTGGCGTTCTTGCCGATGGTCAGCTGCTCGACGGTGGCGTCGGCTTCCGACCAGCGAAAGCGAAGCTTGGCATAGGTCCGTGCGGTGGCGGCGAGGTCGTCTCCGGCAAGGGCCCACTGCTCTTCGGCAAACACCACAAAGCGCGAGTCGCCGTGCTGAAGATAGAGGCGCGTCTCCGAGGTGTTGGAGTGAGCCGCCGCCATGACGCTGTGGCTACGCTGCACGGCTTTGCTGCCGGCGATCGGACGCAACGAGAAGCGGTCCGCCAAAAGCGACGCGCGGCCGTCGGCATCGGCGAGCTCGCTGAAGGGGCCACACGTCGCGTGCGCCATCTCTCCGAAGGCCAGGGTGGCCGCTGCAACAACCAGCGGAGCGAGCGCGACGACAAGAGTGCGAGGGTTCATCTGCAGGCTCCAGGATCAAAAAAAGAAAACGCCGGTCACGGGTGCAACACCCAGTGACCGGCGCGATAGTTCCGCGAGCTCGACCCTACTTGGGGCTGACCTCAGCGACCTTGATGCAAGGGCGCATCGCGTCGACGATCGGGACCGCCATCAGCGCCTTGACGGCCGCCGTCTTCAGGTGGATGCCGTCGGGCGTGCGGATCTTGGTCCGCTTGCCCTTGATGACGGCGCGGACGAGCGGCTTTCCATTCTCGTCGCTGGTCTGGGCATAGGCATCGAGGAAGACCGCGTTGCCGCCAGCGGCCCGGTACGCCGCGACGCGCTCGCGCATGATCTCATTGACGACCGGCGCGCGACGCTGAGCCTTCTTGCCCGGAAAGGCGGTCGGTCCCGTCCACAGAACGAGGCGCTGCTTGTCCTTGCCACCGAGGATCGTGAGCATCTTGTCGACCCGTGCAGCGTAGACTTCTTTCCAGAGGTCGGTGCCCCACTTGATCCACTTGCCGCGCTTGTGGATGTTCTGGAAGTCGTTGGTACCCAACGAGACGATGACCACATCGGGCTTGTGCTTAAGCATCAACCCAGGGGCCAGCTTAGGCCAGTTGTGGAAGTCGGGTCGGGCGAGCCCACTGGAGGCCTTGCCCCAGCGGTCGAACTTCACGCCCTCGCGCTTGAGCATGTTCTTGAGCACGGGGCCCAAGACACTACCCATTGTTGAGCTGCCGATGGCGTAGACCTTCGGCATCTTGCCGTCGGTCACGGGACACTGAGTGTCCTGCGCGAGCGCGGGCAGGGCGAAACAGACAGACATCAAAAATGCTAAAACTTTCACGCGGCGGACCATACAGTCAGTCTCCTTCAGGGGCCAGTTTCGCGGTAACAGGCGAGGGTCTCGTACTCTTCCACGGGTGTTGGATGCACTCTTTTTCGTGACGCGCGCCATGCCGCGTAGCGAAGAGGCGGCTTCAAAGACGCACGGGCGCTCTCGGTCTTCACCCGAAGTTGGCGTGCGTAACCACCGCGACCATTTGTTGAGGTTTTCTTGGCCACTCGCCCACCGGTTATTTTTGTCGACGTAGACGACACCCTCATCCGGTCGTTCGGCTCCAAGCGCATCTTGATGGCTGAGACGATCGCCGCGGTGAGGCGTCTCTTCGACGGAGGCGCCGTCCTCTATTGCTGGTCCAGTGGCGGCGCCGTGTACGCGGAGAAGAGCGCGGTCGAGTGCGGTATCGCCGACTGCTTCACCGCATTTCTACCGAAGCCTGAGGTGCTCATCGACGACGTCTTGCTCGCCGATTGGCGCCGGCTGGTCGAGCTTTACCCAAGCGCGGCAGCCCGCCTCACTGCCGAGTCGGTGGCCGAACGCCTCGATGAGGTCGGCTTCTAGCAGTGTTTAACGATACCTCCCCTGAGTCCGTCCGCGGAGCTGCCAGGGTTTCAGCCTCGTGATGCTGGCGTACAACGATACCTCCCCTGAGTCCGTCCGCGGAGAAGAATCCTAGGGCGTCGGCTCGCTCCAACGATACCTCCCCTGAGTCCGTCCGCGGCACTGCCGCTTGCGGGCGCTGGGTGGCATGGGGCTCCGGGGCTGAGTGGTGAGCGGAACGCTGCCAATAGTGGGCAGGACCTGGACGCGCGTCCAGTTCAAGGTGTGGCGAAGCGGTCAACTCGCTGAAGTCACTCGAAAATCAGTGCGTGGCTTCTGTTGCAGCGTCGAGGTCGACAGAGCTGAGCGAGGGTCGGGCAAAGAGGACCTGTGGTCGGGTTTTTCTGTGTCTGTCGGTCAGTATTCGGTCTTACCTTATTTGATTGTTTCGCATCACGCCCATAAGCCGAAACGCAGCGGCGACGCGGTCTAGGTCGCAGATATTGGTTCGAGACGGGTCTGTGAGTAAGGAACTCAGGTGCTCTAGATCTGAGTCAAGCGAGCCTACACCGAGTTTCGTTGGCTCACCGTGAAAGTTTAACCAGTCGTCGTCTAGAACCGTCCAATAGAAATCCGAATCCTGAGTATCGAGAGTATCAAGACCGCTATTCTCCGCCCATGTGAGTACGATCTCGATGCATCTCTTCAGCTGGTGGATTGTAAGTTGCATCAGTACTCAATTCCGCGGTCCGTTTCGTGGAAAGACCTTCGTTTAGGAGACCGTAGCTTAAGAGCTGGAACGATACCTCCCCTGAGTCCGTCCGCGGAGAAGAAATCCTAGGGCGTCGGCTTCGCTTGAGCGACGGAAAAGTGGCTTCGACTTGGTCGAAATCGCGCGAGGATCTCGACCACCGCAATGGAAGCGCCATTACGCCCATCGATTTCCAAGACACAGTAGTTCGAGCCTTCCACTTGAATGCGGCTTCCAGGGACTGCGTGGATTAGCCCATCGCCGCGGATTCGTGCGACCGCTTGCGGAAAGAGCGAACCGGAGTGGGGAGCCCAATGGAACCAAACATCAACAAGTCTTGCCGCGCCCTTTTTCCCTTTCGCAAGCAGTGAAAAGGGCGATCGCCTTGGTATCCGAATCAGAGGTCTTGGGGAGGGTGGACAGTCCCCGTGAACGGAAAACTGAAAGTGATGATAAGTCATC
>CALHXW010000277.1 GCA_938040325.1 uncultured bacterium | reverse complement strand
ACCATTGCGACCACGTGCAACCTAGCGCTGCTAGCCGCCGCGATGGCTGAGGCGGCATGACAACCCAACCCAACTCACAACGATCCGGATGTCGAAAGAAGCGTCGCACAGCTGCGTCCGCAACTCAGCCACGAGGACCACCATCTGCAAGACAAGCCATCGGTTCATTCGAAACGTCGAACTGCTTGGGCTGGAGGGCCCGTGGATAACTGCGCGCGGGAGCCAGATACTCCGAAAAAACCGAGCTTCCCCGAACGCTGCTAGCAGCGTTGCCGGGAAATGCGAAATCTGATGACTTTGCGATGCGCTCAACGCGGGTTGCAGGGGCGCAGCTCCTGAGTGATCTCGAGATCAACAGGAGCTGCGCCCCTGGGACCCGCGTTGAGCGCATCGCAAAGTCATCAGATTTCGCATTTCCCGGCAACGCTGCTAGCGTGGCGAAAGTGCGGGCGGGCCACGGCGAATGGCACGGGCAAGCTTTTGGGGGAGCTTCGCCAAGGATGCCTCCGCGATGTAGTCCGACGCCCCGCTACTCAACGCCGTCGAGATGGCCTCAAACGACCCGCCTGGGCCGATGACAACGACGGGTGTTCCGCTGCCGACACCTGCCATGAGGTCGGCGAGCTGGACGAGCGCAGCATCGACCTGAGGGCGGAGATCGAACACGATGGCGTCGACGTCGAGCGAGTCCACCAGGTGGAGCGAGTCGTGCTGGAGGTGGCGATCGATGCTGAAGCCATTGGACTCCAGCACGGAGCGGCCGGTGACGACGTGCTCGAGCCGGTCGGACTGAACGAGCGCGACGGCGCCGCGAAGCTCCAGCATCGGGCGGGGCATGCGCTGCGTGAGCGGCCGTATGCCGGCCAGGTTGACGCGCTCGTGGCGGTTGCTGGCGTGGAGCTCAAACTCGCGCTCGCTGACGGGGCCTGTTGGGTTCTCGGCCAGCGAGGCGCGAATACGCTCAGCGATTAAGCCCGCTGTCTCCGGTCGGTTGGTCGGCTCTTTCTCGAGCGCCCAGAGCGCGAGATCACTGAGCGCTGGATCGACCGTCCCCGCCCGGGCTCGCTGAATCGGCGGGACCGGGTCGTGGTAGAGATGCTTGGAAAAGATGTCGACCGACGAGCGCCCGCGAAACGGCGGCAGGCCACACAGCACTTCGTAGAGAATGCAGCCGAACGCGTAGAGGTCGCTCTTGTGGTCGAGGTCCTTGAGCAGCGCTTGCTCCGGCGACATATAGACCGGGGTGCCTGCGAGACTGCCGTCCTGAGTGATGCGAAGGTCCGAGCGGTGGTCGAGCAAGATCGCCAAACCGAAGTCGACCACCTTGAGCACCTCGCGACCATTGGGAGCGCGAGTGATCAGGATGTTCTCGGGCTTGAGGTCGCGGTGAAGCAGGTCAAGCCGGTGAGCCGCGTGCAGCACGTCACAGAGCTGGCCCATGAGGTCAACGACGCGGTCTTTTGGCAGTGGGAACGCGTCGGCCAAGAGCTGGCCGAGCGTCTGTCCGCGCAGATACTCCATGGCGATACAGAGGTGTCCGTCCCACTCACCAAAGTCGTGGACTGTCACACAGCCCCGGTGACTCAAGAGACTGGCCGTCCTCGCTTCACGCAGAAAGCGTGCGCGCATGTCGTCGCGCCGTGCGAAGCGGTTGTGGAGAACCTTGATCGCGACGGTGCGGTCAAGGTCGAGCTGACGGGCCTGGTACACCGTGCCCATCGCGCCTGTGCCGACAACCTTGTCGAGCATAAAGCGCTCGGCAAGCACACGTCCGACGAGAGAGCCGGAGGCACCCTCGTTAGCCTGCGGGAGGCTGTTGGGTTCGGAGTGGTAGTTCAAAGGCACGGTTAGATACACTCTGCAGACGTCTTGCCGGCCCCGAGTGTCGAGTATCGCTGACCTACAGTCAAACGTGGGAACCCGCGATTGTTGCCCATGTGGAGCAGGTCCGTCGCTTCGCTCGGGACCGCCCGGCACGAATCAAGGCGATCGTTGGCGCCGGTGTTGGACCGTTCCTGCGATCTCGCGACTCGGACTTGGGTCATTGGCGCTCTGGAGAGACTCACCAGCCGGTCAAAAGGGCACGTCCAAAGTGGTCGGTCATTTATAACGGCGCCGGGGACACTAGCGCCTATCAGTTAGCTACCCACCTGCCTCCACGAGGAGTTGGGCCGGTGCTCGGCGTCTCGAGCGCGGTCGCTTTTCCCGATAGGCTCGGTCCTCGCTTCTTGAGCACCGACCCACTCCGTCGTCGATCCAGGCGGCAACGAACCGATCGGCGGTCTGGTGTCCCGTTCGGCTAGTTCGTCGTAAGACTCCGTCGACGCTGCGGCGCCGAGGTCAAGGAGCGAGACCCGCAGGACTGGCGGGTCACTTCAAGGGCGAGCGACGCCGACAACGGTGTGTCGTGTTCGGAGTTTGGCTGCGAACTAGCTGGACGAGACACTAGAGTATCGATCAGTTGGCTTCCCACCTGCCTCCACGCGGAATTGGCTCGGTGCTCGGCGTCGCTTCGTCGGTCACGTATCCCGATATGCTCTGTCCTCGCGTCCTTGAGCACCGGCTCAATTCCACGTCGATCCAGGCGGTAACCACCCGTTCGGTGCTCTAGTAGCCCTCGGGGAAACTCTAGCAGGCTGCTGAAATTCGGACCGAGTGGCGGTAGCGACGGGCGCCAAACGAAAACAACGCCCGAGCGCGCGAGTTGTCGCGCGCACGGGCGTTGTCGGTAAGATCATGCAGGGCGAGCAAGCCCGCCGCTGCTTTCCCGGTTAGACCTCGTAGCGCCCACGGAGTCGGATAGCCAGGCCTAGAGCCAGCACAAGCACGAGGGGGAAGCTTGTGCCGCCCCCACCGCTGCAGGTCGACCCACCGGACGCAAGGACGTCGTCGCTGCCGCCGCCGGTGCTGTCATCGGCGCCGACCTCTGGGTCGCGCTCGCCGTCATCGACCGCGCCGTTCTGGTTGCTGTCCTCCGTGCCATCAGCCACGCCCCCGTCGTCTGTGTCGGGGTCAAGCGGGTCGGTCTGAGTGGACGTGTCGCCATCGACAACGAAGATCGTTAGGTTGGTGTCGTCGCCTTGCGGTGCGTCGAGGCCGCGCTCCGTGCCGTCCTGTAGGCCATCGTTGTCGGTATCGGCGTCGTCAGGGTCGGTCTCGCCGGAACCGGCTGACCCCGTGTCGCCGAGGGTCGCGTCAACCTGGCCGTTGCCGTCGGTGTCTTCGTTGCCGTCGATCAAGCCATCGTCGTCGCTATCGTCGTCGGTCGGGTCGGTCGTGGTTGTCGGGTCTTGATCGCCGACGAAGCTCGACGCCGTGCCACGGAAGCTGACGCCTGCCGCGCCGTCGCTCGTCCCGTCGCCCAGCCCGTCTGCGACGCCCGCCTCGAGACCGTCGTGGAGTCCATCGTCGTCGCTGTCGGGGTTGAGCGGATCGGTCGGACCGAAGCCCGCGAGCGGACCGGAGCCTGCGAGCTCGTCGCCATCGCTGATGCCGTCGTCGTCGGTGTCGGCATCCAACGGATCGCTGTCGGTTCCGTCGTCGTAGACGTTCGGATCGCCGCCGGCAACCTCGGCACCGTCGTCGATGCCGTCGTTGTCGGTGTCGCTATCGTCGGGATCGGTCCCTAGAAGCAGCTCGACCGCGTCCGAGAGACCGTCCTCATCGGTGTCCGCCGGGACGATGTCGTCGGCACCCACGGTCGGGTCAGTCGCATCGTCGTTGACCTCAACCCCGTCACCGACGCCGCCATCGTCGGAGTCGACGTCGAGGGGATCGGTGTTGTGGACCGTGACCTCAGGGCCGTCGTTGAGACCGTCGTCATCGGTGTCCTCGTCGTTCGGATCCGTCTCGCCAGAGCCAGCAGTTCCGGTCGCCCCAATGACGGGTCCATCGACTGCACCGTCGGTGTTCGCGTCTTCGTCGCCGTCCTCGAGACCATCGTCGTCGCTGTCGGCGTCGGTGGGGTCGGTTGTCGTGTCGGGGTCGGCATCGGGAATCCAGGACGGCGAGTCTGTGTCGGTGCCTTCGAAGGGCACTTCGGCGGGTCCTCCGCTATCGCCGCCCATGACCGGTGCATCGACACCCGCTTCCAGACCGTCTGGCAGCCCGTCGTCATCGGTGTCGGCATTGTTTGGGTTGGTCGGGGTGTCTGCAGCAAGCTCAGCCCCGTCTGGCAGGCCGTCGTCATCACTGTCGGCGTCCAGAGGGTTGGTCGGAGCTAGGCCATCGAGAGGCCCAGTCGCGTTCACCTCGTCTCCGTCGTCGATTCCATCGTTGTCGGTGTCGGCGTCCTCCGGGTCCGTGCCTAGTAGAGCTTCGGCGGGGTCGCTGATGCCGTCGTTGTCTGAGTCGGGTGCGGCGGCAGGCTCGGGGCACGACGCGGAGTCGCTGCCAGCACCTTCTGTGCCCGTCGCGTTGCCGATGAATGTGATGACGCCAGTGGCGGTGTCGGCGACGTAGTTTGCCGACTGCGTTGCCGGTCCAGCTCCCGTCGCGGATCCGCCGTTGAAGAGGTAGAGGGTCCCGTCTGCGACGAACATGGCGCCGCCCGCCCAGGCGATCTCTGTCTCAGGCGCCACAGCGCCAAAGAGGGTCTGGACACCTGTGGTTGGATCGAGACGTCCGAGCTGGTTGGCGGTGTTGTCGAAGTAGTAGACTTGGCCGTCGATCGGGTTTGTGGCCGTGTCGAAGGTATCGAGCACCACGTCGGTGACCTCCAGCGTGACTTCGGGCGCGACGGGGTTGCTGACATCGATGTGCACGAGCTTGTCGCTGGTGACGTCATTGATGAGGTACGTGCCATCGGGCAAAAACGAACCGCCGACAGCCGGGCTGGTGCAGGCGATGGAGCCAGTCTCTTGGGGGCAGCCGAGATCCGCGACAGTCCCATCGGCCGCAACGCGCAGCACGTTACCGGTGCTGTTGATGGCGTATAGGAAGCCATCGGCGGGGTTGAGCCCCATGCCGTTGATCGAGGAGCCGACGGAGGCCGTCAGGACACTGGTGGTGATGTTGGTACCGTCGTAGCCCCAACGCTCGATGGAGCCGTTGTAGCTGATGAAGCGGTCGGTTCCGCAGGTGAACGTGTTGGCAAGCTGGCAGGTTGTCGCGTCACAGTGTGTCGTTCCCGTCCAAATGGGCGCGCCAGCGTCGCAGCCCTCGCCAGCTTCTTGGATGCCGTTGCCACAGACCTGCGCGACGGCTGGCGAGCTAAGCGCGAGCACGCCCGCGGCGGCGAGACATGAAAGGCTCGTGCGCATGAGACCGCGAGCTAATGAGCTCGCAGGCCGCTGGCGACGTGAGGACGGAGAAAGGAGTGCGTTCATGGTGTTCTCCAAGACGGGCCAATGCGCCACGCCATCGGGTGGACGCGCAGGTTGCCGCCGAGTCAGCTTTTTTGGGGGGGTAGTGCGGACGTGGGAGCTTAAGCCACTACCGAGCTTCACCATCGCCGGCTGGCGGATGCGTCAGCTGGAGGCGGCCGCGACGCGTCGGCCCACAGTGGGAGCCTCGTCGCGGCGGTCCACTTACGCGACCGCCTCAAGACGCTGTCAATCTCGCTAGTGACCCAAGCTCCCTGAAGTGGACTGTTGACCAAGGGCTCGGCCAACGATGTGCGAAGTCTACTCGGTCCGTGGCGGCCAAGGTCGAAAAAAGTGCCCTTGCTCGGCGCATCTGAGGCATGCCGGCAGGCACGTCTGGGCACCAACGTGCACGACAAGGCGCGCCGTGGCGGTCTGGCCCTCGGCTGGACAGCGTTACATCCGTTGCCGGTTTGTAGCCTGCTCTAAGAGGCCGCGCCGCGGAGACCCTGGTCTCCCTCGACGTCCCAGAATCTGCATTTCCCGGCAACGCTGCGAGTATCGTGACTCATGACTTTGAGGGCGAATATCTCGGCCTTCGCCCGATGTCGGCGTCACGACCTCTGCGAGTTGGCTCGACAGTCCCTTTGGATGTCGTCCTTGAACTCGACCCTAGAGGCACCGAGACGTTCACCTGAAGTGGGCCAGACGAGGCGCTAAGCGCCCGTTCAGCAGGCACTCTGGCCGCCTCACCAGGCGCAACGGGACCAAAAGAAAAGCCGCCCCGGGGACCGGGGCGGCTTCCATCAAATCAGCTTCGACGCCTTAGGCGCGGCGACGTCGCAGGACGAGCGCGCCAAGAGCGAAGAGCACCAGCATCAGCGGAGCCGGCGACGAGCCGCCGCTGCAGCCGAAGTCCGTAGCGCCACCCGTGACGATGAGTCCACCGGAGTCCACGTCGTCACCACCCGCCGTCGGGTCGAGCTCGCCGTCGTCCACGCGACCGTTGCCGTTCGTGTCCTCGTCACCGTCAATGATGCTGCCATCATCGGTGTCGCGGTCGACCGGGTTGGTGGTGGTGTCGGGGTCGAGGTCGGCCACGAAGACGTCGAGGTCCGTGTGGTTGCCCTCAGGACCGGTCAGGCCGATCTCGGTACCGTCGAAGACGCCGTCGTTGTCGGTGTCGGGATCGAGCGGATCGGTCTCGCCGCTTCCGTTGCTTCCGGAGTCGCCAATCTCGTTGTCGACCGCGCCGTTGCCGTTGTCGTCCTCGTTGCCGTCGATGATACCGTCGTCGTCGGTGTCGTCGTCGGTCGGGTCGGTGACGGTGTCGGGATCCGTGTCCGGAGCCCACTCACCATCGGTACCGGCGAAGGGCACGTCGTTGCCGTCGCTGATTCCCGAGGGAACCGGCTCGGTCTGACCGGCCTCGAGACCGTCGTTGAGTCCGTCATCGTCGGTGTCGGGGTTGAGCGGATCGCTCGGGCCAAAGTCCGCGAGCGGACCGGAGCCGTTAACCTCGTCGCCGTCCGTGAGTCCGTCGTCGTCGCTGTCGGCGTCGAGCGGGTCGGTCTCGCCGTCATCGAGCGCGTTCGGGTCACCGCCGGCGATCTCGGCGCCGTCCGGGATGCCGTCGTCGTCGGTGTCGGGATCGTTCGGATCCGTGCCGAGGCCGATCTCAACGTCGTCGGAGAGCCCGTCGTTGTCGGAGTCCGTGACCGGGACGTCGTCGTCGGGGTCGTTCGGGTCCATGTTGTTGTTGACCTCAACACCGTCCAACACGCCACCGTCGTCGGTGTCGGTGTCGAGCGGGTTGGACTCATGGTCGTTGACCTCAGCACCGTCGAGCAGCGTGTCGTCGTCGCTGTCGGGGTTGTTGGGGTCGGTCTCACCGGAGCCGGGTGTGCCGGTGTCGCCGATGACCTGGTCGTCAACCTGACCGTTACCGTTTTCGTCCTCGTCACCGTCGAGCAGTCCGTCCTCGTCCGTGTCAGCCACGGTCGGGTCAGTCGTCGTGTCGGTGTCTTGGTCCGGGGTCCAGTTGGGCGAGTTGATGTCCGTACCGGAGACGTCGACCGGGGTCGGTCCGTCGCTCTGGCCGTCCGGCACGGGCTGGTTCACGCCAGCCTCAAGTCCGTCGGTCAGACCGTCGTCATCGGTGTCCTCGTCGTTGGGATCGGTCGCGCCGGTGCCCAGCGGTCCGCTGTTGGTGACCTCGTCGCCGTCGGAGATGCCGTCGTCATCGGTGTCGATGTCGATCGGGTCCGTCGGAGCGAAGGGATCGAGCGGACCAGAGCCGTTGACCTCGTCGCCGTCGTTGATGCCGTCACCGTCGGTGTCCGGATCATCGGGATCGGTTCCGAGCTGCTCCTCGAGGTCGTCGGGGAGTCCGTCGCCGTCACGGTCGCCAACGATGAGGGTCACCGTCACAGTGTCCTCGCCGCCGTTGCCGTCGGTGATGGTGTACGTGAACTGGTCGGGACCAACGTAGCCGGGGTTCGGCGTGTAGACCGGAAGTCCAGCAGCGTTGAGGGTCACCGTGCCGTTGGCCGGAGCTGTCACGGCGTTGATCACGAGCGGGTCGTTCTCCGGGTCGGTGTCGTTGTCGAGCACAGGCAGGACAGTCGACGTGTTCGCCGGAACACCGTAGTCATCGTCGATGCCGTCGGGAGCGGTGTTGCCACCCGGCAGCACGTGGATGATGATCGTCGCTGAGTCCGTACCACCGTTGCCGTCGTCGACCGTGTAGTCGAAGACTTCGTCGCCGGTGAAGCCAGCGTTCGGCGTGTACGTGAAGGTGCCGTCGCCATTGTCCATCAGCGTGCCGTTTGCCGGCAGGTCGAAGGACGCAATCGTGAGAGCGTCTCCGTCAGGGTCGGTATCGTTGCCGACTGCGTCGATGGTCACAGGGGTGTCCACCGGCGTGCTCACCTCATCGTCAAGTGCGACCGGCGCGTCCTGGAGCGGATCGACCTGAACAACCACCGTCGCGGTCTCGCAGCCACCCATGCCGTCGCAGACGGTGTAGGTGAAGCTGTCGGGACCACTGAAGTCCGGGTTGGGTGCGTAGGTGACCGAGCCGTCGGGGTTGATCGTCACGGTGCCGTTGAGCGGATCCGAGACCGAGTCCACCACGAGCGGATTGCCGTCTGTGTCCTCGTCGTTGTCGAGCACGTCGATGATGACCGGAGTCTCTTCGTCAGTCGTCGCGACATCGTCGATAGGAGCGGGGTTGGTGTTGCCATCGCCCACGTGGATCGTGACCGTCGCCATCGCCTCCTCACCCGAGGGGTCAACCACGGTGTAGGTGAAGCTGTCGTCGCCGACGAAGCCGACGTCGGGCGTGTACGTGACCGTTCCGTCGCCGTTATCAACGATCGTGCCGCTGGTCGGGTCCGTCCACGCCGTGACCGTGAGGATCTCGCCGTCCGGGTCATCGTCGTTGGCCAGCACATCCACCGTGACGGGGGTGTCCATCGGCGTGGAGCGCTCGTCGTCCTCGGCGATCGGTGCGTCGTTGGTCGGCTCAACCCGAACCGTGACGGTCACGGTGTCGCAGCCGCCGGCCGCGTCACAGATGACGTAATCGAAGCTGTCGTCGCCAACGAAGTCCGTGTTGGGCTCGTAGGTGATGGTGCCGTCAGGGTTGATCGTCGCGGTTCCGTTGGCCGGAGGCGAGTCGATGGTGGTGACGCTGAGCGGATCGTTGTCCGGATCCTCGTCGTTGAGCAACGCGACGACAAGAACAGGCGTGTCCTCGGGCGTCGTGACGTCGTCATCACCACCAACCGGCGGGCCGTTCATCGTGTCGTCGAACACCGTGATGGTGACAACCGCTGCATCCTCACCGCCGTTGCCGTCGCCGACCTCGTAAGAGAACTCGTCGGGGCCGGTGTAGCCGGGATTCGGCGTGTAGAGGATGTCGCCGTTCGGCAGGATGCTGACAGTACCGTTCTGAGCATTGGTCAGGAAGGTCACGGTCAGGTCGTCGCCGTCGGGGTCGCTGTCGTTGGCGAGCACGTCAATGGCCACTGGCGTGTCCATCGGAACGGTCTCGGTGTCGTCTTCGGCGACAGGCTCCGAGTTCGGGCCGGCCTGGACGATGATGAAGACCGTTGCCGTGTCTTCGCCGCCCTGGTCGTCAGTGACCGTGTAGTCGAACGAGTCCGTACCAGTGAAGCCGGTGTTGGGCGTGTACGTCACGGTGCCGTCAGCGTTGACCACAACCGTACCGTTGGCCGGCTGGTTGGTGCCGGAGATGCTGATCGGGTCGCCGTCGTCGTCGGTGTCGTTGTCGAGCGGGCTGACAGTCAGCGGCGTGTCGAACGAACCGGTGTACTCGTCGTCGATGGCGGCCGGATCGTCGTTGACCGGGTCGACCACCACCTCAACCTCGGCCACAGCGCAGGCGCCAGCGGCGTCGCAAGCAGCGTAGGTGAAGGTGTCGGTACCGCTGAAGTTCGGGTCGGGCGTGTACGTGATCGTGCCGTCGGGGTTGATCACCGCGCTACCGTTCGGCGGGTCGGTGACGACCGAGACCGTCAGCGGCTCGTTGTCAGGATCGGTGTCGTTGTCGAGCACGGGGATGTTGACCGGGCTGTCCTCGGAGGTCGTGGCCTCGTCGTCGACCGGGGTCGGGTTGCTGTTGCCACCACCGACCGTGACGATGACCGTCGCCGTCGCCGTTCCGCCCTGACCATCGGACACGACGTAGTCGAACGTGTCGTTGCCGGTGTAGCCAGCGTTGGGCGTGTAGGTGACCGTTCCGTCAGCGTTGACGACAGCGACACCGTTGAGGGGCGTCGTGACCATCGTTGCCGCCAGCATGTCGCCATCGGAGTCGCTATCGTTGCCAACCACCGGGATGGTGATGGGGGTGTCGAACGGCGTTGCAACCGTGTCGTCAACCGCCATGGGGTTGTCGTTGGCTGGCGTGACCAAGATCGTGACCGTTGCGGTGTCGCAGTTGCCGACGTTGTCGCAAGCCTCGTAGTCGAACGAGTCCGTGCCCGAGAAGTCGGGTCCTGGCTCGTAGGTCACGGTGCCGTCAGGGTTGACGGTCGCCGTGCCGTTGACAGGCGGCGTCGTGATGTCCGTCGTGACGACCGGCGAACCCTCGGGGTCGCTGTCATTGCTGTTGACGACGATCAGGACAGGCGTGTCCTCAGCCGTGGTGGCGTCGTCGTCGGTGATGACTGGCGGCTGGTTCGGGCCCATCGGAACGACGATCTCAATCGGCGTCTCGCTGCAGACAGCAGGGCTGCCGGCGGGGAGCTCTTCACAGACTTGCACGTAGCAGAAGTAGGTGCCGGGCGCGGTCGGAGCGGTGACCGTCACCGAGCCAGTGGCGTCCACAGCGCAGGAACCGTCGGTTCCGACCGGGGTGCTCTGGTTGAACGGACCGTTGGGGTTGTCACCCACGGAGACGCTCGAGGCATCGATGCCATCGGTGTCGCCGTCGGTCGGGTCGTCGGCCGTGACGTCGCCGGTGTCCGCAACAATGTCATCGAGCGGCACCGTCGAGGTTCCACCCGCCGGCACGGTCTCGGAGGGCGTTGTCAGGGTCGGCGGGTCGTTGACCACAATCGTGATCACGGCGTCGTCGGTCGTACCCTCACCGTCGTCCAGCGTGTAGGGGATCGTCAGGGTGCCCTCGAAGCCAGGCGCAGGGGCAAACGACAGGGTGCCGTTCGTGCTGACCAGCAGGATGCCCTCAGTGGCTGGGTCAGGAAGGTCGGCAGGCGCGACCGTGACCGTTGGCGTCGTGCCCGGCTCGGTCGTGTCGTTGCCCAGGACGCCGTCCTGAATGTCGGTCACGATCAGCGTCTCACCGACAGCTGCAACATAGCTGTCGTCAGCTGCGTCGATCTCTCCGCCGCACGTGTTGGTGCAGAGGGTGACCGGCTGTCCGGTCGTCGGAAGCGCGACGACAGCGCCGGCTCCGTCGATGTAGGCAAAGCCGGTGATGCCCGACAGCGTGCTGGCCGTGGCCGTAACGCAGAAATCGTCGGGCACGGTGGCGGCGAAGCCGTCCGAGCAGCAGGGGCCCCAGACCCACTCGAAGATGCCGCCTGCCAAGCCGTACTTGTCGCGCGGGTCCTGCGCGTTCGGGTCGTCAGTGACGACGATGGTCGCGCCGCTGAGTCCGGAGATCTGCCACTCGGCGCTACCGATGGTGTCGTTGCCGAAGGCGCCGTTGACGAGCACGTAGCTCAGCGTTCCGTCGGGGTCCTCATGGATACCGAACACGGTGGTGTTCGGCGTGAACTGGGGTGCGTTCCCGGTTCCGGGGTTCGGGTCGGCGTAGGCGTACCAGTCAGTGACCGTCTGGCCGCTGGCGTAAGGAGTCATTGCGCTGACCGTGTTGCCCTGGCGGACGTAAGCGCCGCAAGGCAGGTCGAGGCACTCGCCCGTTGCGGTGTTGCAGTACTGGTCAGAGTTGCACTCTGCATCCTGGACGCAGCCGCCTGGTGCGGGAACAACAATCTCGATCGGTGCATTCGAGCAGACCGCCGTGCTTCCAACAGGAAGCTCTTCGCAGACCTGGACGTAGCAGAAGTAGGTGCCAGGTGCGGTCGGTGCTGTCACCGCGATCGAACCGTCGGCCATAACCATGCACTGGCCGTCAACGCCAACAGGCGAGCTCTGCGTGAACGGGCCGCTCGGCGAGTCGTCGATGAGGATGGTGCCGATGCCGTCGGTGTCTCCGTCGGTCGGGTCGTCAGCGGTCACGTTACCCGGGCCGTCGAGGTAGTCGCCGGGCGGGATGGTTGCCGTTCCACCCGGGGGAACCGTGGTCGTCTCGTCGCTGACGACCGGTGGGTCGTTGATGACGATGGTGGCGGTCGCGGTGGTCGAGCCGCCCAAGCCGTCGGTCAAGGTGTAGTCGAAGACCACCTGACCGAAGAAGCCGGGCGCCGGGGTGAACGTGAAGGTGCCGTCAGGGCTGACGGTCAGGGTACCTTCCGTCGCAGGATCCGGAAGCTCGGAACCGGGGACCGTGATGTTGACCGTACCGCTCGGGTCGATCGTGTCGTTGGTGGCGAGCGTGTCGGTGATGGGCTCGTCAACGCCGGTCACGTACTCGTCGTCGTCGGCAACCAAGGCGGCCGGCACGATGATGTCGATCTGGGTGACCGCACAGACGTCGGCATTACCGACCGGCAGCTCTTCACAGACCTCGACAAAGCAGGCGTAGGCGCCGGGGGCCGTCGGAGCGACAACGTCAACGCCGGTGGCGGTGATGGTGCAGCTTCCGTCAGTGCCAACGGGCGTCGTGTTGCTGAAGGGACCGGTGCCGGCCGGACCGACCTGAACGCTACCGATACCGTCGGTGTCGCCGTCAGACGGGTCGTCAGCGGTCACATCACCGTTGTCGTCAACAAGGTCGGTGAGCGGAACGGTGGTGGTGTCGCCCGGTGGGATGGTCTCCTCAGGCGCGTCCAGGTTCGGCGGGTCGTTGACGAGGATCGTCAGCGTCGAGCTGGTCGTGCCGCCAAGTCCGTCCATCAGCGTGTAAGGAACCGTGATGGTGCCTGCGAAGCCGGGGACTGGGTCGAAGGTGTAGGTTCCGTCGGGGTTGACCGTCAGCGTACCCTCGGTCGCGGGGTCGGGGAGCGCGGCAGGTGCCACGGTCACCATCGGCGTGCCGGCGGGGTCGATGGTGTCGTTGGTCGTGAGGTCACCGGAGGTGGTCTCGTCAGGGCCGACGATGGCCTCGTCCGGCTGCGCGGTGAGGCTACCGGGCACGAGGATATCGACCTGGCTCACGTCGCACATGGTCGGGTCGTTGGCCGGAATCTCCTCGCAGAGCTGCACGTAGCAAGTGTACGTGCCGGGAGCCGAAGGTGCGGTCACGTTCAGGTTTCCGGACGCGCCGATGAGGCACTGTCCGTCGGCACCGATGGCGGTGGTGTTGCTGTTGAACGGGCCGGTTGCCGAACCGCTGACAAACACGGTGCTTTGCGTGATGGCATCGGTGTCGCCGTCGGTCGGGTCGTCGCCAGCGAAGCCGCCAGTGTTGTTAAGGAGGTCACCCAGGAGCGTCAGGCTCTGGAAGCCGCCAGCAGCGATCACGAGCTGGTCCACGCCGACGAAGTCGTTGGCGACCGGCGGGTCGTTGTAGATGATGGTGACTGTTGCGGTCGTGCAGGCCGGGGGCATGCCGGTGTCGCAGACCTCGTAGGGGATCTCGTAGACGCCGGGCGCCGTCGTGTCGTCGGGCACGAAGTTGATGTTGCCGAGCGCGCCGGTCGCGGTGCCGTCGGTCGGGCTGGTGGGATCGACGGAGTCGCCGTCGAGTCCGTCACCATCGGGGTCGGTGAAGTCATCGCCCGCGGGGTACGTGACGGACGGGGTACCGACCGAGACGACGATGGTGGTGTCGTCCTGAACCGGCGGACCGTTGACCTCAACCGTCACGGTGGCCGTGACGCAATCGGTCGGGTCGTTGGTCGCGCAGACCTGGTATTCGAACGTATCGTCGCCGGTAAAGCCAGGCGCCGGGGTGTAGGTCAGGGTGCCGGTTGCCGGGTCGTAGGTGATCGTGCCGCCGCCGGTCGTCGCGTTCGACGTGAGGCTGAAGCTCGTGGCGGACTCGCCAACGTCGTTGGACAGCAGCGTGGAGACGGCGATGGAGGAGGAACCGCCGCCCACGACGCCAACGGTGTCGTCGGTTGCGACGACGCACGCGGGGCAGGTCGGGCCGCCGCAGTCAACGCCGGTCTCGCCGAAGTTCTGAGTGCCGTCGTCGCACGCGTTGGCAACCACAACCAGCGGGGTCGCGTCGCTATCGCCTGCCGCGCCAGGCCAGTCCGACTGAACCGTGGTGCCGAAGACGTGGGGAAGACCCGAGAGCTCCGGCTGGCTGAGAACCGTTCCGGGAGCGGCGCCGTTCGGCACCATGACGTCGACCGAGATCGTTGCCGTTCCGAAGGGGCCCACCGTGATGCCGGCGATGTCGAGGGTGCTGCCACCGATGGTGACCGTGCCGCCCGAGGAGTTCACAACCGTACCGTTGACGAAAACTCGACCGTCGGTGAATGCCTCGCTGAGGTTTGTCGTCAGCGGAGCACCGGTGGAGTTGGTGATCGTGTAAGTGTAGGTGACCGTGCCGCCGGCGGTGATCGTGCCGGGCGAGACAACCGTGGTGAGGTAGACGCCGTAGGGGCAGGAACCAGAGTCCGAGCCGCTTCCGCTCGTACCTTCGCCGTCGCCGATGTAGGAGACGACGCCCGTCGCGAGGTCGACCTGGTAGTTCGAGATCTGGGTGTTTGGCCCGGCGCCCGACTCGAAGTTACCGTTGAACAGGAAGAGCGTGCCGTCCGTGTCGAACATCGCGCCACCGGCCCACTCGAGGACCGTTGTGGGCGTCGTTGCACCGAAGAGCGTCTGCGCGCCGGTGTTCGGATCGAGCGTACCCATGCGCTGAGCGTTGTTGTCGAAGAAGTAGACAACGCCGTCGAGCGGGTTCGTTGCGGTGTCGAAGGCGTCCAGAACGACGCCCGTGACTTCCGGCTTGCTGTACGTCGGTCCAGCATCAACCGAGACATCGACGTAGATCAGCTTTTGGGCGAAGACCTCGTTGATGAAGTAGGTGCCGTCCGAGAGGAACGACCCGCCGACCGCGGGACCGGTGCACTTGGTGGCACCCGCCTGGTCTTTGGCGCACCCGAGGTTCTGCGACGTGCCGTCGGAACCGATACGGATGATGTCGCCGGTCGAGGAGCTCGCGTAGAGGAACCCGTCAAGCGGGTTCATGCCGAGCGCGTTGACCGAGGTTCCAAGGTTCGAGACGATGTTGGTCACCGTGATCGCACCTGTGGCGGCGTCGAAGTCCCAGGCAGAGACCGAGCCGTCGTAGCTGATGTACTTGCCATCGCCACACAGGAAGAAGTTCGCGTAGTCGCAGGTCGCCGTGCAGTGCGTGCTGCCGGCCCAGATCGGCGCGTTCGGATCGCATTGCTCGCCCGGATCGGTCACGCCGTTGGCGGCACCTCCGGTGCACACAGCGTGTGCGGTCGTTGGCGCAGCGATGCCTACTGAGAGCGTGAGAGCTCCAGCAAGCGCAGCGGCGCGGGCGATAGTTTGACGGTTCAACATCGGTTCCTCCTACTCCAACTCGCGCACGCACCGAGCGCGCACAGGGCGGTTGTGCGTTCGGCAAATATTCGCTTTTCCCGCGCACGTCCAACGATTTAGTCAAAATCGCTGAATCGGACTTTAGTGTTATTTTGGATCGCCTGAAACGCACCGTGCGCATGAGCAGTCTCGCTGCATGCGAAGCAGGTCTTGGTGCCCGTTCGGTTGGGTTACAACCACGACGATTCAACCAGCCTCGCCTGTCGCCCCGGCGAGTCGTTAGCAAGTGTTCAGGAATACACACTGCTGGTCGATCCACCGATTCGTTGCTATCAATGGCACTTGAGGAGTGCACCATGCGCAAGAAGAAGCGAGTCGTCACAGAGCGACGCAAGACGCCTATCCAGGCTCGTTCGCGGGCCACGGTCCAGGCGATCCTGGACGCGACAGCCGATGTTGTCGCCGAGTACGGCTTAGACTCAGTCACAACCAACCGCGTGGCCAAGACGGCCGGCGTGAGCGTTGGGTCGCTCTACCAGTACTTCCCGGGCAAGGATGCGCTGATCGTCGAGGTGCTCGAGAGCGCCATCGAGCGGCTGGTCTCTGTCTCGCTCGAGGAAGCGGAACGACCGGTCGCCGACGGCATCGAAGCGACCGTTCATCGTTGGATCGAGCGAATGCTCGATGAAGGCATCGCGACCAACTGGCTTGCACTGCGCCCATGCGTCCGCACCTACCAGCTCGGATCGAAGGCCCGTCTGGCAACGGCCCGCACACGCCAGTCCGTGGAGCGTGTCTTGGTCAGGGAAGCCAAAGACATGGACCAGTCTCAGCGTGAGCGGGCAGCCCACGTGCTCGTGCACGGGGTAGGAAGCTTCATTCACGATGGCGCCCTCAACGGCCTGCCGCCTGACGTGGTGCGAGAGGAAGCGGCCAAGCTTGCCCTCGGCTACCTCGACAGCATCGCCGGGCAGAAGGCGTCCTGACGAACGTCACGGCCCAACAGGCACGATGCGCTCGCCACCAGCGCTTGCCATCGACCGCATCGAGCCCGCCGCCACCACTGAAGGAGTCGGCTTTGCCAGGCGCTCGCATTCCGTGGCGGTCTTGCAATTCGTCCGTGGAACGGCACGCGGCCTGAGTGCCGGGGCCGCTTACGCGCCGACGCACCCTCGGTAAAGGGTCGGGCGCGCTCGGGTTGATGCTGGTGCCTCGGTCTGTTAGGTTCGGTGGTCTTAGGGGGCAAGAATGGCCGATTTTGGGAATACGCCGCTTCGCCGAAAGATGCCCGTGCAAGCGAGGTCACGGGCGCGCGTCGACGCAATCCTTCAGGCGACATCAGAGATCGTGAGCGAGTCAGGTCTGACGACGGTGACGACCAAGCGCGTTGCGCGTCGTGCCGGCGTCAGCATCGGATCGGTCTACCAGTACTTCACGAGCAAAGAGGGGCTCATCTCCGAGCTCGTCGCGACTGCGTTGGATCGGCTCGAAGAGGTGATCGCCACCCGCTCTGCGGCGTTTTCCGCATCGAGCTTGGACGAAGCGGTCGACATGCTCATCGATGACGTGACCGAGGCGTGGGACGAGACGCGTTGGTGGCGGCTCAGCCGCGCCGCCGAGCGCTTCGGCATGGAGCCCCGCTACCGCGCGTTCGTGCAGTCTCTTGAGCGCATCGCCAGAGACCTGCTCATGATGCACCTCCCCTCGATCTCGGAGCAGACGCGCCGTCAGACAGCGCGCGTCCTTGTGAACGCGATCGGCGCCACGCTCCAAGCGCTCAGCGAAGACGAAGCGGACAAAGAGACGCTCAAAGCCACGGCGGGCGCGCTAGCACGCGGCTATCTAAACGAAGCGATCGTCGACGGCGCTTAGTGCGTCAGCAGGGCAGCCGCCCCACCCCGCCAACGTCGCAGCGTTGGCCCACGAGCACACCGTTGCGTTGCTGAGAGAAAGCTGAGCTGACTGCCCGTATGCGATCAGGTAGCTGCCCTCGCGTTTGCTGCCGTCCGGCAACGCGTTCGCCACTTCCCCTGACTCGAATTCGAAGTTGAGGTAGAAGGGTAGGAGTTGGCTGGACGGACGTCTCGAGGCCCGTTCATCCATGCGGAATGGCGACCGCACGCATCACGCAGACACACTGGCGCGCTCGACGGGATGATCCATGAGACAGCTCCTATCCAGACCCAAGACAGGCGCTCCTTTCGAGCGACGCGAACGCGATGTGCTGCTGCTCGTTGCGATCGTCGCCGCACTGGTTGCCGCTCCCACAAGCACCCGCGCGCAGAGCTTCGCCGTCGACCAGTTCGACGCCCCCTACGCCGCCGGAACCTCCGCACTCACGGCGCTCTACAGCGACGTTGTTCCCGCTTGGATGCCCAGCATCGGCATCACCTTCCACGGCTCCAGCGGTCTGCTCCGCGAGACGATCGTCGAAGGCGGCGAGGAGACGACAACCGATGTGCTCGGCACGGTTCAGCGCCTCGACGTTGGCCTTGGCTTCGGGATCGCCGATATCCTGGACTTGGGCGTCGTCGTGCCGCTCGCGTTGACCCAAGACGTGTCCGGCACGACGCTGGTCCCGTCGGTCGGCCCGAGCAGCGGCTTCGAGCTCCACGACGTTCGACTCGCCACGCGGATTCGCCCTTTCGCACGCACGGCTTCGGGCTTTGGACTCGCGCTGGCAGCAACCGTCTTCGTCCCCACCGGCGATGATGTCGGGACCTTCTCGACCGATGGCGCCGTCCGCGTCGAACCGCGGCTCGTGCTCGACTGGCGAACAGCCGCCGGCTTCGGCATCACCGGCAACATCGGCTACCAGGTTCGCCCCAAGCGCACCTCCCACAACCTCGTCAGTGACGACACACTGCGCTACAGCGTCGCCGTCGAGGTGCCGCTGGGTCACCCGGACGTTCGGCTCACCGTCAATCTCTTCGGAGCCAAGTCCATCGCCGATAACCTCGACCCCCAAGATCTCACGCAGGTCGCAAGCGACTCGTACGCGACCCCCCTCGAGCTCCTTGGGGGCATCCGCGCTGAGATCCCCGGCACCGGGTTGATCCTCAACGCTGGCGGCGGGCTGGGCGTCATCGATGGCGCCGGCGCCCCAAACTTCCGCTACTTCGCCGGCCTCAGCTACGTGCCTGACCTCGGACCAGCAACCGACACGCTCGACGGCCCAGACACCGACGGTGACGGGATCATCGACGCGCTTGACCAGTGCCCTGCCGAGCTTGAGGACATGGACCGATTCGATGACACAGACGGCTGCCCAGAGCCCGACAACGACAAGGACGGCCTCCTCGACGAGGTCGACGCCTGTCCGGACCTCGCCGAGGACCTCGACGGCTTTGAAGACAACGATGGCTGCCCTGAGCTCGACAACGACAAGGACGGCGTCGCGGACGCTGTCGACCGCTGCCCGACCGAGCCGGAAGACCGCGACGGTGACCGAGATGATGATGGCTGCCCTGAAGAGACAGCAACCACCGCTGACCCGACGCCGGGCGGCGCAGCGGTCGTCAAGCTCCAGCCGCGAGAAGTCCGGCTCAACGACCAGCTCTTCTTCGAAGAGGGATCGAGCGTCATCGATGAGGTTGGGCAGCAGGTGCTCGACGACATCGCTGCGGTGATGGCACGCTTTCTTGAGATCGAGACGGTGCAGCTGACGGGTCACTCGGCCAAGGGCGAGCACCGAGCACTCACGCTCGATCGCGAGCGAGCTGAGGCTGTCCGAGACTACTTGGCTCAGCGCGGCATCTTGTTGACCCGCTTGACGGTCGTGACACGCGGCATCTCTGACCCGCTAACGTCCAACGATGTGCCGAACAGCCGCGCATCGAACCGGCGAGTCGGGGTCAAGCTTGTTCAAGTCAACGGCGAGACCGTCGATGGCGTTGGCACTGTCTGGGAGGCGGCGAAATGACCGTGACACTCCAACGTATTCTTGTGGCGTCCTGCTTGCTCTCGCTGTCAGTGGGCGCGGCACAGGCGCAGACGCTCCCAGGTTGGACGCAGACGACCAATGTCGTCTTGGAGCTGAGCGGGTCGACGTCGATCACATCGCCGTCTCAGCTCGCGATCACCGTTGACACCGCAACCCTCATCGCCAGTGGCGAGCTCCAGTCAGAGTGCCAAGATCTTCGCATCACGGCGGGCGGGACGGTGCTACCACACTGGGTCGAGGACGAGACCTGCAACACCAGCGGCACGCGCGTCTGGATCGAGATAGCGAGCGTGAACGCGTCGTTTGCGACCATCTTGCAGCTCCAGTGGGGTAACCCAGCAGCACCAAGTGTCTCCGACGGCAACGAGGTCTTTCCCTTTTTCGAAGACTTCAACCAAGCGATCGACCCCGCGAAGTGGACGAGCGTCGGCACTGGGACGGTGGCCGCCGCAGGAGGCAAGGCCACCGGAGACGGAGCGATCGCCCTCTACACGCTGGCGAACGCTATCAACCTCAACGACCAGACCCTGATCGCTCGGCTCAACGCCAAGTCATCGCTGAGCGACCCCTTCGAGATCGGTGCCGCCGAGCTCGATCCCACCAGCCTCGACGCGAGCAACCTGGACTCCGCGATAGGCCTCGGACGGACCGGGGTCGCGTGGGGCGCACAGTCCCAGACCTTTGTTTGGGGCTCAAGCTCGGCCGCCGCCAACCACTGCCAGCGCAACTTCCTCACGTCGGGCCAGTTCACCAACGTCATCGGCAACGACGCCGAGTACCAGATCTCGGTCAACTTCACGCTCGACCCTGTCGCCCCGAACTTCAACTCGGTCCTCGTTCGCAGCGACGCCGGCACGTGGTTTCAGACGTTCACAGGCTGCCCCCTACCCGCTCAACCAAACACCACCCTTCCCATCTACATAATGTTCGACAGCGTTGGACCCACCCCACCTGACCAGAGCGTCAACTTCGTGTTCGTTCGCCAGCGACTGACCCAGTCGCCGACGATAACGCTCTGCAACGATGGCGTGGCAAACGGCACGGAGAGCGACGTCGACTGCGGCGGCGGCTGCGAGACGCTGTGCGCGCCGGACGCTCTCTGCAACACCCCGTCGGATTGCGCTTCGGGCATCTGTGTCGCGGGCATCTGCGGAACCAGCGGCTGCACCAACGGGGCCATCGACGGCGACGAAACCGATGTCGACTGTGGGGGTACCTGCCAACCCTGTGGCCTTGGCAAGGGGTGCACCCAGCCGTCCGACTGCACAACCCCGTTCTGCAGCGCCGGCGTTTGCAGCACGTCTGCAGCAACCTGCAGCGACGGTATTGCCAATGGCGACGAAACCGACATCGACTGCGGCGGGAGCTGCGCTGGCTGTCCCGCAGGCGCCAGCTGCAGCGACGGCTTTGACTGTGCCGGCGGCTCCTGCATGGGCAGCATCTGTCAGCCGACGTGCTCAGACGGCGCGACCAATGGGTCCGAGACAGACGTCGACTGCGGTGGCGCCTGCCCTGCATGCGCCGCCGGTGAGAGCTGTAGCGTGCCCAACGACTGCGTCAGCGGGTTTTGCAACGGCGGCGTATGCGGCGGCCCAACCTGCACAGACGGCGCTCAGAACGGCGTCGAGACCGGTGTCGACTGTGGCGGCCCGTGCGGCGGGTGCCCAGATGGCTCTGGCTGCATCGACGGCTTCGACTGCGTGTCGCTGACGTGCGTGGCTGGAACTTGCGAGGCAGCAGCGTGCGACGATGGCATCAAGGGCGGGAGCGAGACCGACGTCGACTGCGGCGGCGCTTGCGACGGCTGCGCCGACGGCAAGGTCTGTGCGGTGGGGGCTGACTGCCTCAACGGCGTGTGTGATGCCATGGTCTGTGCTCCTGCAGCCTGCACCGACAGCGTCGCCAATGGCGATGAAACAGACGTGGACTGCGGCGGTAGCTGCCCGGCCTGCGGTGCGGGACAAGGCTGCGTCGTGGATGACGACTGCGTCGGGACAACATGTGTCGGCGGTGCCTGCGCGATCACTGGCTGCAACGACGGCGTGCTCAATGGCACGGAGACCGACGTCGACTGCGGTGGAGCGAGCTGCGCGCCGTGCGCGGTTGGCCAGAGCTGCAGCGCGAGTGGGGACTGCGCATCCTCCGTCTGTGCCGCGGGCGCGTGCGTGGCTCCGACCTGCAGCGACGGCCAACTCAACGGCACCGAGTCTGACATCGACTGCGGCGGCAGCTGCAACCCGTGCGTTGACGGACAACAGTGCGGTCTCGGGACCGACTGCGCCAACGGCGTCTGCGAGAGCGCGACCTGCCAGCCTGCGAGCTGTGCTGATGACACCCAGAACGGGACCGAGACCGACGTCGACTGCGGCGGCGCCTGCGGTCCGACCTGCGGCAGCGGCAAGAGCTGCTTCGGCCCGACCGACTGCGCGAGCGGTGTGTGTGGCGGTGGCGAGTGCGTCGCGGACTCGTGTGCGGATGGCGTTAAGAATGGAGACGAAACGGCAACGGACTGCGGCGGCTCATGCAGTGGCTGCGGCCTAGGACAGCCCTGCGGCGTGGGACCGGACTGCTCGAGTGGTTCGTGCGTCAACGACCTGTGCGTGATCGCGACCTGCAGCGACAACGTCACCAACGGGACCGAGACCGACGTCGACTGCGGCGGAGCGACCTGCGCGGCCTGCCCCGTCGGCGACAGCTGCGTGGTTGCTGGCGATTGCGAGTCGAGCCTGTGCATCGCGGGGACGTGCGCCATTGCCCAGTGCCTCGACGGCGTGCTCAATGGCAGCGAGACGGACATCGACTGCGGCGGCGACTCGTGCCCAGGCTGTGCCCCGACCCAGGCGTGCGGCGTGGGTAGCGACTGCAGCTTTGAGGTCTGCGACAACGGGTCGTGCACCGACTCCGACGCCGACAACGACGGGATCTCCAACGTCGTCGAGCTGGAAGGGCTCAACCCGACGGACCCGACCGATCCGGACACCGACGGCGACGGCGTGTGCGACGGGCCCTCGGTCGCCGGAAACAACTGCGTGGGGGCCGAAGACGAAGACGCTGATGGCCGGCAGGACGCGCTCGAGACCGACCCCAACGACAACGACAGCGACGACGACGGACTGGAAGATCGCGCCGAGCGTGACAGCAACGGCGCCAACATCGACACCGATGAGGACGGGATCCCCGACGCCCTGGACACCGACGACGACGACGACGGCATCGACACCGTGACCGAGCGAGAGGACGGCGAAGAGTTTGGTGCCAACCCCGACGGCGACGGGCTGCTGAACTGGCTCGACACCGACTCGGACGGCGACGGCATCAGCGACGCGGAAGAGGGGACGGCCGACAGCGACGGTGACGGAGTGCCCAACTACCTCGACGATGTGGACGCCAGCGCGCAGGACTCCGATGGCGACGGGCTGGTCGATGCGCTCGAGCTGGCGATCGGAACGCTCGTGACCAACCCAGACTCCGACGACGATGGCTTGCTCGACAGCGAGGAGGTGAGCGCCGATGGCGAGCCCTTCAACACCGACGGGGACGCCAAGATCGACCCGCTCGACGACGACGACGATGGCGACGGGATCCTCACCTCGACCGAGCTGCTCGACGGCCAGACGTTTGGTCAAGACGTAGACGGAGACAACGTACCGAACTACCGCGACCCGGACTCCGATGGCGACCTGCGCCTGGACCGGATCGAAGGCACCGGCGACATTGATGGTGACGGCATCCCCAACTACCTCGATAGCGAAGACATCGACCGCTACGGCTTCCTAAACGGAGGGGGTGTCGTCACGTGCGCAAGCGGGTCGCCCTTCGACCTTCCGCTGTGGGTAGCGCTCGCGCTGGGTGTGTTGGCCCTTGGAACCCGGCGCCGGGACCGCGTCAGTCACTTATCCCGATAAACTCTATCGTGGCGCGTTCAACGACAACCCAACGAAGCGCTGATCCGCATCAAACGTGCTGTTCTGTGCTCTAGCTAGCAGGCTGCTGAAATTCGCTAGGCGCCATGAAGCTCGCGTGACATCCACCGGTGCGCGATCCCGGCGTCCATGAAGACCTCGCCCTTGGCG
The DNA here is from genome assembly GCA_938040325.1 of uncultured bacterium. GTDB lineage: Bacteria > Myxococcota_A > UBA9042 > PHBI01 > PHBI01 > CALHXW01. The sequence continues at coordinate 129 of CALHXW010000277.1, read as the reverse complement.
ACGTAGCCGATCGCCTCGTAGAACGGAATCGCAGAGACCTGGGCGGCGAGCTTAACCCGGGCCGCACCGAGGCCGCTGGCGCGCTCCTCTAGGGCGCTCATCACCAAGCGCCCAAGTCCCGTCCGGCGG
>CALHXW010000276.1 GCA_938040325.1 uncultured bacterium | reverse complement strand
CCCGCCGCCGCCGCGCGATCACGCAGTGCAGCAGCGTGGTTTCGACCCCGATGACGATAACGCGAAAGCAAACGCTCGCATGGGCCGATAGCCAAGATCGTGCGCTTTGTCTGCGCCCACCGACACCACCAACGAGACCCTCCATGACGCAATCGAACAAGGTCGCTCACGCTGAGGCGACCACCGTCGCGCTGCCGACGTCCGACCATCGAGACCCGCTGATGCGCTGGCTCGCGAACCTCCAGCAGAGCCACGGCTGGAAGACCCGAGGGAGCCGCGAGCTCGAGGCGGTCGAGGCCCACCTGTTCCGGCTCGCGAAGTGTCTCGACGCCGGCGTCCGCGTCTCAAGCGACACCGAGGTTGACCCTGGAAACGCGATGCTTCACCTCGTCGAAGCCGGCGAGACGGAGGTCCGGCTCGAGGGGGACCTCGCAACAGCGACCCACGTCGAACCGCCAACGGCGCTCACCCTCGGCGACGACGCACCCGACGAGTCCGGTGACTTGCATGACCTGAGGCTTCACGCCCACGACCTCTACGAGGTCTACCAGGCGATTCCAAGCCGCTCGCGCCGGGGGACCGCCGCCCGGGCCGCCACCCTTGCGCAGGCGATCGGCGCCTACGCCCGCGGAAACGCCGAGGGCCCCGAGCTTTGGGCTGAGGTCGAGCGCCAAGAGCAAGCCGCGTTTGACCGGCGGGTCGCCTTCGAGGCCGCCGTCGCGGCATGGCACAACAAGAACCCGACCGGCCGCTGACCTCGTCCGGCAGTCTCGATCGCCGCTCGAATCGGATGCCGGGTCGAAATTGACGTCGCTCCCCGCTACAGTGTCGCTGGAGGAGAGATGACACTGCTCAGCCGGCCGCGCCAGGCCACCAACACCGCCACCTATAGCGTCATCGCGCTTGCGATAGCGGTTGGCTTCTTGGTGAGCTGCAGCGACGAGCCAGAGCGTCGCCCTACCCTTGGATCGCCGTGCGACGCCGCCAGCACGTGCACCGGCGGCAGCGTGTGCATCGACTCCGTCTGTCTCGACCCAGTCGGCGACGACGACAGCGACGGCCTGCTCAATGAGCTCGAGGCCCGCCTCGGCACGCGCTACGACCGTGCCGATACCGACGGAGACGGCGAAGGCGACTTCGCCGAGACCAACGGTGGACAGGAGCCGTCCCCGGACTTCGACGGCGACGGAATGATCGACGCGATCGAGTCGAGCGTCACCGACACCGACGGTGACTGCATCCCCGACGAGCGCGACCCAAGTGGCTCAGTGGCGAACCTCATCGAAGTGGCCGACTGGGCGTGCTGCTGCAGCGCGCGCTGCTCGGAGCTCCCCGCCGTCGTGACCGCCGTAGCCACATGCGACAATGGCCAGCTGAGCTGCGCCATCGAGGGCGACCAGAGCGAAGCCTACCCGTGCCGCGGCGTGGCTGGCGATCCTTGCGAGAGCGACGCCGACTGCAACTCCGGCGTCTGCCACGCTGGCCGCTGCACCGGGGTCTGCGGCGACCGCGACGACTGCGGCCAGTTCGAGTTCTGCGACGGTGCCGTCTGCCGGCCACAGGGCGAGCCTGGGGCCGTGTGCTCGGCGGGCAACGAGTGCCTGAGCGGCGAGTGCGAGGGCGGGGTCTGCGGCGGCTGCGTCGCCAGCGCGGAGTGCGACGACGCCAACGACTGCACCAATGACCTGTGCGAGGAGAGTCGCTGCCTGCACATCCCGCGGACGGCGCTCTGCGACGACGGCGACCTCTGCACCCACGACGACGCCTGCGACGACGGCGGCGTCTGCGTGGGTCGCGCGATCGTTTGCGACAACGACAGCGACACGTGCGGTGTCCGCAGGGCCTGTGACGGAAGCGACACGTGCGCAGAGATGTTTCCTGCCTCGGGTGTAGCCTGTGACGACGGCGACCTCTGCACGTTCAACGACGCCTGCGACGGCGCGGGCGCCTGCATCGGCACCGGCATCACGTGCAGCGGCGGCGCTGCCGGTAGCTGCCTCGCCGACACCTGCGACGGCACGAGCACCTGCAGCCAGGACGTGCGGCCGCCGGGTGAGGGCTGTGACGACGGGGATCCGTGCACCTACGACGACACCTGCGATGGGGCCGGAGGTTGCGCCGGCATCCCGATCGTCTGCGACGACGACGACGGGGTCTGCGGCGCCTCGCGCTCATGCAACGGCACGGCCAGCTGCACCGAGGTCTTTCCGACGGCGTCGACCGCGTGCGACGACGGGGACCTCTGCACCCACTCCGACGCCTGCGACGGGACCGGAGGCTGTGCGGGTACGGCGATCAGCTGTGCGGATAGCGCCGGGATCTGCGGCGCCAACCGAAGCTGCAACGGCACGGCGAGCTGCACCGTCAGCTTTCCTGGCGGCGGCACAGCCTGCAACGACAGCAACCTCTGCACCCACAGCGACGCGTGCAATGGCGCTGGCGCCTGCACCGGCACGGCCATCAGCTGCAACGATGCAGCGGGTGTCTGCGGGGCCAACCGCAGCTGCAACGGCACCTCCAGCTGCACGGTCACGTTCCCAGGAAGCTCCACCGCGTGCAGCAACGGCAACCCGTGCAGCGACGGCGCGACCTGCAACGGGAGCGGTGTCTGTGGCCCAGGCCTCCCGGTTGCCGACGGCGCGTCATGTGGTGCGACGCCAAACCGGCGCTGCTGCGGAGGTATCTGCCGCAGCATCAACAGCGATGCCAACCACTGCGGTGGCTGCGGGATGGCGTGCGCGTCTGGCCAGAGCTGCCAGGACGTCGCGGTCACGACCCTCTGTGACGGCAACACCGCCGCGGTCGCCGATGAGTCGCCGCCGAGCACCACGGGGCGCTGCACCTGCGCCGGCGCCACGTCTCAGTGCCCGCGAAACACCAACCTCGTCGGATCCAACGGCCAAGTCTGCCGGGTTGGCCAAAGCCAGTACAACAACATCTGCTCGCCCGTTGGAAACGCCGGCTGCCCAACGGGCGCCCTCGACCAGAACCTCAATCAGTGCCCCGACTTCTGCTACTACCCGTGAAGAACGTCGGAAGCGACGCCATCGAGACGCGCTTGTTGACGAAACGCGCCTCGGCACGACGGCTCTCCAGTCGTTGGATGAAACAACTCACCAGAGTCCTGCTCGTCCTATCAATCGCGCCCGTTGGCTGCTCGCCGGTGAACGGGCCTCCGATCGATCCTCTGTCGGTTCAGTTTAGCCATGTCAACCTGACGTCGGCGATCGGCGACTCGCCGATTGGGATGCTCTTGCGAGGCGACCCTCCGCTGGACGCGGGCAAGTACGACGAAATCCTTGACTCGTTGCGCGTGACAGTTGGTCCGGAGGAGCTAGGCCTCACCTATGCGGAAGACGACGACGACGTTGTCTGGACATCCAGCAACCCAACCTCTCGTGGATACCTCTTTGAGCTTAGCGAAGAGCCCTCCGGCTGGTTTGAGATCGGGGCGGTTATCACGCGCTCGAGTGGGCGCGTAGATCACTACCGCGCTCGGCTGAGCCGTTCGAGCAGCCCGGTCGTGCAGAGCATCACCGCCTGCGACCGCGGCAGCGAGGTCGAGGTGAGCGTGCGCTTTTCTGAGGGGGTCGTTTACAAGCCGGGTGAGCTAGTGGTCAGCGTGGATGGCTCAATCTGCCGTCCGCCTGCACAAACCGACTCAAGGGGCATCACTCAGACGTTCGCATGCCCAGCGAACGGTGTGGGTGAGATCATGCTCGAGTCGACGGGCGAGCTCAGGAGCGGGGCAGATGGGACGCCCTTGCGTTTGACACCGGACTCGCCGGACGGACCCGAGTCATTGACGGTCAGCGTCAGCGCATTCGCTCGTAGGTGGTGCCGCCCACTTGCCATCGAATGCGCTGTCGATCGGCGTCCGTGGCCGGACTGGCTCGTCGATCCTGAGTGCTCCGTCGGGCGATAGCCGAAAGAAGGGCTGACGCGCTCGTTCAGCTCTGGTGGTGGTTGTCGCCGCTGGCGACGCTGAGCGCGCCGTCACGGTCGTCAGCGAGAGCGAGGCCCCCTTCGGCGGCGCCAGGCTCGACGCCGAAGCGCCGCTGGACGTCGGCACTGGCTTGCTGCAGGCGCTTCACGAGGTCGGCGTCGTCGCTGGTTGCGCGGCGCAGGCGCTCGAGCGTGGGAAGATCGGCGAGGTCGGCAAGCTCACCGAGTCGGGTGGCTGCCACGTAGCGCCCGAGCCCCGTCTTGGTCAGCCCGGCAATCAGGGCGTCGATGGTGTCATCGTCGGCGTGGTCTCGGACCATCTTGGTGGCCGGCAGTGAGCCGCGGCGCACCAGGTCGTTGAGCCTCGGGATGACGTCGAGCTTGAGGAGCTGCGCCTGATCCCACGCCCAGTCCAGCGAGGCGCCGGTGGCGTTGTCGAGCGCTGTGGTCACAACAGCGACGTGCTGCTCGGGCCGCAGCTCGACCAAGCGCTCGAGCGCTGCGACGCGCACCGCTTCATCGGTGATGCGGGTCCAGACGGCCTCATGGAGCGCGTCAGGATCGACGGACGCCAGGGCTGCGACGCCTGCATACGAGAGCGAAGACCCCTCCGACGCTGCGATGGTTTCTAGCGCCTCGCTTCGGCTCGCCGCGGACAGTGTCGCCAAGAAGGCCCGCCAGACCACGGGGTCACCCGAGCGACGGAACCCATCGAGGAGCCGCGTGGCCCTCGGAACGCTCGATACCTGGACGGCAACGCTCACCAGAGCGTCCACCTGGTCGCGCAGCAGCACACGGTCAAGGTCTGCCCATCGCGTCAGAAGCGGCTCGGTCGCGTCGGCAAGCTCCAGCGGCGCCGCGAAGTCGTGCGACAGCCGTGACCAGCCGATGGGCTCCGCGGGTAGTGGTGTCGACAGCCGGGGCTGCCCGTTCGTCGGCGTCAGCGTGACCGCCACGCCATCGACGGTGACGATGAGGCAGCCGCGCTCTTTGTCGTGCCGAACAGCATCGGCGCCAAAGGCAGCGAAGGTCTCGCGCTTGAGCTCTGCCATGCCACGCGTCTTTCCGTGAAACAGCGCCCAGAGGGTGAGGCCACCCAACACACCGAGCGCGATCAGCAGCATGACGATGTCGGAGATGGTCGATCACCTGTCCGCGTGGGAGTCGACGAACGCGTCGAGACAGCAAGACTCTACCAGCTCACCAACCCCGTCAACGGCGGTCTCGATAGGGCATTGCCGGCAGGGCGCGAGACGCGTTCACGCGAGCACTAGTCCCAAATCAAGCGCTAGTTTCGAGCGAGGCGAACGAGGTGCGCATCACAGCGGCGTCGGGCGGACGACGGCGATGCGTGCATCGTCGAGTCCGAGTGAGCGCAGCGAGCGCCCCGACGCCGCTGTGGTGCGTAGATCGGATGCCGCAGCCGGAAGTAGCGCTTGTTTTGGGACTAGTGCTGCAGTTCCGCCAGCCGCAGCCGGATGTCTGTGAAGATGACGGCTAGAGGGGGTGAACCTGGGGACACCTGGCGTCGACGCCTCCGGTTGGCGATAACACTCACCATCCACACTCTCGGAGGTGTCACATGGTCATTCAACGATCTCTCGCGGCGCTCATCGCGCTGGCGCTGTCTGGCTGCCTCTCAGACGGCAAGCGCGACGGAACGGTCGACAGCGAAACCCACTTCCTTGTGACGTGCGACAGCGACAGCGCCTGTGTCCAAGGACGCGAGTGCATCTGCGGGGTGTGCTCGGTACCCTGTGGCTCCACCGACGCGTGCGAAGCGATCAGCGGCTTGGGGAGCTGCGTTGACGCGGTCGACGTCAGCGGCTGCGGGGAAGGCCCGGCCGTCACGCTGTGCCTGGCGCTGTGTGACGACGATGCCGCCTGCGGCAGCGACGGGCTCGCGTGCGTCGACGGTCTGTGCATCAACGCGAACCCAGAGCCGCCTACCGCCGACGTTGTCGACGACACAACAGTCGCGGACACCGCCCCGACCGACACCACCCAGCCCGACACGGCCGAGGCAGACACGACACCGGCCGATGGCGTCGAAGCCGACACGGGCCCAACCGCGCCCGTCGCTTGTCAGCGCTGCGGGTCGGAGACGGGCTGTCCAGACGGCGAGATCTGCGGACCCAACGGTGGCAGCGACGAGCCCGGCGCCATCCCTGGCCTCGCCTGCGAGCCGCTCAGCGACGCCATCACCGGACAGTGCCAGGACTTCTGCCAGGCGGCATGCGCAGGCCTTGAGTGTGGGGCCGGGGCAGCTGGTTGCATATGCGGCACCTGCGCGCCGGGCGACGTCTGCGACCAAGGCAGCTGCGCCGCGGAAGACGCCTGTCCGGGCAGTCCGTGCGTCGACATCGCGGGCGTCCAAGCGTGTCCGGGTACCAGCTACGAAGCGCAGTGCGAGCTGATGCTCGGCGAGCCGGCCGGCAACATCCGGAGCTGTCTCTGTACCGACAACGGTCCGGTCTGCGAGGACTGTCAATCCATCGAGCTCGGCCCCAACGCCGAGGTCGGCGAGTCGTGCCTACCGCCGGCGACCGCGTGCGTGACGGCCAACTGCTGGCAGGGCACGTGCTTGCCCAGCTGCAGCGTCGATAGCGACTGCCCAGGCGGTGCATGCTCTGGCGGCGTCTGCACCGCCGAGCCGGTCGGATGCGTGGGATGCTCGGCGCCGGGCGATCTCTGTACGGACTCTGCCGAGTGCGCCGGCGGGCTCCCGTGCACGCTCGGACTCTGCGGCGAGGCCTGCCAAGGAGGCGACGGCACCTGTCCAGCCAGCGCGCGCTGCTTCGTGCCCGGCGGCTCTCTCGCTGGCGTCTGCGTCGCGGCGTGCGACCGCTGCGGTGACGCGTGTGCCGGCACGGACCAGGTCTGCACCGCCGTCGGCCAGAACTACACGTTCGCTTGCATCCCGCGCGACTACTCGCCCGGCTGGCATCCTCCGCAGCTCTGCGCTGACGCCTGCACCATCGCATGTTCAACCGCCGGCGTGACATGCGGCGCACTCGACGACGGTTGCACCTGCGGCGTCTGTGGCGACGGCGAGAGCTGCGACGGCGGAAGCTGCGTGGCGTCTGGCACCTGCCCCACGACCTGCGACGATGCCTTTGGCTCCGCCGTGTGCGCCGGCGGCCAGGCGGCACGGCTCTGCCAGGGTGGGTTCGGTGACGTCGCGCCCAAGTTCGAGGCGTGCACCTGCGGCAACGACGGCCAGTGGTCGTGCGGCGGGGTCTGCGGCAGCCATGCGGTCGCCGGCGGCGCTCCTTACGGCAGCGCGTGCAGCACGGGCGCGGACTGCGCCACGGCGGAGTGCACGCTCGGCGTGTGCGCACCGCCCTGCTACATCGAGGCTGACAACGGACCGCTCTTCGGCTGCCCTACGGGGTTCGAGTGCAACGTGCCCGGTGCCGCCAGCGGGTACTGCCTCGAGACGTGCACCACCAGCAACAACTGCCGGTCGCCCGCCGAGTGCCTGCCCTCGCAGCTCGGCGAGCCCGGCAACATGGTCTGCCGCGAGCCCAAGTGAAAGCGCCGGCTGGTCTGACCAGCCGGCGCGCTCGAACTCACAAGGTCGAGCTCAGCCCAGCGGGGTCTCGCGGCGGCGGCGAATGGCCACCGCACCGAGCCCCAGGACCATCAGCAGCAGCCAGCCACCGAGCTGGACGTCGGACGAGGCGCACGCACCGCCCTTGACCACGATGTCGTCGAGCACCTGCACGTCGTCGCTGTCGAGCGTCGGGTCCGACTCGCCCTCGTCGACGCGACCGTTGCCGTTGCCGTCCTCGATACCGTCGGCGATGCTGCCGTCGTCGGTGTCGATGTCGAGCGGATCGGTGGTCGTCGCCGGGTCCAGGTCTGGCTGGAACTGCGCCGTGTCGGTGTCGTCGCCTTCCGGTGCGGTGAGGCCAAGCTCGGTGCCGTCTTGGATGCCGTCTCCGTCGGTGTCGGCGTTGTTCGGGTCCGTCTCGCCAGAGCCTGACGTCTCGCTGTCGCCGATCGTGTTGTCGACGGCACCGTTGCCGTTAATGTCTTCGGTACCGTCGAGCAGTCCGTCGTCGTCGCTGTCGCCATCGGTTGGGTCCGTCGTCGTGCTCGGGTCGGTGTCGGGAACGAACGTGTCGCTGGTGCCTTCGAAGGGCACGCCACCGTCACTCGTGCCGCCGGGGAGCGCCTCGGTCACGCCGCTCTCGAGGCCGTCGCCCAGACCGTCGCCATCGCTGTCGCCGTCGAGTGGATCGGTGTCGCTGTCCACCTCGTCGCCGTCGCTCAGCCCGTCGTCGTCACTGTCAGCATCGAGCGGATCGGTGCCGGTGCCCGTGTCGGGACCGTCGTCGTCCGTGTCGACCTCCTCGCCGTCCGTCAGCCCGTCGCCATCGGTGTCGGGATCGTTCGGGTCCGTCCCGAGCGTGTTCTCCTCGTCGTCGGTCAGACCATCGTTGTCCGAGTCCGCTGGCGCGCAGGTTCCATCGTCACCACACGCCTCGCCCTCGTCGCAGTCCGCGTCGGCGCCACAGGGCGCGCACACTGGGTTGCCGTCGTCGTCGGTCACGCACGCAGGCGCGGCCTCATCGCAGCCGCCGTCGATCGCACCCGCTGGCGCGTCATCCTCGCACGGGACACACCCTGTGGCAGAGCCATCGGCATCGACCGCACACTCGCCGCCACTCGCCTCACAGCCGCTGTCGACCGCACCGTCCACGCCATCATCGACGCACGGCACACACGCCGCAACCGCCGGATCGCAGACCAAGTCGCCGCCGCAGTCGCTGTCGCTGCTGCACTCGCCACAGCTGACCTCACCTGCGGCATCCGTCACGCAGTGCGGCGTCGCATCGCTGCACCCACCATCGACCGCGCCGTCGACGTTGTCGCTGTCATCTTCACACGGCACGCACGCCGCTGGGCCTTCCTCGCCATCAGCGGGAATGTGGCACTCGGGGTTGGGTTCGGCGCAACCTGTGTCGGTCGCCGCGCCCTCCCCGTCATCCACGCAGCCCGTGCACGCGTTCGTCTCGGGGTCACAGACGCTCCCCTCCGCGCAGTCACTGTCGCCGACACACGGCACGCAGAGCGCGTTGCCTTCGGCGTCGACCAGGCAGTACGGGGCGCTCGCCGCACAGCCGCCATCGACCGCGCCGTCGGCGTTGTCGCTGTCGTCCTGACACGGCAGACAGACCTGGTCGCCGTTGACGTCGATGCCGCACTCCTTGGCCCCCACGCCACAGCCGGCGTCCGTTGCCGCGCCGCTTCCGGTGTCCACGCAGAGCTCGCAGGTGTTCGTGTCTGCGTCGCAGAGCGTCCCCTCGCCGCAGTCGTCGTCGACCTGGCATCCCACGCACATGGCGCCCTCGTCCGTCATCAAGCACGCCGGCAGGTCGTCGGAGCAACCGCCGTCGACCATCCCCGCCGCCGCGTCGTCCTGACAGGGCACGCACACATGGGTCGCATCGCTGTCGTCACACTCCGGCGTCGCGCCACCGCAGCCGGTGTCGGTCGCCCCGGCCGTCTGGTCGTCGAGACAGACCTGGCACGTGTTGCTCGACACGTCGCAGCTACCGGCATCGCAGTCCGCGTCAGACGCGCACTCCACACAGCTCAGCGCACCGCCGCCGTCGGCCACGCACGCCGGGAGACTGTCATCACAGCCACCGTCGATCGCCCCGGCGCCCGCGTCGTCCTCGCACTCCACACAGCTCGACTCGCCGCCGGCATCGACGGCGCACTCGCTGGCGGGCTCGGCGCAGCCAGTGTCGGCGACCTCGCCGGTCGCGTCATCGACACAGCCCGTGCACGTGAACGTCGACGGGTCACAGACGCTGCCCGCCGCACAGTCGCTGTCGTCCCCGCACTGGACGCAGATGGGCGCACCGTCAGCGTCGGCGATGCAGTTCGGCTCGGTGCCGCTGCAGCCGCCATCCACCGAACCCGCGGCCGCATCATCCTCGCAGACCACGCAGGTCGACTCGCCCGACGCATCCACGCCGCACTCCTTGGCCCCAAACGCACATCCTGAGTCGGTGGCAGCGCCTGAGCCTGTGTCAACGCAGCTCTCACACGTCAGGGTCTCGGGGTTGCACAAGAGATCGCCGCCGCAGTCGGCGTCGACGGTGCACTCGACGCACGATGGCGCCCCCTGGTCATCGATGGCGCATACGGGCATCCCTGGCGCACAGCCGCCGTCGATGGCACCAGCCGCCGCATCGTCCTCGCAGACCACGCAGCTTCCAGCACCGTCGGCCGCCGTCGCACACTCACTGGTCGGCTCGGCGCAGCCGTTGTCGACACCTTCGCCGACCATCGTGTCAAAGCACGCCTCGCAGCTGTTGGTGTCGGTGTTGCACACCGCGCCTGCCGGGCAGTCCCCGTCGGCGGTGCACTCCACGCACGCCGGCACGCCGTCGTCGTCAATCTCGCACGCCGGCGCGTCCATGTCGCAGCCGCCGTCGACCATCCCTGCGCCCGCATCGTCCTCGCAGACCACGCACGCTCCGCTGCCGTCAGCGCTGACGTCGCACTCGCTCGCGGGCTCGGCGCAGCCGTTGTCCACACCGGCACCAGAGGCGCTGTCCACGCAGGTCTCACACATCTGGCTCGCCGTGTCGCACACGCTGCCCGTACCGCAGTCATCGTCGACCTCGCACTCGACGCAGGTCGGCCCGCCCGCCGCATCGGCATCGCACGCAGGCGTCGCAGCATCGCAGCCGCCGTCCACGCTACCCGCCGCCACATCGTCTTCACACACCCCGCAGCTGCCGCTGCCGTCAGCCGCCACGACGCACTCGCTGGTGGGCTCAGCGCATCCGGTGTCGGCCGCGGCGCCCGTCATGTCGTCGATGCAGCTCTCGCACATCGCGGTCGCGGTGTTGCAGAAGGTACCAGCGGCACAGTCGGCAGTGTCGGCGCACTCAACGCAGACCGGCATGCCGTTGACGTCCGCAACGCACGCCGGGGTTGCGCTCTCGCAGCCGCCGTCGATCGCGCCGGCGGCGGCATCGTCTTCGCAGAGCACGCAGGTGCCGCTGCCGTCGGCTGCGACCGCGCACTCGCTGCTGGGCTCGGCACAGCCGCTGTCGACACCCTCGCCCATCTCGGTGTCTACGCACGTCTCACACATCATCGTCGTGGGGTTGCACACGGTGCCGGCCCCGCAGTCGCCGTCGACAAGGCACTCGACGCAGGTGCCGACGCCATTGCCGTCGACCGCACACGCAGGCGTGGTCGCGTCGCAACCGCCGTCGATGGCGCCAGTCGCCGCGTCGTCCTCGCACGTCACGCACGTGCCGTCGCCGTTTGCATCGACCGAGCACTCGCTGGACGGCTCCACGCAGCCACTGTCGACCGTTGCGCCCGTGCCGGTGTCGACGCAGGTCTCGCAGGTGTTGGCCGCCGTGTCGCAGACCGTTCCGGCGGCGCAGTGCATGTCGTCGAGGCACTCCACGCACTCTTGCGGCGACGTGGCGTCATCACAGATCGGCGTCGCCATCGTGCAGCCCGCGTCGATGGCGGTCCCCGCGGCGCTGTCGTCGCAGATCTTCATCTCGAAGGTGCCGCCGGCACAGCCCATGCGCGCCCCCCAGGTGATGGTCGCTGTCGCTGCATAGTCGCCTGGCGTCAGCCCTGAGATGCTGCCGGCCGCGCAGGCCCAGGTGTTGCTGGCGACCACGGCCGAGCAGCTGTCGCTAAAGCCGCCCGGTCCGGTGACGGAGACAAAGACCGTCGCTCCGTCAGGCGCGACCGCTGTGCCGGAGAGCGTCGTCGATGGCGTCACCAGGATCCCCGTCGGCGCCGTGATGGCCACCTCGGGGTTGATGAGCGGTGCACTTAGGACCGACGGGATCTGCGTGAGGCCAGCAACCGGCGTGCAGCCCATGGGCGGCGTCAGCGCCTCGTAAGCGAAGTCCGACGCCGCGCCGGCGGCGTTCGGATTGTTGACGATGTGGACACCGCCGGCCTGATTCGCGGCCACGTAGAGCTTGCCGTCAGGACCGAGGCGCACGTCACCCGTCAGGTAACGCGGGGTGCCGGTCTGCAGCACCGTGAACATGCCGTCGTCGAAGTTGTACTGATAGAACGTGCTCTCATCGGCCATGGGGCCGTGCTGGATGGTCGAGAAGTAGAGCTTGGTGCCATCCGGCGAGAACGCGCCGCCGTAGTAGTAGTCGTTGAGCGTCAACGTGAGGCTGGTGCGGTTGCTCAGGGCGCCCGTGGCGTTGTCGAAGTCCCAGGTCGCAAGCTCGCCGTTGACGTTGGCGGACACGGCGAGCGTGTCGCCCTGATGGTCCATCGCGAAGACGCCCCAGCCGGCGAAGAAGATCGTGAAGCCGGTCGGCGTGGCGACCGGCGCACCAACGCCGGCGGCGGTGATGGGCAGCACGAACACGCTGTCGGTTCCGTTGAGCAGGAGCCAGCCGTCGGTGCCGTTGGCGTGCGCCGTGTAGAGCATGCCCTCACCGGTCGGCGACGCCATCGTCCCCACGTTGACGGTCACCGCGGGGCCAACAGGCGCGGTGCCATTGTCGAGGTCGAACTCTTGATAGGTAATGGTCGTGCTGGTCGTGAACGTGTTTCCGAACACGTAGACGTGCCCTGGGTTGCCAGGCACTGGCGCGATGACCGCGGCGTGCATGGCCGAGGGGTGTCCGCCGAGACCGGTGCCAACCTGATTGCTGGCGCCATCCCAGACGGTGTTGCCGTCGGTGTAGATGAGCAGCTGACCGGTGTCGGGATCGGAGAGCGACGCGACGCCCTCGTTGGTGCTGATGACCGGGTCGGTCGTAAACGAGAGGTTGAGGTCCGCATCCCAGCTGAGTCGGCAACCGAGGCCGAAGGGCCACACGTCGCCATGGCGCGAGCGCTCAGACGTGACGACCTCGCTGCAGTCGAGGAAGTAGCAGGCTTGGCTGTCGGTGTCGCAGGCCTGGTTGGAGCCGCAGTCGGCGTTGCTGAGGCAGCCCACGCACTCGCCACCGGTCACGCTCGTGTCGCAGATCGGCGCGGCCGCCTCGCAGCCGATGTCCGCACCGGCGCCAGCGACCGTGTCGTCACAGATCCGCAGCTCGAACGTCGTGGTCTCGCAGGCGATGTTGCCGAGGTGGTCGACGACCACGTACACGTCGAACATCCCGACCGGCATACCAGCGATGTCGCCGGCGGAGCACGTCCAGATGCCGTTGACGACGGTTGTGGTGCAGGCACCCACATAGCCGCCAGGCCCACTCACGGTCACGCTCACCAGCGCGCCGTCCGGCGCATTCGAGGTCCCCGAGGGCGTCACGCCGTTGCCGTAGGCCAGAGACGGCGGGCTGGCGATGCCGACCTCCACGTCGAAGGGCACGTCGGCGGTCGGCCGCGGAACCTGGGTCATGCCAAGGCGCGGGGTGCAGCCCATGGGAACGGCAATCGCGTCGTACATGAAGTCGCACGCGACGCCCGCGGCATCGGGGTCACTGATGGTGTGGACGTTGGGCTGAACGCCGCCGCCGAAGTAGAGGACCCCGTCCGGTCCGAGCCGGCCGTCGCCGTAGTTGTAGCGCTCGGCGTTTTCCTCGAGGGTCGTGACGACGCTGTTGTCGAAGTCATACTGGTACAAGCCGCTGCGCGGGTTGGCGGTGGCGCCGTACTCGAGCACAGAGAAGTAGAACTTGCTGCCGTCGGGCGAGAACACGCCGCCGTACATCGCCGGCCCGAAGTTATCGAGGAGCAGCGTCTCGTTCGTCAGCGCGCCGGTGGCAGGGTCGAAGTCGTAGCTCATGAGGTCGCGCTCGACCACGCCGCTGACGACAAGGCGCGTGCCTTGGTGGTTGACGGAAAACACGTGCCACGAGCCGTTGGTGACGTTGACGGGGACCGAGGTTGGCGTGCCAAGGCCGAGGGCGGTCAGCGGCAGGATCGACACGTGCGACTGGCCGCTGACGAGCACCCAGCCGTCGAGGCCGTTGGCGTGGGCGACGTAGGTCATGCCCTCGGCGGAGAGGCTACCCGCGATGGCGGTGGTGATCGACTGGGCAGGTCCGACGGCGGCGGCGTTGTTGGCGAGGTCGAAGCGCTGGATCTGAACGGTCGACGGGTTGCCCGCGCCGTGGGCGACGACGAAGACGTGGTCTGGTGTTCCTGGAACCGGCAAGATCAGCGACGAGTGCAGCGACGACGCGCTGCCCCCGAGGCCGCTGGCGACGACGGTATCGGCACCGTTCCAGACGCTCGTGCCGTCGGTGTAGATGAGCAGCGCGCCGGTGTCGGGGTCGGAGTAGCTCGACACGCCCTCGCCCGTGACGATGGACGTGGCCGCCGTGATGGTGGGGTTGGCGCCCGAAGCGTCCCACGAGAGCTGGCAGAAGTTTCCGAAGACCCAGTTGTCGGCGTGGCGACTACGGTCGGCCGCGGTTGGGGCGTCAGGGCACGACATCTGCACGCACGTCGCATCCGCTGTGCCGGCGCCGACGCAGGTGGCGTTGTCGTAGCAGCCGTTGCCGTCGGCGAGGCACGGCACGCAGACGCCTCCCTGCACTGAGGTGTCGCAGACAGGTGCTGCTGCGGTGCAGCCTCCATCGACGGCCGCGGCGGCACCGACGTTGTCGACCGTGTCGCTGCAGGTGGCGACCGTGAAGGTGTGCCCCTCGCAGTCGGACTTGCCGAACGCGTCGAGGATCGCGATCGCATCGTAGTCACCGTTGGTGAGGCCGGCGATGCTGTCTGGGGGACAGCTCCAGGTCCCGGCGACGACGGTCGCGGTGCAGCTGCCGATGTAGTTGGATGGACCCGAGACAGAGACGCTCACGGTGGCCCCGTCAGGGGCGTTGGTGGTGCCGCCGGGCGTCGCGCTCGTGGCGCCGTAGAGGAAGGGCTGCGGAGCGTTCCAGTAGATCTCCACGTCGTAGGGCACGGCCCCGGTCGGCGCGGCGACCTGCGTCATGCCGAGCTTGGGCGTGCAGCCAGCAGGAATCGTGAATGCGTCGAAGTCGAAGTCGCTGGCGATACCGGCAGCATCAGGGTTGTTGACGATGTGGACGTTCACCGAGAGCGAGCCGGCCACGTAGATCTTGCCGTCGGGGCCGATTCGGCCGTCGCCGAAGTGGTAGCGGTCCGCGTTGGTGCTGAGGCTCGTGACGTTGCCGGTGTTGATGTCGTACTGGAAGAACTCGCTGCGCGGGTTGGCGGTGGCGCCGTACTCAAGCACCGAGAAGTAGAGCTTGCTGCCGTTGGGCGAGACCACGCCGCCGTACATCGCCGGCGCGTGGTTGGTGAGCAACACCGTCTCGCCGTTGAGGACGCCGCTGCTGGCGTCGAAGTCCCAGCTGACGAGGTTCCGGTTGCCGGTGTAGCTGACGTAGAGCTTGGTTCCCTGTGGGTTGGCCGCGAACACGTGCCAGGCGCCGTTGGTGCTAGATGCCGAGACGCTTGTGGCAACGCCCAGCCCGGCCGCGGTGACGGGCACGACCGAGATGTGGCTCTGCCCGGCGACGAGGATCCAGCCGTCGACACCGTTGGCGTGCGGGACATAGGTCATCCCCTCGACCGAGAGGCTACCGACGATGCTGGTGGTGGCTGTCTGTGCGCCGCCGATCGGGGCCGCGCTGTTGGCGAGGTCAAAGCGCTGGTACGTGAGGCCGGTCGAGGTCGGCGCGCCATGTCCCACGACGAACGCCTCGGTGGGGGTGCCGGGCACCGGGATGATCAGCGACGAGTGAATGGACGACGCGTTGCCGCCAAGCCCCGTCGCGACAACGGTGTCCGCCCCGTTGTAGACGGCGCTGCCGTCGGTGTAGATGAGCAGGTCACCTGTGGTTGGGTCGGAGTAGGCGGAGACGCCCTCGGCGGTGTTGATGCTGGTCGATGCGCTCAGCGTCGCGGTCTGGCCGGTCGCGTCGAATGAGAGCAAGCACCCCGCGCCAAAGGGCATGTTGTCGGCGTAGCGCGAGCGCGTCTCCGGCACCGGCGTTGGGCAGGCGACGGCGCCGCAGGTGCCGTCGACGCACGCGGAGCCAGCGTTGCAGTCGGAGTCTTCGAAGCAGCAGCCGCCGTCATCAACCGGCGTCGCACATGGACCACCGCCAGGGACGGTGCCGAGCGCAAGCCCGGAGATGCCGCAGTTGCCCTGCAGCCCGCCGGCAGTCGCCTTGCACCTCACCTGGAACGTGAAGTTCGCGGCGGGCGCGACGAACGAACCGCTGTGGGGCATCCATGTGCTCCAGCCGTTGCTCGTGATGCTCGGCGACTGCATCACGAGCGTGCCGTTGGCGTAGATCTCGATCTGCTGGGTGACGACGGCTTGGGTCGGGTGGGTGAAGCCGCCGCCGCGCCAAAAGAACGAGAGGTCGTAAGCCTGACCGGCCGTGAAGCCACTGACGGACTGCTGAATACCCTCCCAGCTGTTGTCGGCGGCGTCGTTAGCGGGCGGCCGATCCCACATGAAGACGCTGCCGCCGCAGTCGCCGCCGCCGCCGGTGCTCTGACCGGGCGAGCCCTTCCAGATGCTCCAGGGCGTGAACACCGAGCTATTGTTGCTGCCGCCGCAGAACGTCCCGTCACCGATGGACTGCGCCAGCGCGGTATCACTGATCCCGAACGCCCCAGCCACCAACGCCAATGTCGCGAAATAACGCATCGTGTTCCCCTCGGATGATTGACCCGCGGTTAACGTGCCCGTTTTTGCCGGTTGGTTCAACCGGTCGTGAACCGCTCGGAGCCAGAGGGTTCTGATGCTGAGGGCGCGCGTTCACGCTCTGCGACGTGCGTGTTGGGCGCGGCGACGCCGCCCCTTCGTCGTCATCCGCACCATCTTGAGGCGGACGGACGCGACACGGATCGTCGCTTCCGTGCCGTAGCCAAACTCGAGCCGGTCGGCCTCGATCCCATCGCCGAAGATCACCCCACCCTCGTCCAGCTCGCTCACAACGGTCAGCGAGCCGCCCTCGTCAACGCGGCCCTCGGTGAGGTTGGTCCCGGTGGCAACGCTCGGAAACGCCTCGCGCACGAAGAACGCCAGCGCCGGTTCCGTCGGGTTCGGAAGAGGGACCTCGCTGCGGCGCTCGCGGTGAATCGAGCGTGCCCAGCCGGTCGCGCCCGTGCCAGAGGCGATAATGAGCCCCGACGATGAGTGACGCTCACACGCACCGCGACACGCCAGCGAGTAGCGGGCCGACTGGTGGGTCCGGTGGCCGATGAACACCTCGTTGAGCGCGACCAGCGAGCGACCATCATCGAGGGCGACCTCGACCATGGTGCGAGACTCGGTCTCCGCGCGGCGCTCACCAGCCGCCAGGATCACGCGCTTTGCGTCGCCTGGACGGTAGGGCACCAACACCCCGTCGTAGCGTTCCGGCGAGGGGTTGATGCCGACGACCAGCTGTCCACGGAGGTACTTGGCGACGTTGGCGACGAGGCCGTCTTGGCCCACCGCGACGATGGTGTCGTTGGGCTCGAAGAGAAAGCGGCTGAGGTCGGGCCGCCGGACCCGGGCACGACGCCAGCTGCTCGGGATGGCGTTGACCGCGGCACGAACCGCGGCGTCTTGGGCGGCCTGGATCGCCGCGAGCCCATCGATCGAGGCGTCGCGGCGTGACAGGAAGAACTCGGCCTGCGACCGGGTGCCGTGGCGCGCGATCAGCGCTTCGTACGGCGTCTCCCGCGTGATGACGACCACCCGGGGGGGCGACCCTTTTGAGCTGTGTTCCATCAGCCCTTGAGCCTCTTGGTGCCGGCTTCGATGAGGTTCTGAAGCATCGGCCCGAGCAGCTCGGGCGAGAGGTTCAGGTGCTCGATGCGCTGGAGCTTGCCTGCTAGCTCGCGGGCCGCCAGCCCCATCATTACCGACGATGGCAGCTCCTTGTAGACGTCCATCCGCGCCTCCTCTGCCTCGACCTTGACCGCTTCGAGAGCCTTGATCTTCTGGGCGGTCGCGTCGGCCTCGATGCAGATTCGCTGCGCCTTGCCCTCGACCTCGATGCGCCTGGCGTCGGCCTCGTCTTGGACCCGTCGACGCTCGTTGGCACCGCGCTGCTCGATGAGCGACTCCTCGCGCTTGGCCAGCTCGATCTGGTTCTTCAGCTCGTTGTCGGCGATGGCGCACTCCTTCTCGACGGCCAGCGCCCGGCGCCCGAAGGTGGCTTCGTCAGCGCGTTGCTGGATGGCCTCGCGGGTCGGCGTCTGCAGCGCCGCCTCCAGCTCGGGCGTTGGCCGGATGTCGCTGACCCGCACGTCGGTGGCCTCGATGCCGAGCGCCGCCAGCTGAGCTGCACCCACGAGCCCGTCGGCGATGCGTGTCTGGATGGCTTCGACGCTCTCGGCCAAGAGCGACTGGACCGTGCGCTCGGCGATGTGCTTGGCGGCCTTCGCCTGGGCCATGCCGGTCAGCAACGCGTCGATCTGACCGAGCGGCGTCTTCAGCCAGCTGCCGGTCTCGAGGTCGATCCCAAAGTCGATACGCTGGCCAAGCAGGTCGGGCTCGACGACGCGAAAGGCAACGACACCCTGCACGGTGACGTCTTGGAAGTCGGCGGAGCGTGCATGAAAGAGAAAGTGCAGATCGCGGTCATCCATCGGGACTTCGGCGACAGCGCTGTTGAGCGCCGTGAACCAAAAGCTCGCGCCGCGGCCGCTCTGAACCGTCTTCCCTCGTCGGTAGCGAACCACGTGCATGCTCGGCTCTGCACGGAGGTGCCGTAGCCACAATACTTTCCGAATCTCAGCCATCTCGGCCTCCTTATATGCATCATGCATACATCTTGACGCCCAACTAGTATGCACAGTGCATTTAAGTCAAGAAGGAGAACGCAAGGGCGGCGCGAACCCGCACCAACACGAGCGCTGGCCCTGAGCTACGGCTGGTGGAGACAGGGCCTTAGAGCCGTCGCCAGGCGCATCGCCTGGGCGCTTGAGACCATCGTCTCGTCTGCGGACTCGTCCGCTAAACAGGCGCAACTTCCGACGACAGCGTTCGATCGGCGCACAACGGCATCGGGGCGTTCACTTCGCTCACTCGACGCTCGCGGGGCCTTCGCTCGCCGCTGACGCTGTTGGCGAGTGCATCGCGTTTGCCTCGCTCAAAAATGGCGTCTGCCTTAGGACTTGTCCGCGCGCCGGTAGAGCCTCGCTGGACGGTGACCCGGTGTCGGCTCGCGCGCGCCGGTGGCGGTGACTCGGCGCGCGGCGCTGCGTCGGAAGCTGTCTTTGTTGACGCTCCGACCTAGGACGATCTCGTAGACCTGCTGAAGTGCGCGGAGGGTGAAGCTTGGCGGCAGCAGCTCGAACGCGTCGGCGGTGTAGTCGAGGCGGCCTCGCAGGCGGGCGATGCTCACGCCCAAGATCGCGGCGTGGTCGAACGCCAGCTCGATGGGGCCGTCGGGGCCATGGGCGTTGATGTCTGTGCCTTCGAGACCGTCCCAGGGTACGTCGAGGGTCGCCTTCAGCAGGCGCGAGTTGCTGGCAGCCACCGCGTCGAAGTCGTCTGGCGGCAACAGCACGTAGTGAGCGACCGAGATCACCCGCATCCGCGGGTCTCGGTCGAGCGCCGCGAACGTGTAGAGCTGCTGCGGTGCAGCCTCAGCGAGCCGAGCGCCGACCTTGTTTGTGAGGGTGCGCCTGACGGCTTGCTCGAGCGTCTCGTCGATGCCAACAAACCCACCAGGCAGTGCCCAGCGGCCGAGCTCCGGATGCTCCGTTCGCTGGGACACAAGCGCCTGCATCGCACCCTCTGCCGCCGTCAAGATCGCCACATCGATGGCGACCGAGGGCCGGTCGAACGCCTCGGGGTTGTAGGCCTCGAGGAATGCTGCCGCTTGCTGATCGTGGGTCGGGTCCGCCATCGCGAGGACCTTACCAAGGTCGGCGGGGATCTGCTTGGTGAACGTCGTGACGCTTGCTGCTTGGGCGTGGGCTCAGGGCTCGGGCGTGGGCGTGGGCGTGGGCTCGGGCGTGGGCGTTGGCGTGACGGGCAGGCTAGGCGTAGAGCGCTTTCTGGGGCGTCTCACAGGCTTAGGTGGCGTACCGCTCGTCACGTGGCGCTTGGTGAAGACCGCAGCGTCGGGTGGCGCGACGCTGCGACCCGCCGTTAGAACCAGCCGTTACCGTTGGTGTAGGTGGTGCTGTCGTCGCCGTTGTAGGTGTCGACGCGGTCGTCGTACCGGTCGTTGCGACGGTCGTCGTAGCGGTCGTCGCGACGGTCGTCGTGGCCGTGGTGGTCGCGATGGTCGTCTTGCCAGTGGACGGCTGGGCGCTGGTCGTGGCCACGGTAGCGCGCGTGTCGGAGGGCTCGGCGTAGCTGCCGCCGGGACTGGCGGAGCTCCGACTCGTAGTAGGTTAGCTCGGCCTGGAGTCGCTCGGCCTTGCGCACGTACTTGCGCAGCTTGTTGCGCTTGAAGCGCGACCGGCGGTGGTAGCGCGACCGCTTGCGCTCGAGGCGGTCGAGGGCTCGGTGGAGCGAGCGCTGAGTACGGCGCACCTTGCGCTCGGCCTTGGCCACCTGATGTTTAGCAGCGCGCACAGAGAGAGCGCCGTTCGACGCGCCCACATACGCATGTTCCGCCGACTGGGTCATCGCGTGTGGGGGGCCCGGCGAGTGCGCCAGCGCCGCGGGAACCATCATCATGGCCATCAGGCCGCCGACGCAAAGAGAGAGTAGAGGGTACTTCAAGGTCGTCTCCAAGGTGTGAGCCTGTCGGACCGTTTCCAGGGGCCGAATCTTCAAACGAACTTTGAGATTCTGGTCTCGGACGAGCGACGCATGGCGCAGCCCGGGAGCTTCTAGGGTAGACTCCGCGACGATACACGAGCGCGAGACTGAGGCCGCCTGAAGGGCCTGGCGATTCGAGGCGTCTGCCCTCACCCGTCACGTCACGCGCAACCCGTCACCACCGACCCGCCGAGGAAAGAATCGCATGAGCAAGACCACTTGGGCGGCGATCGTCATCGCCGTTGCCATCGGCATCGCCGGCTACTTGTGGCTCTCCGGCGACGCGGCTCCACCGACCGATACGAATCCTACGGCGGGCCTCACACCTTCACACTTTCTTGCGGGCGGCGTTGAAGGCGACATCACCACGGTCGACTGCACCCTCGACAACGGCGCAACCACGACCTGCTACAAGATCACGACCAAGGGCGTCCCGAGAGACCACGACGTCGGGCCCTTCTGTCCGCGCTCGATCACTGACAATGCAGACGCTGGCGGCATCTGGTTAAAGGACGGCACCGTCTACGACGTCGATGGCAAGTTCGTCGCTGGGCTCGCGGAGCTCTACGATGATGACAAGTGGCAGCTCTACGACCCCAAGACCGGCGCCGTGAACGTGACCTTGACCAAGGAGGCATGCGCCGCGGCCGCACGGCCTGACGTCGACGAGCAGTACCACAACCACTGCGTCGAGTGCCTGCTCGACTATATCGATGGCGATGTGTCTGAGACCACGCTCATCCCGGTCACGCCTGTCCCGCGCTCAAGCCCCGGCGAGCTGCGAAACGGCCCAGTCGGGCTCGCCCTCAACGGCGTCCGCTTTGACGCACCGGCACCCGTACACGCCATCCTCGCCGCCCACACCATCGCTGCGTTCGATGACTGTGGCGGCCACGTCAACCTCCACGTCGGCTACCACTACCACGCGGCAACGGGCTGCGGGACACAGGTCAAGCAGCCCGACGATCACGCGCCCCTCATCGGATACGCACGCGACGGCTACGGCATCTACGCGATGGCCGACGCGAATGGGGCCGAGGCTACAGGACTCGACGCCTGCCGCGGCCACAGCGACGCGGTGCGGGGCTACCACTACCATGCCGCCAGCGCCGGCGAGAACATGTTCATCGGGTGCTTTCACGGCCACGTCGTCGAAACGGCTCGACCACGACGCGGACCGCCCGGCAGCGCGCCACGCGACGGCAAGCGTCCGCAGCGCTCGAAGCCGCCCGGCTGACGACCGAGCTCAGCGACAGCCCCGCGTCGACCCTCGCTCCAAGAGTGTGCTTTCCGCTGGACATCTCAGCCACACGAGGTTAACAGCGTTAACCATGGCAACACGCGACAACATCCTTGAGTGCGCACGCGACATCTACTTGGCGGATGGCTTGCGTGGGATGTCGCTCCGCGCGGTCGCCCGCTGCGCCGGCATCAGCGCGCCGGCAATCTACAAGCACTTCGACTCGAAGGAAGCGCTGCTGCTGGAGGTCGCGATGACCGGCCATCGCAGGTTCGCGGCTTACCTCGCTCGGGGGCTTCGCGGGACAACCGCCCAAGAGCGCTTGATGCACACCTGCATGGCCTATCTCGACTTTGCGATGGAGCAGCGCGCGTTCTACATGGTGATGTTCGTCGCTCCACCCGAGCACCTTGGTTTCGAGCGGCTTGAGCAGGCCAACGCGAACGAGGGTGCCATCACCTTTCAGATGCTGGTCGACCGCATCACCGAGTGCATCGGAAGCAATCTGCTGGCCCCAGGCGACCCCGTCGCGCATGCCCTGACGGTCTGGGCCCACGTCCACGGCCTTGTCACCTTGCTCTTTCGAGTCCCTGCCGATCCGGAGCTCGCCATGCTCGCTCCCCCTCCGGTCCGGACACCCGAGGCCGCGCGGAGCTTCTACGAAGGCAGCGTGAGCGCGCTTCTTCGTGGCATGGCGCCCGTGCCCCCCTGACCCTTTTTTTGAGCCCTAGTTAACACCGTTCACCGCCGCGGCCCGGCCGCAAGGACAGACCAAATGCACACACGAATGACCGCACAGATGGGCGACAAGCCCTTCGTTGTCTTTCTCATCGGAATGCGGATCAACCGCTTTTGGCGCATCGACAGGTGGCTGCCCGTCGGCCGCGCGATGGGCCAGATGCTCAAAGAGCTCAAGGCCAACCCGGCAGACGGCCTCTTGGGCGTCGAGAACGCCGGCTTCAGCTCCCCGAGCGTCATGATCCAGTACTGGGAGTCGGTGGAGAAGCTGCATGCCTATGCCCGCGCCAAAGACCGGTCTCACCACCCCGCCTGGGTCAAGTTCATGAAGCGGACGCGCGGAAACAACGCCGTGGGCGTGTGGCATGAGAGCTACGTGGTCGAGCCTGGCAACTACGAGGCGGTCTACGTCAACTTCCCGCGCCCGTTCGGGCTCGGAAACGTCGGAGACCTTGTGCCTATCAACGGGCGACTGACGACCGCCGCTGGACGCATGGCGTCGGCGGGCTAAGGCGTTGTCCAGCGCCCCCTACTCTGGACAGACAGAGACAGGCTCGAGATCGGCCACGCCTTCCGCGCCAATAGGCACGACACCAAACGTCGACCCGACCAGCGGCACGCCTACAGGCACGGAGATCATGCCGTCGACGTTGCCGCATCCGACCGTCGCACTGAGGGTGCAGCCCTCGAAGATGAGGGTTGTTGTCACGTCGAGGCCAGGAAGGATGGGGTTGGCAGTGCCCGGCAATATGACCTCGCCAAAGTCGAGCACAAAGCTGCCGTCCTCGCCGAGCTCCGCCGTTCCCTCGAGGGCCGGCGGAACGGGCGCTCGCTGCTCGTCGAGCGGCGTCAGCGAGGCGCTGAGCTGCCAAGGCTCGCCAGTCGTATCGACGGTCAGCGACGCGTCAAAGAGGATGGGACTATCGGGACCTAAGATCGCCGCTACCGCGAGGAGGTAGTCGCCCGTGATGTCGACGCGTGTGTCGCACTGACTCTCGGTGGGCACGACCCGAAACGGCTCGCTGGCGGCGAGGAACTCGTCGAGACGCGCTTCGGGCGACGGACAGCCTGTTAGCAGGGTGAGGGCGAGCGCAGCGGCAGCGGTCTGGAGGCGCGAGATCAAAACGCAATCTCCGTGTAGAGGTCAAAGAGGCTGACGCTGTGGGTGTAGGTCCCAGCACCATCGGGGTTGCGGACGGCGTTGTCGTTGCCGAGCGCGCTCAGGTCGCTGACGGTCCCGCCGCTTCCGTCGGTGTCGACACGACCGCGTGGCGCAACCGTGCGCTCGGGATAGATGATCTGGGTGAACGTGAAGCCGATGGTCAGCTGGTCGTCGAGCAGTCGGAACTTCCCGCCGACGGCCGCGGTCCACTTCTCGGTGTCATAGAGCGCTGGCCCAATGGTGCGGTCTGGGACCGCGTTGCCGTCCCAGCCGGCGCCGAGATAGAGCTCAGCGGCGTCGGCAGCCCACCACGAAGCGCCAAGCCGCACGCCGAACGCGTCTTCCCAGTGCCGCGGGATGATGACGATCTTGCCGGGTGGCGGATCGCCGGTGCACGCGCGGTCGGCAATCGCGGTGTTGAGCAAGCACTGGCGCTCGAAGTGGCTCCAGCGGACGAGCTCAGCGCTAGCGCGGACTTCCCAGCTGCGTGGTTCGGTGTAGCGCACCCCGAGGCGCAGGATGTCGGGCCATGCATGAAAGAACTCGGACTCGGTCGGCATGACGCTGTCGATGGGTCCACCGCCGAGCACGAGCGTCGTCTCCCCCGTCATCTTGGTCTCGCCCAGGCCAGGCTGGCTCGTGTAGGAGAAGCCGACGTGGAGGTTGTCGAGAGGCTCCCACAGGAAGCCAAGCGCAAACGCCACGTCAAGACCGGCGACATCGACGTGCGCGCGGCCTTCCTGGAGGTTGCCGCCGGACGTCACGGAGTCAGTCCCGTCGGAGTTTCGTGCGCGTAACGTGTTCATCTGCGAGAGCACGGCGCTGACGCTGATGCCGAGTGACAAGCGGTGCGCGTCGGACCGGTAGGCGAGTCCGCCGGTGAAGTAGAGAGCGCGAATGGAGCCTTCGATGATCCACCAGCGATTGGAGCCGTCGACCGCACCCGGAAAGTTCTCAGATGTGGGCTGCTTGTCCCAGACGGAGCTGCCGCCGAAGGGCACATAGAAGGCGAGCCCGACGCCAAGGCCCTCGACCCCAAAGTCGGTGACGGCGCCGATAAACGGGGCTCCCACGAGGTTGGAGAGCGTGCCCTTGCCGCTGTTGATGGCCACTCCCTCGCCCGCTGGCGTGCCGGTTCCGCTCTCGCCGTCCTCGACGATGTTGTCGATCCCGCCTGGGTCACGGTCGAAGGTGAAGTCGCGCATCGCGAGCGTGTAGTTGAGGTGCAGCCGCGTCCCCGATCGCAACGAGAGCCCGGCAGGGTTGAAGTAGATAGCCGTGACGTTGTCGGTGGTCGGGTGGCCGTGCTCCCCACCAAAGCGTGCCGCGCCGAGACCGCTGGCTAACGCGAACGTTGGCAGGGCGACCAGCGCGAAGCTGAGCAATCGCAGCAGCTTGACTGTGTTGCCGGCGATCACCGGACTGACGTCGAGTGCAGAAGTTCCACAGGATGCTCCAGTGCGAGAGTCGAAGTCGGGACGGGGCAATGACAACAACGCACCCAAGATAGCACGACGCCACCACTCTGTAAGTGGCTGCGCCGATTTCGGTTCATGGCGAAGGAGCTGTGCGGTTGGCGTGGTCGGCTGGGCTCGCAGTGCTGCCGGGAATCGCGGCTTCTCGGACGCGCGCGAGGTGTGCCGCTCGGGTAGCTAGAGCACCGATCAGATGGGTACCACGCGCCTCCACGCGGTTTTGGACCGACGCTGGGCGTCGCTCCTCGGTCACTTATCCCGATAAACTCCCTCGTCGCTCCTTCAGCGACGGCCCAAAACCGCGCTGATCCGCACGCTACCCACCCGTTCGGTGCTCTAGCAGCGTTCGGGGAAATTCTAACCACTTAGAAACACTTCGTTCCTGACG
>CALHXW010000275.1 GCA_938040325.1 uncultured bacterium | reverse complement strand
AGGGTCCGCAGGATGGCAACGCGGCCTCGCCCACGACAGCAACGCAGCGACCGGCTGATCCGTTGCGTGGCGGCTCTAAGGTTGCGAGCCGACCGCCAAATTCAGCCCCAAGGTCGGATCCAGGCCGTACATGAGGTTGGCGTTCTGGATGGCTTGGCCGGCCGTTCCCTTGAGGAGGTTGTCGAGCGCGCTGGTGATCACGACGCGCAAGCCGTAGGGCTCTGGCGTCACGCCGATCGTGCAGCGGTTGGTGCCGATGACCGATCGCAGGTGCACGTGCTCGGCCCGGTCCTTGATCTTGACGAAGGGTGAGTCCTTGAACGTCGCGCGCAGCTTGGCGCGAATGGCATCCGCCCGGTGTTCGGCGCCCTCGGGCCCCGCTTCGAGGTAGGTCGTCGCCAGCATCCCGCGCGCGATGGGCAGGATGTGGCTCGCGACGGTCACGCGGAGGTCGGAGCCACCGGCGGCGTGGAGCTCTTGGAGGATCTCCGGCGTGTGTTGGTGGCGGTCGATCGTGGTCGCGTAGCAGTTGTTGGCAAGCTCGCTGTAGAGCAGCGAGATCCGGGCCTTGCGGCCTGCCGAGCTCGTGCTTCCTTTGACGTCGACGATCGCGCCGGCGCCTAGCAGGCCTGCCTCTGCGAGCGGTCGCAGCGTCAGCAAGACCAGCGTCGCGTACGAGGTCGGGTTGGCGACGAGCCTCGCCTCGCGCATCCGCTTGGGGTCGACGAACTCAGGCAGCGCGTAGACGGCCTCCGCCGTGCACTCGGGGTCGACCTGCAAGAAGCCGTAGGCGCTGATGTGGCTCTCGCCGTCGCGGATGCAGTGTGCGCCGGACAGATCGAGGACACGGACGCCGTTGTTGAGGAGCGCGGGGGCCATACGGCCGCTTCTCTCGGCCTTGGTGCACGTCAACATCAAGTCGACGTCGTAGTCGCCGGCGCCGTTGACGGCGTCGGTGTAGCCAAGCGCCGGCGCGTCGCCATCGCGGACTAAGTCGCTGTCGAGATCGCCCAGGCGTCCGCCGGCCATGGCGTCGCTGGCGACCATGACGACGCGAAAGCGTGGATGTCCTGCGATGATCCGAGCGGCCTCCAGGCCTTTGTAGCCGCGGACACCTGCAATACCGACTCGAATGGGGCCGTCTTTCGGCATAGTGCTTTGCTCGTGACAAGGTCAATCGGTACGGGGTCGTCGACCACCGCGGAGCCGTGGACCATACCACGGTTGCCGTCGACGGAAAGGCCCGTCCCAGGTCGTCCTGCCAACGGCAGGATCGGCAACCTTCTGCGACACCTCAACGCTCTTAGAGCGCCGAACGGTCGGTGACCGCCTGGATCGGGCTGGCGAGGGCTCGGTGCTCAAGGAGCGAGGACGACCCCGTCGGACAGGCGTCTCGGCAGCCCCCGATTGTTGACCCCGAGTACCGACTGAGTGCCGCGTGGAGGCAGGTAGGGCGCTGAGGGGTCGCACCTCTAGCA
Organism: uncultured bacterium; assembly: GCA_938040325.1. Taxonomy (GTDB): domain Bacteria; phylum Myxococcota_A; class UBA9042; order PHBI01; family PHBI01; genus CALHXW01. The sequence goes on along the minus strand of CALHXW010000275.1, from coordinate 13,541 downwards.
GCGTCCGCGAGCATGCAAACCCCTTTCCGGATCGGCTCGCAAGTGGCATTGGACGTCCATGAAGATCGTCGATGTCGCAGAGTTCTACGCAGAGCAGGGCGGCGGTGTCCGCACCTACATCCACCAGAAGCTCGCAGCGGGCGCCGCGGCGGGCCACGAGATCGTCATCGTCGCGCCTGGACCTGAGGACAAGGTCGAGGAGAAGCTCGGAGGGCGCATCGTGTGGGTCAAGGGTCCGCCTATGCCCTTCGACCCGCGCTACTTCGTGCTCTACCGACAAAAGGCTGTTCATCAGATCCTCGATCAGGAACGGCCCGACGTGGTCGAAGGAAGCTCACCGTGGAGCGGCGGCTGGTTCGCCGCACGCTGGCGCGGGCAGGCAGCCAAGACCTTCATCTTTCATCAGGATCCGGTGGCCGTTTACCCGCAGACCTTTCTCGACCGCTTCCTCCCGGGACCGCGGATCGACAAGCTCTTTTCCCCCTACTGGGGCTACCTCCGGAAGCTCTCAGGCCACTACGACGCCACGGTCGTCAGCGGCGGCTGGCTAGCCGAGCGGCTCAGACGCTTCGGCGTACAGCGTCCGGAGCCTGTTCCCTTCGGCATCGACAAGGGGCGGTTCACGCCCGACAACGCCGACGATGCGGTGCGTCGTCGCTGGCTCACGACCTGTGGGGTGGGACCGGATGCCTCGCTGGTGGTGGGCATCAGCCGCTTCCACCCGGAAAAGCGCATTGGGACCATCATCGAAGCGTTCAAGCGGGCGTCGAAGACGCGTCCAATGGCGTTCGTGCTCTTTGGCGACGGGCCAACGCGCAAGCGGGTCCACAAGCTTGCGCAGGGCGTCAAAGGCCTACACCTCGCGGGGTTCGTCAAAGACCGCGAGCTGATCTCGGCAACCCTGGCGAGCGCCGACGCCTTTCTCCACGGCAGTGCAGCCGAGACCTATGGCCTTGTGGTCGCTGAGGCGATCTGCTCTGGGCTTCCCATTGTGGTGCCCGCTGTGGGTGGCGCTGAAGACCTGGCAGGTCCTGGCTACTCGGAGCTCTACACGCCCGGCAAGGCTGGCGAGTGCGAAGCTGCGCTGCTGCGCTGCTTGGGCGGGGATCGGGAGGCGCAGCGAGCGGCTGCACGCACCGCAACCGAGACGAAGATCGGCACGATGGCGGACCACTTCGAGGGGTTGTTTGCCCTCTACGCACGGCTTGCCGCTGAGCGGGGCCGCCGCAACGGCTGAGGCGCGCGGGCGGCACACCAACAGAGACGCCGGCGTCCTTGCGGGGCGCCGGCGTCGTTGCATTCGTCGCGCGTGAGCTCTACTCGAGGAACTCTTTGAGGGTGTTGACGACCTTGTTGACGTCGTCTTTGCTGAAGTCGAGCTTCAGCGAGAGCTTGGTGCCGTCGGCCTTGGCGCTCATCTTGTCGAAGAGCCCGCCGAAGCCAAGCTCCGCCGTCTCTTTGTCGTTTTTGATGTCGGTCAGGTTCTTGTTGATCGCTGCCGCTGCTGCGGCCGCGTTTTCGGCCGTGGCGAAGTTACCAGCGCCGTCGATCTTCAGGCCAGACGAGACGTCCATCGTGCCCCAGAAGCCTTTCGCACCCGTCAGGTTTGCCTGGCGGGTGAGCCAGCGCTGAATCTGCGGGGTGGCCAAGAGCGCGCCAAAAGCGCTCTTGCCGGCCTTTGCCTTCTTGGCGAGACGACCGAGCTTGCCGCTGTCGAGCGCGGACTTGCCGGACTTGGCGTCAAGCGCCTGCGAGACGATGTTTTTGGGTCCGACGATGATGTAGTCGCCTTGGAACGCGATGGCGCCCTTGGCTTTCTTTCCGAGCACGAAGTACTCGCCGGCCGCGTGGGTCCGCGCCTCGAGTGTTCCGCCCGACTTCTCCAGGTACGCTTTGAGGCGTGCCGGGTCGTGGGGGGCTTCCATGACGAGGCCGAACTGCTCCTCATCCATGTACCAGGCGCTTGGCCCGAAGATGACGAGCGAGCGGATGCCATCTTTGATGTCGAGACCTGTCTCGGTCTTGAGCATCTTGATGTCGCGGGTGATGCCGAACGCAGAGATGAACTCGTCGCGCAGGGTGCCGAAGAGCGATGACTTACGCAGGTCGTCGGCGTCGAAGCCAACGACGGCCATCGAGTCACCAGGGACGAACTTGAGCGCGCCCTTGGCGTCGCCAGCGAGTGCAGAGCCGACGGCCAGGGTCAGCGTGAGGCAGGCGGCCAGAGCAGGTAGCAAGACTCGGGTTCGCATGGGGCTTCCTTATCGAGGTGTGTGTTGCGGTGATGTCGGGTTCATCTCGCCGCTGAGGCGTAAACCGCGACGAACCGAGCGTCAATCTCGGGGCGACGTGTCCCCGCCACTTGCCACCGACGTCCCAGCGTGGCGAATCTTCAACCGCGATTTAACCCTGCGTGTTCCCAGCGACAGGTCAGGTGGTGCAACGCCGCGCCGCAAGCGCCTCAAACGCCGCGCTCGACGCGATCTCAGAAGGCCGCGTTGATCGCCTCGACCGAGTCTTTGGCGTCCCCGTAGAGGAGCTTGGTGACCGGCATGTAGAAGAGGGGGTTGTCGACGCCGGCGTAGCCCGTCCGACGGCTGCGCTTCATCAACACGACGCTGCCAGCTTTCCAGACCTCGAGCACCGGCATGCCGTAGATCGCGCTCGAGGTGTCGGTCTGAGCGCCTGGGTTGACGATGTCGTTGGCGCCGATGACCAAGACCAAGTCGGTCTCTGGAAGATCGTCGTTGATCTCGTCCATCTCCAAGACGATGTCGTAGGGGATGTTGGCCTCGGCAAGCAGCACGTTCATGTGCCCTGGGAGCCGACCCGCCACCGGATGGATGGCGAAGCGGACCGTGGCGCCATTGGCCTGGAGCTTCTCGGTCATGGTCCGCACTGCGTGCTGCGCTCGGCCGACGGCCATCCCATAGCCCGGCACGATCACCACCGACTTGGCTTGGCGGAGCTCGGCCACGGTGGACTCGACGCTCGCTTCGCCGATCTCGCCGGGCGCGACGCCGTCTGCCGGCGGCGGGGGCGGCTTGCTGTCGCCGGTGCCGAAGCCGCCAAAGACCACGTTCCAGATCGAGCGGTTCATCGCACGACACATGATGTAGCTGAGGATGGCGCCGCTCGAACCCACGAGCGCGCCCGTCACGATCAAGAGGTCGTTTCCGAGCATGAAGCCCGCTGCTGCCGCGGTCCAGCCGCTGTAGCTGTTGAGCAGGCTGACCACGACAGGCATGTCGGCGCCGCCGATGGCCATGACCAAGTGGACGCCCAAGACGCTAGCGATGCCGGCCATCACAAGCAACCAGGCGATCCCGTCGGTGCCGGGGGCATCGCTGAACGGCCAGGCCAGAGCGATGCAGCCCACCACCATCGCCAGGTTGAGGAAGTGGCGGGCCGGCAGCAACAGCGGCTTACCGCCCAAGGTGCCGCGAAGCTTGAGGAACGCGATGACCGAGCCCGTGAAGGTGATGGCGCCGATCATCACGGCGATCCAGATCTCACCGAGCCAGATGCCGCGCGAGCCGTGCGCGCCACCGCCCAGGTAGCTCGCCATGCCGACGAGGACCGCGGCCGCGCCGACAAAGCTGTGTAGCAGGGCGACGAGCTCGGGCATGGCCGTCATAGCGACGCGCGCCGCCATCCAGGCGCCAATGCCGCCGCCGACCAAGAGCACCGGCACCAGGTAGCCGTAGCTGACGATCTGGGTGGCCGTGAGCGTCGCCAAGATGGCGATGGCCATGCCGACGATGCCGTAAAGGTTGCCGCGGCTCGAGGTCTCTTGGCTCGAGAGCCCGCGGAGACTCAGGATGAAGAGGACCGAGGCCACGATGTAGGCGAGAGCCAGGAGCAGCGACTCAGCGCTGCCGCCGCCGTCGGCTCCGAGCAGGCCAGTGATCCCGTCATGGGCTTTGTTGAGGTGATCCATGTCGAACTGATTCATCGTCGGAACATCCTCAGCATGCGGTGAGTGACCAAGAAGCCGCCGGCGATGTTGATGGTCGCGAGCAGCGTCGCCGCGAGCCCCAAGACCATCGCGACGTCGAGGCTCCCGCCCCGAGCGCCCTCAAGCAAGCCGCCGACAATGATGATGCCGCTGATCGCGTTGGTGACGCTCATCAGCGGCGTGTGGAGCGCGGCGGTCACGCTCCAGACGACCTGCCAGCCAACGAAGCACGCCAGCACAAACACCGTCAGGTGCTGGACGAACTCACGCGCTTCGACGCTGACGCTTGAGCCTTGCCACGGCCCAAAGCGAAGGTAGGCCCAGACGCCAAGCAAGATGACGCCGATGAGTGGGGCGAGCCAGCCACTGGACGGCTCACTGGCCGGGGCAGCGTGTCCGCCGTGTCCGTGGCCGCTCTTCTTCTTCGGCTTGGCCGCAGGAGCCTTGGCGGCCGCAGTCGTTGCGCTCGCAGCCTGGGCGACGGCCGCAGCAGGCTTCGGAGCGGGTCTCGGCTCAGGCTTAGGCGCAGGCCACATCACCTCGCCCTTGTGGGTGACGAGAGCGCCGCGGGTGATGGGGTTGTCGAGGTCGATGCTAAACCCGTCGTTACCCCCGAGTTCTTTGATGAAGTGCAGGATGTTGCCGCCATAGAGCGTGCTGGCGGTGGGCGCCATCCGGCTGGCGAGGTCCGTGTAGCCAATGACGGTGACGCCACCGACGTCGACGGACTCGCCGGCTACGGTGCACTCGCAGTTGCCCCCCTGGTGCGCGGCCAAGTCCACGACGACGCTGCCAGGCTTCATCGACTCGACCATGCCCTTGTCCCAGAGCAGCGGCGCCTTGTTGCCCGGCACGAGCGCCGTCGTGATCACGACGTCGACCTCCTTGGCCTGCTCGCGAAAGAGGGCCATCTCGGCCTCGATGAAGGCGGGGCTCATGACCTTGGCGTAGCCGCCACCGCCGTCGCCATCTTCTTCGAAGTCGAGATCGAGGAAGTCGGCGCCGAGGCTCTTTACCTCGTCCCGAGAGGCTTCCCGGGTGTCAAAGGCCCGGACACGCGCGCCGAGTCCGCGGGCAGCGCCGATGGCTGCCAGCCCTGCAACACCTGCGCCGATCACCAGCACGGTGGCAGGGTTGATGCGGCCTGCTGCCGTCATCTGTAGCGAGAAGAAGCTCGGCAGCGCCGACGCCGCTTCGAGGACCGCGCGGTAGCCGGACAGGTTGGCCATCGAGCTCAGTGCGTCGAGCTTCTGGGCAGTGGTAATGCGCGGCACGCAGTCCTCTGCGAGCGTTGTGACGCCGCGAGCCCGCAGCGCTTCGACAAGCTCCGGCGACCGCTTGGGCCAGATGAACGAGATGAGCGTCGAGCCTTCCGGCAGGTCACCAACTTGGTCGATGCTCGGAGGTTCGAGTCGCACGACGAGGTCGGCGGCGGCCACCGTCTGCGCGTGGTCGTTCGCGATGGCGGCGCCGGCGGCGAGGTAGGCCTCGTCGTGAAAGCCGGCACGGGCGCCAGCCTGGGACTGGATCGTGACCTCAAAGCCCTGACCGACCAACTCCGCGACTTGCGGTGGCGTCAATGCCACCCGTCGCTCGTCGGTCCCTGTCTCAGCGGGCACCGCTAGCTTCATACGTTCTCCCTTGTTGCTGCGGATGCCTCTCTGAGCGGCGTCCGCGTCCCCGGCGGCGTCAACGTAACACGGCAGCCGGCATCCGAAAACGCGGCCCGGCTGAGCCGGCGCGAGCGCGAATCAGCGTCGGCGTCGAGCGCGTGTGGTATGCGACGGACCGGACTGACCTGGAGACACTCGGTGACGAACGTTGCTGGCCCGATCGTGGCGACCTGGACCTTCGCGAGCGGGGGGTGGCTTGCGCTGAGCGTCATGGTGGCGGCCTGTGGCGGTCCGACCGAGCAGCGCGAAGCGACCGCAGCGTGCCTCACATCCGACAAAGCGCAGGCGTCAGTGGCCAGCTGCCGCGCGTGCTGCGAGTCGGAAGGCTCGCGCGCCTTCCTCTGGACTGAGCAGGGCTGCCGCTGTGACGTGGTGGCGCGTGGCCCTGACAAGGTCGACCCACCGGCGCCACCTGCGCTGACCGTCATCGATGCGACCGCCCCGCCAGCGCCATCAGAGAGCCCAAACGCCGCACCGCCGCTCAATGGCGAGTCGAGCGTCGGCAAGCCGAGCGTGCCTACGATCGTGCCGACCCTGCGACCGACGCCCATGCGTCGCGGTGACCCGCGCGGCCTCACGCGGCGGCTCAAGACCGTCACGGCACCTGCGGCACGTCCGCCGCGAAGCGTACGCCGCACACGCGCGCGTCCGACCACCCGTGACGCGACGCCAAGCTCCGCCAAGCCGACGGTCGCTCCGCTGAGGCCCAAGCAGGCGCCACCGATGCCGATCGGTCACTAGTCCCAAAACAAGCGCTCTTTCCGGCTGCGGCTTTGGCGATGCCCTCGCCAGCGACGTCCGCGCGTTCGCTTCGCTCACCTGGACTCGACGATGCACGCATCGCCTTCGTCCAGCGGAAGCCGCTGGCAAACGCATCGCCTTCGCCTCGCTCGAAAATAGGGCTTGTTTTGGGACTAGTCCACGCCGGCCGGCCGGCCGAACGCTGCTAGCGCAGTTTGTCGAGCTTCGAGAGATCGCGCGTCATGTTCTTGTGGTGGGCCTCGATGGTCCCGCCGCCAATCTCAATAAGCTTTGCATCACGCCACAACCGCTCCACCTGGTACTCGCCGACGTAGCCGTAGCCACCCAGGACCTGGATCGCCCGGTCGCAGACGTTCTTTGCCATCGTCGAGCAGTAGAGCTTCACGCCATCGCTGTCGATGCGGTTGCCGCCCGAGTCGAGGTCGAGCAAGCCTGCCACGTGGTATACGTAGGCCCGCCCAGCCATCCACTCGGCGTAGCTCTCGGCGATGTGGCGCTGGATCTGGCCAAAGGCGGAGATGGGGCGGCCGAACGCCTTTCGCTCGGCGGCGTAGCGGTTCATGATCTCGATGGAGCGACGCGCCATGCCTAGGCTCATCCCGGCGAGGGTCAGGCGCTCGATCTCGAGGTTTCGCATCATGTGGTGGGTGGCGTCGCCCTCTTCGCCAACGAGGTTGGCCACAGGGATCCGGCAGTCCTCAAACACCAGCTCCGCCGTGGGTGAGGCGCGCATGCCGAGCTTGTCGTGCAGCTTCTGCCCGAGGCGGAAGCCTGGCGCGCCCTTCTCGACCAAAAACAAGCTCACGCCATTGACCCGCTCCTCGCTGGTGCGGGCGTAGATGAGGAAGACATCGCCCAGCTCGGTGTCGCTGACGGCGCCGTTGGTGATCCACATCTTCGCGCCGTTGAGGACGTAGTGGTCGCCGTCACGGACGGCCGTTGTGCGCATCCCCAGCACGTCGGTGCCGGCGCCAGGCTCGCTCATGCCCATGCCGCAGATCGTCTTGCCTGAGCAGGCGTCGGGCATGAAGCGCTTGCGCTGCTCGAGGCTTCCGTTCCGCTCGAGGTTGTTGGCGAAGAGCATCGAGTGCGCGAGGTAGGACAAGCAGAAGCCGGGATCGGCTGACGCAAGCTCCTCGTGAGCGATGACGGCGGCGACCGCGTCCATGCCTGAGCCGCCGACCTCGGGGTCCACGGTGATGCCGAGCAGTCCCAGCTCGCCGAGCTTTCGGAAGAGGGGGGCGTTGAATCCTTCGGAGCGGTCAAACTCGCTGGCTTGCGGATCAACGTCGCGCTCAGTGAAGGTGCGCACCATCTCGCGCAGCGCGCGGTGCTCGTCGGTCGGGTTGAAGAGATCAGACATCGGTCACCTCGCCAGGCGAATCAAACGTTTGTACGGGAGTGGGCCTGCACATACCTCAGGCCAGCAGCGCGCGTCGAGCCTTGCCGACAGCAGCGAGCCGCGCAAGGCTACACCTCGGAGGCGGCCGCGTCGCTGCGATCAACGGCCGGAAACGCGAGCTTGTGCACGGTCGCGTCGTCGGTCAGCTCGGGGTGGTAAGCCGCACCAACGATCGCGCCCTGACGGACCATGACGGGCGCGCCTTCGAAGGTCTCGACGGTCTCGACGGTCTCGCCAACGCGCGCGATGGTGGGGGCGCGGATGAACACCAAAGGGCCACCGAGCAGGTCGCCCGTCGCTTCAAAGCTGTGGACCTGACGTCCCCAGCCGTTGCGTACAACATCTACATCGAGCCAGCCAAAGCTCTCTTGGCTGGGATTGGCGACGTTCGTGGCTCCGAGGATGAGACCGGCACACGTCAGCAGCGTAGGCCGGCCAGACCGCACGAAGCGGTCCAGCGGCGCCCACAGCTCTGCCCGACCGATGAGGTTGAGCATTGTGCTGCTCTCACCGCCAGGAAACACGAGGCCGTCGAGGCCGTCGAGATCGGCTGCGACCCGTACTTCACGGGTCGCATGGCCGATCGACGCGAGCGTGTCGGCATGGGCCGCGAAGGCCCCCTGCAGCGCGAGGACGCCGATTTTCATGCGCTACCAGCCGCGCTTACTGAACTTCTGGTTGTCCGACAGGTTGCCGACCTCGAGGCCGCTCATCGCCTCGCCGAGGCCCGTCGAGATCTCCGCCAGCTTCTTGGCATCCTCCCAGTAGGTGACAGCCTCGACGATGGCACGAGCGCGTCGCTCGGGGTTGCCGGAGAGGAAGATGCCGCTGCCGACGAACACCGACTCGGCGCCGAGCGCCATGCACAGCGCAGCGTCCGCTGGCGTCGCAATGCCACCTGCCGCGAACACGGGCACCGGCAGTCGGCCGGACTTGGCGACCTGCTCGACCAGCTCGAACGGCGCGCCGAGGTTCTTCGCTTCGGTCATCAGCTCTTCGTGGCCGAGGACCGTGAGACGTCGAATCTGCGTTCGGAGCGTCCGGAGGTGGGTGACGGCTTCGACGATGTTGCCGGTTCCAGCCTCGCCTTTGGAGCGCAGCATCGCGGCGCCCTCACGGATCCGGCGCAGCGCCTCGCCGAGGTCGGTGCAGCCGCAGACGAAGGGGGGCTTGAAGTCGAGCTTGTCGATGTGAAAGAGGTCGTCCGCCGGCGTCAGGACCTCGCTCTCGTCAATGAAGTCGACCTCGAGGGCCTCGAGGATGCGTGCCTCCATGAAGTGACCGATTCGGCACTTGGCCATCACGGGGATGTTCACGGCCGCCTGGATGCCCTTGATCATGTCGGGGTCGCTGGCGCGGGCAACGCCACCGTCTTTGCGGATCTGGGCTGGCACGCGCTCAAGCGCCATGACCGCGCAGGCGCCTGCGTCCTCGGCGATCCGTGCTTGCTCGGGGTTGACCACGTCCATGATGACGCCGCCCTTCATCATCTCCGCGAGCCCGACTTTCGTCTTGAATGTTGCCTTGTCCATGTCGCTTTCCTTTGGCGCGAAGAGCGCCTCAAACTCATTGCTTTAAGGGTTTAGACCCAGTCCATGATGGCTTCGGTCCGTGTGGTGCTGCGGCTCGGGCGTCGGCTGAGCGCGCGGGTGATGACCTCGCCGAGGCGCTTGGCACCCTCGACAAGGCGCTCCTCCGGCTCGTAGCAGAACGCCAAGCGTAGGCCGTTGCTCTGCCGGTCGCTGGCGTCGTAGAGGGTCGACGGGCTGACCAAGACACCGGCCCGCCTTGCGTCGTCATAGATCGTCTGGCCGTCGAGTCCTTCAGGCAGCGTCAGCCACTGAACGACGCCCCGTCTCGGAGCGTTCCAGGCGACGCCTTGCGGCATGTATGCCGTGAGCGCTTCGGCGAGCGCGTCGCGGCGCGCACGGTAGATCGGGAGCGTCCGCTGGAGGTGCTCGCGCAGGTAGCCGCGCTCCAAGAACTCTGCGAGGGCATGCTGGAGCAGGGCTGAGGTGCCGAGGTCCATCGCATGCTTGAGTCCGACCAGCGTCTTGGCGAGACCCGCAGGACTCACCACAAAGCCAACTCGGAGCGCCGGAATGAGCTTCTTTGAGAAGGTGCCGAGGTAGAAGACGTCCGAGTCGAGGCTGCGCAGCGCTTGGGGCGTCGGGTCGCCGTCTAGGTTTAGATCGGCCCCGTAGTCGTCCTCGATGATCGGGACGCCGGCTCTTGCTGACCACGCGAGCAGCTCTCGCCGTCGCTCGAGGCTCATGGTGGTGCCGGTTGGGTTTCGGCTGTTGGGGATGACGTAAAGGCTCTTCGCGCGGCTGGTCAGCGCAGGGGATGTCGGCACGATGGGGCCGTCGGCGTCGCAGTCGATCCCCATAAGCTCGGCGCCGAGCACCTCGAAGATGTTGAGGGCGCCGGAGTAAGTGCGGGCCTCGGTCAGCACCAGGTCGCCAGGGTTGACGAGCAGTCTGGCAACGACGTCGAGGGCCTGCTGACTGCCGCTTGTGATGATGATCGCCTCTGGGGACGCGTCGATCCCTTGGGTCGCGAGGTCGCGGCTGATCTGCTCGCGCAGTCGGGCCACACCTTGCCGCGGCGCATAGCCGAGCGCGTCGCCCGGGCGTGTGCGCGTGACGGCGTCGAGGCAGGCGCGCAGCTGCTGCTCGGGCAGGAGCGCCGGGCTTGGCTGCATGCGGCTGAGGTTGATCACGTCAGCCGGGACTTGGACGCCGCGGGTGACGCGCTCGAGCCGAGCCCATGGCTCAGACGTCGCGGCGCGCGACAGCAGCCGTGCCCAGGGCTTGCCGCTTGAGCCGTCGGCAGCCGGCTGCGGGGCATGGCGGGGCGCGGGCGCTGTGCCTTGCGCCGCGACGAAGGTCCCGCGACCGACCTCCGAGGTGACGTAGCCCTTGTCGACCAGCAGCTCGAAAGCGCGCACGACCGTGTTTCGGTGGGTGGACAGAGACTCGGCGAGGCGCCGCGTGGGCGGAAGCCGGGTCCCGGCAGGGAGATCGCCCGACTGGATCCGCGCGCTCAGGGCATCGGCGATCTGGCGATAGAGCGGCTTGTCGCGCGATCCATCAATATCCAGCTTTGGTAGCAGTCCATTCACGGTCAATGGACTAGCTTCGGTGTAGTCCAATTGTCAAGAGATCGCCGTCCGATGGGGATTGGCGTGTGCCAATTGGGTGGTGGGGTTGTGCCAATTGCCCCCTTGGTCTGTCTGAGGGGTGGTTTTTTGGCATACAAGACGCGCTGGGTGCGTTAACTCCGCCCGAGCACTCATGAAGCCTTGCCCACCGACTGGAGACGCATCCACATGTCCACGTCCTCGCACCTTAAGAAACGTCTGTTGCCTGCCCTGGCGATTTGCCTGCTAGCTGTCGCCCCTGCGTGCGGCAAGAGCGACCCGAAGCCTGCGGGCGATCCAAGCGGCGCAGCCGCGACCGGCGCCGAAGCGACAAAGACAGGCGCCGCCAAGAAGAGCGCCGATAAGCTCGAGGGCGCTGCGAGCACGTCAGCCGCCAAGACCCTTGGGGCGGGCGCTGCGGCGTCGCCTGCGCTCGCTTTGATGCCGAAGGACGCCTGGGGCGCGTTTGTCATCAGCAACCCGCGCCGGCTCGTCACCGACGGCGGCTACCCCCAGGTGCGAAAGATTCTGTCGTCGCAGTACAACGAGATGGCCGCCGAGATGAAGCGCGAGCTCGGCTGGGACCTGACCGATCTCAACAGCTACGCGGAGCTTGGCGTCAACATCGACAAGCCCATCGCGGCCGCTGTGATCGGTGCGAAGCAACCTGAGGGCGGCATCTTCTTCGCCACGCTCGGTGAGCGGGCGAACTTCGACAAGACCGTCAAGGTGATCGAAGCGAAGGCTGGCTCCACGCTCGCCAAGAAGAAGGTCGGTGATGCCACGGTCATGACCATGCCGGGCGTGAATCAGGCAGCGATGGTCCTTCGTGGCGATCAGCTTGTGATGATCGGCGGCGAGCGCATCGACACTGGCAAGCTCGCCAACGAGCTAGCAAAGCGTGGTGCGGCCGACTCGCTGCTCACCAACCCGAGCTTTGCATCCGCGGTCTCGACGCTGACGACCAAGCGTGACGCCATCGCGTGGATGGACATCGGTCGCGCGCTCGCCGCGGCCCAGGGCAGCGAGGCGGCTGCGGTCGTCGACACCGTCAGCCTCGAGCGCAGCCTCGAGGCCGCTGAGAAGGCCAAGGACGACAGGAAGGCGGCACGCCTCAAGCGCGCCATCGCCAACGAGAAGAAGTGGGCGGCCGAGCGCACCAAGCGCTCCAACAAGAACGTCGAGCTGGCCAACCGCTGGCTCGGAAAGCTCAACGGCCTGGCGATGGGCGGCGAGCTGAAGAAGCGCGCGGTCGAGGTCGAGTTCTACCTGCCGCTCGAAAAGGGCTCGCTCATCCGTAGCCTTGGGGAAAACCACAAGACCTCTCCGACGTTCTTCAACGCGATCGAAAACGCGCCGGCGACGGCCTTCCACCTCGATTTCGACATGAAGACCTTCAAGAAGCTGGTGTCTGAGGTCGCAGAGGCCTCGGGCATGAGCCTCGCCGAGATCGACAAACAGCTCAGCAACGTCGGCGACGCGAGCCTCGATCGCGACCTCTTCGGCACGTTCAATGGCGAGCTTGGGTTCGCCGTGATCCCCGACAAGCCGCTCAGCGCTCTGCTCAAGGCCGACAAGACCGACAAAGCCCAGGAGGCACTCGGCGGGGCTCTCTACATCGGACTCTCCGATGGCAAGCGCTTGCGGAGCCAGATCGACCGTCTGATGGAGATGGGCGTCGGTGAAGACGAGGTCACCTACGACAAGGCGAAGGGTTCGGCGTCGGTGAAGCTGCCCAACAACAAGCAGCTCTTCGTGCAGCTCGCCGACACGTTCCTGGCCGCAAGCACCGACAAGGCCGTGCTCGATCGCTTGGTCGCCGGCAAGGGCGCGGGCTTCGCCAAAAAGCTCAAGCACGCCGACCTCCGCACGATGCTCGGAAAGGGCAACATTGCGGGCCGCGTCGTGCTCGACCAGCTGCTCGCAGCCGGCATGTTCCTGATCAGCTCCAGTGAGATGCCGGAGCGGTTTAGCGAGCCGATGCCGCCCAACGCCACGCCGGAGATGAAGAAGCTCAGCGCGGAGATCGAGGCGAAGGAAAAAGAGCTGTACGCGCTCTACGGTGGCAACACCAACGAGCTGGTCTCTAAGCAGATCGAGAAGCTTGGGCGCACCGTCCAGATGGTTCGCGTGGAGGACGGCGGCATGCGGGCTTGGATCGGTCAGTACATCGAGGCGCCCTCGGTCGCTGAGCTTGTCGGCAGCATGGTTCAGATGACCATCCAGGTCGAAAAGGGACGCAACGATCGCTACACCAAGCAACGCGCGGTCGAGCGCCAGATCCGGAACCTCCGCAACCGTTTGAGCAAGGCCAGCCAACAGAAGTAGGCGTCCGTCCAAGCGGGAAAACTCGGGCTCAGGCGCCATCGCGTGCCTGGGCCCCTCTTAATTGGCGAAGCACCCCGCCCGCGCCGCGGGCTGAAGGGTGACGCGTGGCGGGTGACGTGTGACGGGTGACGCGTGGCGGGTGACGGGTGACGCGTGACGCGTGACGCGTGACGGGTGACGCGTGGCGGGTGACGGGTGACGCGTGGCGGGTGACGTGTGACGCGTGGCGGGTGACGCGTGGCGGGTGACGGGTGACGCGTGACGCGTGACGTGTGA
>CALHXW010000274.1 GCA_938040325.1 uncultured bacterium | reverse complement strand
CTCGACCCCGCCAAGGTGCACGGGTTCAGGTTGGCCGTTCGAGATGCTTCGCCGCGAGCGAGCTCGACTTCTGCTCGAGCAGGGCGCCGGATTTAGGCCAACTCTGTCTGACGGCGACGACCGGATACCGCGTGGTCCGATGAACGCGGGAGGATAACTCGACCGCGCGGGACGCTGGAGACAAAAAGCCCCATCGATGGGGACTTGTGACCTCACCGTTTGAGGTGTTCGACGCGACAAAGGCCCGTAACACCGGACTGGGATACCTGCGAAAGTGAGTTCCGCCGATTGGTACGAAGCTTGCTACGCCAACCACCATGGACAATCCCAGGCAACCAGCTGTCGCGGCAGCTATCGACCAGATCGACGGTCGATTGCAATTTGTCGAGACGCTGGAGACAGCTCCGCAAAGTGTCGAGACAAGACGTGTGTGTTCAGCGCAACAACCACATCGGGTCGTGCCCGACGGCAACGTAGACCACGGCGTATCCCAGAAGCAACGGGATGTTCCCGACCGTGAGAAGGCGGGGAACCTTTCCGTTGGACAGCTCGCACGTCGTGACGGCTCTAGCAAAAACCGCCGAGAAGATGCCGAGGGTCAGGACGAACCCAAGGCCCCAGACCAGCTTTCCGACGCTCGTTGGGACCAGTGCGCCCCATGCGATGTTGGCGAGTGCCGCCAAGATGAGACCGCCGAAATAGCGTCGTGCACGCGACTCGGCTTCGTCGTCGTCCGTCCGTTGTTCTTTGCTTCGCCAGTCTTCGCTCATCGCGATCGATCTTACTACGCGCGCTCCCGCGCGTCACTGCAGCCCCTGACACGCTAGAGGAAATCAGATGTCGAAAGATACTGCACCCACCACGGGACTCACGGCCTACTTTCAGGGCGAGGCCAACTCTAAGCGTAACGAGAAGAGCGATCGCTCAGCACGTGCGCGGCGAAAGAAGGCGAAGACGCCGGGCTCGCGTGAGTGGAAGCTAGGCGGAAAGCAACCCGCATGGACACTAGGCGCTCGCACGGACAAAGAGGCGGCTAGCGACCGTGCTGCTGGCGAGGCGCGGAGAGTCAGCGTGCCGTATCTCAGCACGCGCGGATTCGGGTTCACCTTCGATGACGACCAAGACGTTTGGGTCGACAAGACCGGGAAAACCCACTCGCCTGAGGCCATCAATCGACTCGCCGAGAGGACGCGCGTGAGCAGGAAGATGGCACCCGCGCACGAGCTCACCCCAGAGCGAATGAAGTCGCTCACCGAGGGGTTCTTCGCCTGGGTCAACGAGCACTACCTCGTGTCTCCGGAGTGGATGTTGGAACAGGGACATGACGGGACGGTCACGCACCGCGCTGACGGCGGCGACCAACACAATCTCCCTGATGAGATGGTCAACGAAATCGACGTCAATCCGGTGGTGAAGATCGTTGGGGGAGCCATGGCAGTGACCGTCGCTGTGATGGGTATTTACGCCTCGCTAGGTACGGCAACGACGTTCGCGGACAAGATGCTCTTGGCTGTGGAGCAAGGCAATCGGGCAATTGGCGCCGTCAACGGCGCAAGGAACGTCGCCGAAGGCCTTGGTTGGCTAAGCGTCGATGTAGCCGCCGGCTCGTGGAAACCAAAACAGTTTCAGCGATTGCGTGAGCACATCCGCGAACATGCCGGTCGAATGGTCGACCGCTTCTGCGGCGAAGTCTGGCCATCAACCGAGGATGACGCGCGTAAGCTTTTGACCGCTTACGTTAGGCGTGACGTCTAGGTTCGGTCGCAATCCGCATTGTTCAGTGGCTAGACATGGTCGCACTGCCGGCGACGCCGCACAGCCACTACGCCAAGCAACGCAAGCGCCCAGAGCACCAAGCCCGTGGGCCCGCTACCGCCCGAGCAGTCGTTGGTGCCGCCGCCTCGCACGATGACCTGGTTGTCGTCGACGGACTGCAGGGGGTCGTTGCCAGCGTTGACCTCGTCGCCATCGTTTTGGCCACCGCCATCGCTGTCGGGGTTGTTGGGGTCGGTCTCGCCGGCGTCGACGCGGCCGTTGGCGTTTTCGTCTTCGCCGCCGTCGCACTCGCCGGCGACGTCCTTGGGCCCGTCGCAGAGGCCGTCGTCATCGCTGTCAGCGTCGTTGGGATCGGTGGGGTTGTCGCCACCTGTCTCGATCACGTCGGGGATCCCGTCGCCGTCGGTGTCGAGCAGCGCGCAGACGCCGTCGATGCAGGTGCCTTCCGCGCAGTCGGCGTCCACGCCACAGCCGCCGTCAAGCGGGCAGCCCGGGCAGCTGCCGCCGCAGTCCACGTCGGTCTCATCGCCGTTCATCGAACCGTCGGTGCAGCCGCTAGCCTCGCCGCACACGCCGGCGTCGCACACGCCTGAGCCGCAGTCCGTGCCGTCGCCACAGTCCTCGCCCGTGTCGCAGCCCGGGCAGCTACCGCCGCAGTCCACGTCCGTCTCGTCGCCGTTGAGCACACCATCGCTGCAGCCGCTGACCGTCCCGCACTCGCCAGCATCGCAGACACCCGACTCGCAGTCGGTCGCCGCGCTGCAGTCTTCGCCAACCCCGCACGCCGGGCACGTACCGCCGCCGCAGTCCACATCGGTCTCCGCGCCGTTGCGCACCCCATCGTCACAGCTCCCGCCGGTGCAGACGCCCTCAGTGCACTCGAGCGTGGTGCAGTCACTGTTGTTGGCGCAGCCGCCACCCAGGCCGCAGTCTGGGCAGACGCCGCCGCCGCAGTCCACGTCGGTCTCGGCCCCGTTCATGATGCCGTCGTTGCAGCCAACCTCGGCGCACACCCCGAGGCTGCACAAGTCGCTGTCGCAGTCGTCGGCATCGTTACACAGCTCGCCCAGCGCGCAGTCCGGGCAGTCCGGGCCACCGCAGTCGATGTCAGTCTCAGCGCCATTGAGCACGCCGTCGGTGCAGCTCGGAGCCGTGCACGTGTCGCTCTGGCAGACACCACTGACGCAGTCGACGCCCTCGCCACAGCCTGCGCCATCCGGGCAGCCCTCGCAGCCGCCACCACCACAGTCGATGTTGACCTCGGTCCCGTTGAGCACGCCGTCCTCGCAGGTGGGCTCGACGCATCGGTCCTGGTTGCACACCGCGCTCTGACAGTCCGATCCCTGCTCACAGCCGCCCTCGTCGGGGCACGGCTCGCAGCTGGTTCCGCCACAGTCAATGTCGGTCTCCGTCCCATTGGCCACACCGTCGGCGCACGTTGGCGGGGCACAGGTGCCCGCCAGGCAGACCATGCTCTCGCAGTCCCCGTCGACGACACAGCCAACGCCGGTCGCGCAGTCGGGGCAGACGCCGCCACCGCAGTCGACGCCGGTCTCGGCGCCATTGAGCGTCGCGTCATCACAGCCAGGCGCGACACAGACGTCGCCCTCGCAGACCTCGGTGATGCAGTCGGTGCTTGCGACGCAGCCATCGCCGATCGGACACGCCGGGCACTCGGTGCCGCCGCAGTCGATCGCGGTCTCGGTGCCGCTCTGCACGCCGTCGGCACAGCCAGGAGGCACGCACGTGTCGGACTCGCACAAGCCACTGGTGCAGTCGCCAGGCTCCGTGCAGCCGCTCCCGTTGGGACACATCGGGCACAGCCCGCCGCCGCAGTCCACGTCGGTCTCGTCGCCATTGGCGATCCCGTCGATGCAGGTCGGCGGTGCACACGCGCCGTTCGCGCCGCAGATCCCGTCCGCGCAGTCGTCGGCCTCGTTGCAGCCCTCGGTTGTCTGGCAGCCATCGCAGACGGGCCCGCCACAGTCGACGTCAGTCTCCAGGCCGTTCTGAACAGCGTCGTCGCAGCTCGGCTCGACGCAAACGTCGTCGATACAGGCTCCTGATACGCAGTCACTGCCTTCGTTGCAGGACTTGGTGGTATCGCACGGCGGGCAGTCAGGTCCGCCGCAGTCCACATCGGTCTCGGTGCCGTTGTCGATCGAGTCGGTACACGATGGCGCCGAGCACTCCTGAGCCTCGCAGACCTCGCTCATGCAGTCGGTGTCGAGCTGGCAGGGCTCTTCTGTCTCGCAGCCGAGACAAACCGGGCCGCCGCAGTCGACGCCTGTCTCCTCGCCGTTTTTGACCATGTCGTTGCAGGTGGCGACGGAACACACGGTGCCCTCGGTCGCCGTCGCGCACACGCCTGACGTGCAGTCCTCGCCGATGAGGCAGACCTCGCCAGGTTCACAGTCAGGGCAGTCCGGACCACCACAGTCGACATCGGTCTCGTCGCCATTCTGGATGCCGTCGCTGCACGTGATGGTCGTGCAGATCTTGGTGGTTGCGTCACAGACCCCCTCGCCACAGTCGCTGTCGTCGGCGCAGCACTCACCGACGTCGCAGAGGTCACCGCACGTGCCGCCGCACGAGCACGGCCCGTAGGTGCAACAGTCCTCGGCGCACACGGTGATCGGCCCCTGCTCTTTGGTGCCGATTGGGATAAACGTGCCGTCGCTGTCCATGAAGTTGGACTTGGTCCAGCCCGTGACGCTGTCAGGGTCGATCGTGACCGTGACGCACATCTCGGCCGGCAGCCGGCTGATCGCGAGCCCATCGGTGCAGCACGGCGCCCAGTTCCACGACATCACGCCAGTGTCCATGTTGTAGGTGTCGCTGGTCGGGTCGTCCTTGACGGCCAGGTGACCGCTGTCGATGCCCTCGAAGGTGATGACGGCCGAACCACCATCGCCGTCCTGGGACTCGTCGAGGATCCAGATGATGCCGAGCTCGCCGTTGGGTTCCTCGTGGATCATCATGTTGGACTCGTCGGGGATCTCAAACCCTGTGTTGGCGCTGGCGTTGTGGGGGTTGCCGTAGCTGTAGAAGTCCTCGACGGTGTCGCCGATCTTGAAGGGTCGCACGATCTGGTCGATCCCCGCCCCTGGACGCTTGAGGCGGTACTTGCAGTTCGACAGCCGACACTCGCCCGCGACGCACAGGCCGGAGCAGTCGAGGTCGCTGTTGCAAGGCTCGCCCAGTGGACACAGGTCCTGGCAGGGTTCACCGCAGTCGATCGACGGCTCCCCGCCGTTGGCCACACCATCGCTGCACGTCGGCGCGACACAGAGCCCTGCGGTGCAGACGCCCGAGTCACAGTCACCGCCCTGCCAGCACGCCTGTCCCGCATCGCACTTGTCATCGCAGCCGATGCCGCAGTCGGTGGTTGGCTCGTCGAGGTCCTGGGTGCCGTTGTCACAGCCGTTCGACCGGCAGGTGCCAGCTGTGCAGGTGCCAGTGCCGCAGTCGGCGTCCACCGTGCACGCGTCGCCAGGCGCGCAGAGCGTCCCGCAGTCACCGCCACAGCCACCAGGGCCCGGCGTGCAGCACAGCTGAGGACAGATGGTGATGGCGCCGCCCTTGCTGCTCAGCGGCCGGCGCGTCCCGTCAGCATCGACGACGACGTAGGCGTAGACGCCCGTTGCGGCCACCTGAGTGAGGGTAAAGCAGCTCTCCCAGTCGAGCCCGGCAATGACGAGGCCGTCGCTGCCAGCCGCCGCCCAGGCAAAGTCGAGGTCGGCGGTGCCGTTGGCGATGGCAGGTCCCTCGCCGACGTCATTTTCCTCAGCGACGTAGGCCGTCGGGGGCAGGTTGGCGATGTTCATCTGCAGGGTGCCGGCGGTGATCGCCTCGCTGGCGATGCTGATCATCAGCGACAGGTCGCCGGTGGGATCGCCATGCATGCGGAAGCTGACGTGCTGCGGCTGCTGCCAGGTCGCGTCGTTGGCTGTGAAGGCCGCCGGATGCGACGACCCGCTCGCCCAGGGGGTGATGGCGAACTGTTGCGTGCCCTGCTGGACCGTGAAGGTCTGTGACCCCGTCACGCCCTCGTTGGACTCGCCGTTGCAGTTGTTGTCGACGCCGTCGCAGACCTCAGCGTCCGTCTCACAGCATGCGGGGCAGACGCTCACGAAGCCTGAGGTCGTGCCAAAGGTCTCGCGCGTTCCGTCGCCGTTTTCGACATCGATCGACGTGATGCCCGAGATCGCACCGGTCCGGCGCAGGACGACGCAGCTCTTGCGATCGAGATCGGCCCACAGGGCACCGTCGCGGTTGGAAGAGTTCCAGGCCCACGAGTACAGGCCCGAGCTGGCGCTCACGCCGAGCTCGTTGGCGTCGTCGAGGATGGCGAGGTTCCCTTCATCCACGCCAACGACGGTGAACGCGATGCTCCCGCTCGAGCCATCGGCGTCGTCGTGGACCATCATCAGGCCGGGGGCTCCGCTAGGTCCTTGATAGATCGCCAGCGTGGTGCGGTTAGGCTCGCCAATGGCGTCCTTGTTCGACTCATAGAAGTCAGCAGGCGACTCGGTCGACACATGAGGCGACACCGTGAACGTCGTGTCGCCGAGCGTCACCGTCCACGAGCCACACTGAGCCTGAGCCTTCGTCGATGTCGACGCGAGCGCAACCGCCGCCAGCATCGCCGCAACCCACACCACCCCAACCACTGTCGAACGCTTCGCCATCATGTCCCCTAAGCCGTCGTCGCGGGGTCATGGTAGGCCACGCTCCGCGACGGGCGCAATCGGTGCTTGGGCATTCACGGAGCAGCTACGTCGACCAGCGCTTGTTTTGGTCTAGACCTTGCGCTTCGTACGCTTGCTGAGCTCCACGCGAACGTTGCCCTCGACGTCGAGGTCCAGCACCAGCCGGGCCTTCCCGTCATCGCTCAGGCCCGCCAGCAGACGCGTCTGCTTCTTGCGAAAGAGGCGGTCTGCCTCGTCGTCGGGCAGGACGATGCTGCCTTGCTCAAACCACACGACGAAGCCACAGCCCTCGCGCCAGCGGGTGCATCCCCAGCCCCGGCGGCCGCGCATGACCTGGCCCTGGCGGCACTCCGGGCACTTCGGGGGTCCGGCCGGCGCCTTTTTGGCGGGGCGCTTCGTCGCGGCCTTTGGGCGCGTGGACTTTGTTGGCACGGACTTCGATGCCGCGGGCTTGTCTTGCCGGCTCGAGCTCTTGCGCTCTGCGAACTCAAAGACGACGGTGCCTTCTGCATCGAGCTTGAGCGCGGCGCTGAAGCGCTTTCCCTTCTTCGAGCGGAAGCCCTTCAGTGGCTGCGACGTCTTGCCCGCAAGCAGCAGCCGCACCAGGCCCGGCGAGGTCTGGCGACCCGCGATGCGCTTCATGATCACGAACGTGCACTCGCGGCCGCTCGCGCACTTGTAGGCGGACCGACCGGCCGTCACATCACCGCCACAGACCGGACAGCGCCCGAGCACCTCCGCAGCCGCTTCGGCAATCTCCCTTGGGGGCTCGGCAGCCTTCATCTCGCTGACGAGGGTCGTCGTGAAGCGGATGATGTCGTCCATGAACCGCCCGCGGTGCTCGCTGCCGCCGCTGGCCATGGTCGCCAGTCGCGACTCCCACCGACCGGTCAGCTCGGGCGAGCGCAGGGCATCAGAGGGCAGCGCTTCGACCAGCGAGCAGCCCCGCGGAGTCGCTTGGAGCTGCTTGCCTTTACGGCGAATGTACTCGCGCCGCAACAGGGTCTCGATGATCGACGCCCGCGTTGCCGGTGTTCCCAAGCCGCTGCCACGCATGGCTGCCCGGAGCGCCTCGTCGTCGAGCTCCTTACCAGCACCCTCCATGGCGGAGAGCAGCGTCGCCTCGCTGTAGCGCGGTGGCGGCTCGGTCTTGCTCTCACGGGCTGCCGCGCGTTCGCAGCCCACTGGCGTCCCTGTCTCCACCAGCGGCAACGTGGCGGCCGCTACGGGCTCACCGGGCTTGGGTTTGGGCGGCTTCTTCGGCGGTGGCTCTGCCAGGTGCCACCCCTCCTGGGTCCGGACGCGGCCAAGGCTCAAGAACGTGTGGTCGCCGACCTGGGTGACCAGCCGCGTCTTCGCGTAGACAACATCGGGCAGAAAGACCGCCAAGAAGCGCTGGACGATCAGCTCATAGAGCCGCCGCTCGTCGGCACCAAGCTTGCCTGGCGCCGGGACTTTGAGGGTCGGTATGATGGCGTGGTGATCGCCCACAGCCTTGTCTCGGATCACGCTGCCGCCAACACGGGCGCCGCGGGCCTGAGCAGCCGCAGCTGCTGGACGCCACGGCATTCCCTGCTGGTTGAGCGCGCTGACGATGTTGGGCAACCCGGCGCGCATATCCGTGGTCAGAAAGCGCGAGTCGGTGCGCGGGTACGTGATGGCCTTGTGCTTTTCGTAGAGGGCCTGAGCCGTCTTGAGCGTACGGTCGGCGGAAAAGCCGAGTCGCCGGTTCGCCGCCTTCTGCAGGTTGGTCAGGTCGTAGAGCAGCGGTGGACGTCGCGGCGCCTCCTTGCGCTCACACGAGATGATGGTGCCGCGCTTGTTGGCGACGGCGTCGACGATGGCCTTCGCGGTGGCGGCGCTGGGTAGGCGGTCCTGACGACCGCGAAACCACTGGCCATCATACGTCTGGCCTGCCGCGGCCTGCGACATCTCCTGAGCCTGGCTTGAAGCGGATCTGGCGGCTGGTGGAGACGGGGCGTGGCCTTCACCGGCAGCAAGGACCACAAAGCGGGCTTTCACCTGCCAGAAGGGCTCGGCGACGAACTGCTCGATGGCACGCTCACGGTTGACGAGCATCGCCAGCGTCGGCGTCTGGACGCGCCCCAGCGACATCAGCTCGCTGCCGCCTGCTCGACGCCCCAGCAACGTCAGCGCTCGCGTGCCGTTCATGCCGACAAGCCAGTCGGCCTCGGAGCGGCACCGAGCAGCATCCGCGAGGCGGTCGTAGGCCGCGCCGGGCTTGAGGTTGTTGAGGCCTGCGCGGATGGCCTGGGTCGTCAGCGATGAGATCCACAGGCGCTTCACACCCGGCGGCCGGCTGAGACCTGCCACGGCGTGGTCCCAGACGAGTCGAAAGATGAGCTCGCCCTCGCGCCCCGCGTCGCAGGCGTTGATCACCCCACGCGTGTCACGCCCGCGAATGAGACGCTTGAGGACGCTGAGCTGCTTGGCGCCACCGCGTCGGGGACGGTAGCGAAACGCGTCTGGCACCATCGGCAAGGTCGCGGTGCTCCAACGTTTCCAGCTCGGGTCGTACGCATCGGGTTGGCAGAGCTCCAGCAGGTGGCCGACGGCCCAGCTCACCCGGTAGCCGCCGCCCTCAAGGAAGCCGTCACCGCGGGACGTGGCGCCAACAACCTTGGCGATGTCGCGGGCAACGGATGGCTTCTCGGCGATGATCACGATCGACACGCCTGAGCAGTACCCCGCTCAGCGGCAGGCGTCGACCGTCAGAGTCGCGGCATGGCCCCAAGCTGTAGCACCGTGTCCGCGCCGCTCTGGGGTTCGTAGGTGATCGCGACCACCGGACCAAGCCGTGCAAGTCGCGGCGCGATGTCCTGGCCGCTCATCACCTCACGCGACGTGCCGCTGCGCGTGTCGATCGCGACGAGGAGCTGGCCAGGACCACCGGCGACTGCCACGAGCGCCGTGTGCCCGTCGCCAGCGACGCGACCAACCTCCGCGGTCTCCCGCTGCCACACTGCGACACCGGCCGCATCGAACGCGGTCACCTCGACCATCGCGTTGCTGATGGCCTGGCTAACGACGAGGGCGCCGTCGTCGCCAACCCAATGGATCGTCTGGCTTACGGCCGCAGCGCGCCGGCGCCACTGCACCTCGCCGCCCGTCCAGACGCCCACGCTGTGGGTCGCGCAGCTTGGGTCCGGCGTGGATGTCGACGTCGAGCCGGGGAGCGCGCACGTTCGATCGGCGTAGGTGAAGGCGTACGCGGCTGCTGAGCGCGACGAGGTGATGGCCTGGTCGGCCACGCGCGCCTGCCGACCGCCGGTCGAACCGACGAGCGTGATGAGGCCGGTGCCTGGGTCGACGCCGATGAGCTGGCCGTCGCCGCCGAGCGCCAGCGGGGTGATGTCTTCCAGCAGGGTCTCCACGCCGTTGTCAGCAACCCAGAGCGTATTCTGGTCTTGGGCGGCGGCGAACGCGTGCCCCTCGGGCGCAAAGACGAGGGTCTCGATGTTGGCGTCCACCTCGGCAATCAGGCGGTCGGAGGCCAGGTCGAAGACCGAGATAGGGCCATTGGCGTAGGTCGGAAAGTCGAAGACGCTGTAGGTGAGTTCCTGGATAGCGAGACGCTCGCCGTCGGGACTCAGGCGCATCGCGTGCCGGAAGTAGAGCGTGTCGCCATGAACCGCATCGCCGATGAAGTCGGTGATGGGCAGCTTCCGGATGCCGCGCGAGTCGCTGATGACGACCTCGCCGTTGGTGTCGGGCGCGACCACGAGGCGGTTGGGACGTGCGATGAGGCGGCCGCAGTCGGACACGCTGAAGCGCTGAAACCCGTCCTGCGCCTCGAGCGACACATGGGTCTCGTAGTTGAGGTTGGGCTCGCAGCTCCAGGCGCGTCCCGCGCTAAAGCCGATCGCACCGCCTGATCCATAGGGCAGCTCAGTGACAGCGTCGGGTGTGCCGCGTTCGTAGACGAAGGTGGTGCCGAACCCGAGGTCTGACTGTCCGATGGCAACGGCGACCCGTGTTCCGTCTTGCGAGATGGCGAGGCTGCTGAGCCAGCCGTTGGCGTCCACCTCGATGGCAGGCCATACGTCGCCGGTCGGGGTGCGCACGTGGACAAGCGGCTGGGGCCAAGACTCCTCGTACCAGGCGGCCGTCCCGCAGTCGCTCAGCGCCGTCTGCCGCACCATGTCGCCCACATCGGTGAGCGCTGTCGCCGTGCCGCAGCTCCCGGCATCACCTGCAGCCGCACCGACCTGCCCGTCTTGGGCACCGAGACAGCCCGAGAGCATCATCGCCACGATCCCGATGGTCAGCAGCGCCAAGAGGGCACCTCCGAGGAACTCGAGAGTGACGTGCGCGTCCGGCGGGTTGGACGGGTTGCCCGGAGGTTTGGCGTTGGGTGTCATAATAACGAGTCTCCCTTACGTTTTGCCGGCTGTTGTCGCGCCGTTCCCTCTGCGCGCACACCGTGAGTAGGCAAGCTCCGTGCCAGCTCGACGACCCAGGAATTCGCGGCGTCCACAACAGGTGAGGCTGGTAAGCATCTCGACGATCCGTCAACTGCATATACACTCCACTCCGACTCGCCGGTTGCCCATAGAGAGCCTTTGCCCTTCACCGTGTCCCACACCGCCGCTGTGCTGCCCTTCGCGCTCCCGCGCGGTGGCATCATGGCGGCCGCCCTGTGCGTTGGCGCGATGATTCCCGACCTCCCCTACTTCATGCCGATCCGCTGGGGCGCTGAGTGGACGCACCATCCGCTCGGTCTTGTCATCGCGGACCTCCCGCTCGGTGTCTTGGTCACGATCTGCTGGCTTAGGTGGCTGCAGCAGCCTGCGCTGAGTCTGACACCGCTGGCCTTTCGCAAGAGGCTTCGGACCCGCACCCCAGCGATAGACTCGGAGTCGGTCAGGGTCATCTCGATCGGCGTGCTGATCGGTGCAGCAACCCACATCCTCTGGGACAGCTTCACCCACCACGATGGACTCGCGGTGGGGCAGATCGCTGCGCTCTCGGAGCCCATGCTCAGCATCAGCGGCATCGTCCTGCCCGGCTACAAGGTCGCCCAGCACCTGAGCACGGTCGTCGGCCTCATCGCGGTCCTGTGGCTCGCCCGTCGCTGGCTCCGCAAGACGCCTCCGCACGGCCTGCAGGCAGAGCGGCCGACCACCGACAGGGCCCGAAACGTCGGTCGACTGAGCATCGTTGGCGGCACGCTCGCATTCGCCGGGCTTCACGCGCTCTTGGCCGCTGACGAGGTCCCGGCGACACGGGTCTGGCTCACGGTCACCGGTGCCATCCAGGGCACACTCGCTGCGGCCCTTGTCTATGCGCTGTGGTGGCATCGCCGCGCGCCGCGTCACCCGGGGCGCTCATGACAGCATCACCAACCCAAGCCACCGCGCGGCCTCCTGGCAGGTGGATCCTCGAGGCCTGGGAGCTGCGCGTGGCGCTTGGTCTCGGCGTGCTGTTGGTGGCAGGCGCGGCACTGGTGACGTGGCAGCCGCGTCACCTTCAGTGGTGGTTCTTCGAGCACCACTCGGTCGGCCCGCCGCCCGCGCTGGTCAGCGACGTTGTCCGTATCCTCGCCCACGCGTTGCTCGCGACCGGCGTAATGCGCGTCGTTGTGGTTCCGGGTCCGGCGTTCGAGCGCGTTCTCGCAGCGCTCGCGTGCGTCGCTGCCCTTGCCCTCGTCGCGGTCAGCGGCGACGCGGAGGCCACAACTCGGCTGGTCTGCTACGGGAGCCTCGGCGCGCTGCTTGCGATCCGCGCGCGCCGCGCCCACGCCGACGTGACGACCGTCGCTGCGGTCCTCGTCGTTGGCTTCGTGGCGCTCTTGGCTGCAGGGGTGATCGCTCAGCCCGGCGACGCTCTCGGCCTCGCACCCGAGCTGGCTGCCGACTTCGATCCCTGGACGGCCAAGCCGCGACCCTGGCTCTACGCATCGGCCCACGCGTTTATGCCACTGGCCCTCGCCACCGGCTTTCTTGCCCTCTGGCGCCGCCGAGCGCTGCCGCCAAGGCCGACGGGCGTGTTGCCTGCGGCGAGCGCGTCGCTGACCCTGCGCGGTGTCCACCAGGCGGGACTGGCCATCGGTCTGAAGCTGATCCTTGGCGGGCTGACCGGGCTCGCCTGGGTCTTCTGGCACCTCGACGCACCGTCGCTGCTGAAGCTCTCGGCGCTGCTCGCGGTGCTGGCGATTCCGCTGAGCGCCCTGCTGATAAGCGCCGTCGGCTCGCTGCTACAAGCCGAGCTCGGTGCGAGGCGCGTGAGCCTACGCACTGCCCAAGCGCTCCTCGCTGTCGGCCTCATCATCGAGATCCTCTTCGTCGCCAGCGTCTTTCTCCAAGACGTCGGCCCTGTTCGCACCAACGTCGCCGTGCCAAACAACCTTGTGGTCGTCGGCATCTGGCTGTTGATGCCAGCGATCTCTGTGGTCGGGTGGCTTGGGCTCGGCGCCTTCTTGGTCTGGACGCGTCGCCTCGCCGCAGATCTCGGACGCGACGACATCGCCCGCGCCGTGGTGCAGGCCGGTGTTTGGCTGACGATCGGTGTCGGTGGCACGGGCGTGATGCTCTCGATGCACAACCCTAGGCCAGCGAGCCCCTTCCACCACATCATCGACACCGGTGGCCCACTGCCGCCGCCACCCGCTGTCTGGCTGGGCGTTGCCCTCGCGGTGGTCACGGTCTGGGGGATGATCTCGGTGACGCTTGTCGTCACCGCGCTCCGCGACCACATCCGCGGTGGGGTCCAAGCGGACCGACTGGCTGACGAGTTTTAGGGCGTGGGCGTGGGCGCGCGGTTGGGCGTGGGCGTGGGCGTGGGCGCGCGGTTGGGCGTGGGCGTGCGGCGCGCGGCGCGGGCGTGGGCGCGCGGTTGGGCGTGGGCGTGGGCGTGGGCGCGCGGTTGGGCGTGGGCGCGCGCGTGGGCGTGGGCGTGGGCGCGCGGTTGGGCGCGGCGTCGGGGCGGGCGGATGCTTCGCTACCGCGTGACGCGACCCATCTTGCCTGAGCGGTAGTCTGCCCAGGCTTGGCGACACTCTTCGCGGGTGTTCATGACGAAGGGGCCGCTCTGGGCGACCGGTTCGTTGAGGGGCTCGCCGGCGCCGATGATGAAGCGGGCGGGGCCGCCGACGGCACGCACGTGGACACCCTCGCCGTCGCGCTCGAACCAGGCCATCTGGGCGTTGCCGAGGCTGCCCTTGAGGCCGAACATGCCGACGCGGCCCGACACGACATGGACGAAGGCGTTGTAGCTCTTCGGCAAGGGCACGGTCAGCTCGGCGCCCTTGTCGAGC